>CALJMY010000099.1 GCA_937981905.1 uncultured Enterobacterales bacterium
AGGGGCAAAAGTCGGTAACGCGGAGAGTGCGTGGAGAGCATTTTATCATCAGGGGAAGGGTGAATTGACTACGTTAAGTAAGGAACTAGCACAGCTATTAGATAATGGATATAAACTTAAAGTCGAAAAATAATTATTAAATAATTATTAGACCCACATTGCATCTAAAAAAAGCATCAGTACATTGGAGGGGAAATGGCTCGGCTTGATAAGGCTCAGTAAGTCGCCAAGACCGCGTGTCATGGGCTTTGCATTGTAAGGTAAAATTATTAGACACCCATACAATTTAGGCGGCTAAACGATTTTTTGTACTATGCTTTACATTCTTCTAATGATTGGGAGTTTGTAAAATGACCAGAGCAAGAAATGGATTAATTGATTTATCAGCAACACCGTATTATCACGTTATTTCTCGTTGTGTTCGACGTGCTTTTTATGCGGTGAAGACAGTTATACGGGTAAAAAGAAATTAATAGACACCCATACAATTAAATTACTAATGAGTACATTAAATTATTAGACACCCATACAATTTAGGCGGCTAAACGATTTTTTGTACTATGCTTTATATTCCTCTAATGAGTAGGAGTTTGTATTATGGCTAGAGCAAGAAATGGATTAATTGATTTATCCGCCACGCCTTATTATCACGTTATTTCTCGTTGTGTTCGCCGTGCTTTTTTATGCGGTGAAGACAGCTATACGGGTAAAAGTTATCATCACAGGCGTCAATGGGTGCTTGACCGTATTAAACTATTGTCTTCAGTGTTTGCTATTGATATAGCTGCCTACGCGATAATGAGTAATCACTATCATTTAGTGATAAAAGTTGACCGTGAGCGTGCATTGAGCTGGTCGCAAGATGAGGTGATTGAGCGTTGGTGCAAACTTTATCATGGTCATCCGTTAATTGATTTATATCGTAACGGTATGATTGATGATGAGGTTAGGTCGAGAAAAGTTACTGAGATTGCCAATGAGTGGCGGTTACGCCTTTATGATATCAGTTGGTTTATGCGTCACCTCAATGAAAGCATTGCTCGTGAAGCGAATAAAGAAGATAACTGCACGGGTCGTTATTGGGAAGGGCGCTATTATTCACAAGCGTTATTAGATGAACAAGCACTACTGAGTTGTATGATGTATGTTGACTTAAACCCAGTGAGAGCCGGAATGTGCAATGACATTGAAAGTAGTGATTACACTTCTATTCAAGCAAGAATTAAGCAATATAAATCTCATAAAAAACTGCAATCGACAAAAATAGAAAACAACCAAACAAGTACAATCATCCTCCAACAACCGAGCTACTTACTACCTTTTGGTAGTCATGAAGTAGAACACGTTATCGCTTTTACTCTTTATGACTATTTAGAACTCATTGACTGGAGCAGCAGGGCTATTGTGCCTAATAAGCGAGGGGCTGTGAATTCGAATGAGCCGAAATTATTACAAACATTAGGCATTAATACTGACGATTGGATTGAAGTGATTAAGAATTTCAGGCGTCAATATGGCAACTTTGCAGGGAATAACGAAATTTTAAGACAATGTGCTAATGAACATGGTCATTGTTGGTATAAAGGGGTTGGCTGATTTAGAGGATACCTTAATATGATTACATTTTTTTCATGATTCCAACCTAAAAATTAATAGGTCAATTCGTCATGTTTCATTTTCACGATTTATAAGTACTTGTAATTTGCTATTATTTATACAGGGTCGAAATAACTTTTATATAAGCAGTTTTTTATACTAATCCTAGATAAAAGTTATATTCAATTCATGCAAACGTCCATTGTTGAATGAACAATTGTGATTATAGAATACTTAGCCACTTTCCTATGATCAGTGTAACATCTTGTCCACTGCCAATGTTGTAAGTAGGTTTTGATGGCACATTGTTTTTTTCTGACCAAGATTGAGGCTCACCCACATTAGGGTTCTCATCAAGACTAAAACCGTAAGCCATTCCGAAGCTTTCTGCGGCATTCATACCAAAAATATTTTCCGCAAGACCTGCTCCATTAACAATCGTTCCATAGTGCATAAATTTAGCATAAACATCATAAACACTTGTTTTTTGGTTGTAAGAATTATTGTGATTAGTATACCAGTTGGATGTGTTGAGCCATGCATCAGAAGTATGATTGGTCTTGATTGTGTTTTCAGCGGTGGTAACGCCATCTAATAACACGCCGCGAGATATTGCCGCAAAAATTGCGGCTTCGATTTGTCCAAACGTCTTATAGTTATTTTCACTTTCTTTGGCATTAATACTACGAACGGCCTGAATAAAACCTTGATTATTAATGAAATCAGACTTCGGTATAATTATTTCCTCTCCAGTAGGCCCTGTTAGTTTGTATTGTTTTCCATCTGAAGTTCCTGAATAATTACCGACAGTAGCAGCATTTAGCAAAAAGTTTATTTGATTTCCTTTTGTAAAAAAATCATTAATAGTATCGTCCCAATAACCAGTTAAGCCTTCCGTTGTTGGGTTTATTGCTAACCAATCTTTTGGAGCGACAATTGCTGAAAATTGATTGGAAATAATATCTGGATAACCGACTAGTTTTGGTGCTGTGTATAGTAAATTAGCATAACCACTATTACCTAACGGATCAGTTTTCATAAACAATTTGAAAGCATCACCAATTTCAGTTCTTGTAAATGAACCACTAGTTCCGTATGTCAACGGATCACCAGTAACGTTGAATGAAAGATTCAAACCAAAAGAGTCTACAGCTGAAACGTCATATTGTGCATTTGGTCCAAATTCAAATATATCGTAAGGTCCAGGAGGACAGACTCCAGGAACACCTGGAAAAGGGTAAGCAGTATAGCCAGTAATAGGTGAAAGCGGCGCAGGAGATGAGCTGTTTTTGTTAGTAATCGTAAAAACTAATCTATTATTCCCCATGTTGTTCACCGCAGGAACATTAATCGTCATACCATCATTTACATTAATAAACGCTGCTGTTGTATTTGTTGAGTCCTTGAACGAACCATCATCTTGTAGTGATAGATAATTTTGTGGTTGTTGAATGTAACCTGCTACCCATAGAGTATGTTTTGTTGCGTCAAGGTTAGAATTATTTTTCAGGGTGATTGTATTAAGTGTGTCCATTTTTTAACTACCTTTTTAATTTATGGTTAGTAATAATTAGCCTAAGTATTTATTCATAAATGACAATTTGAACGTTGTTTTTCCCCTTAATTAAATGCGTATGCAAATAGCTCTAGCATTAAAGGAGCTGGTCATTTAGCTCAACTAATATCAGGTATCGCTAAACAATTATTATGAATATACAAATGATTCTATGAAAAAAACATTACACGTTATTACAGTTATGATTAAAAAAATGAGACAAATTAATATGGTTAATACAAGGATGTGTATTTCCTTAAAACACATAAATTAAATATATTCATATGATTTATAATATTATTTTTATTTTTATATTTTTGAGTTGGTATGAGGGGCTATATATTATTAGGTCGGTTAAGTTTTATGAGTGTCTATATATTAATAGTTGCAGTGGCTCAATGAATTTGGCCACTACAACGTTTAACATAAACTGTTATATTTAGAGCTTGATGTAGTGCTGGTCTAAATTATTCCGATACACAACCACAGACTGAACCAGATGATGAATTCATATTAGTCCACTCTCCATTCCAACTTAAGTAACTTCTTTTATTTTTACAGGTTCCTACGCGTTCTGTCTTTTTAAGAGCTGTTGGATCACCACCACAAACTGTTTTTGCTTGGAGGTCCGAATTAATGTGGCTAATGGCGTTAACATCTGCAGCTTTATTTTGACCTGTAATAACATCTATAAAACTATGACTCAAACTATGTGCTGTAATGTTATTATTCAATGGCTTATCTGTCCCCACATAATTATGGCAACCAAAACAATTGCTAATAAATTGGTCTGAGTTTATATCCACATGTTGAAAATCTGTTTCTGCCACTGTATTAGCTAAACGTAACGAACCACGTTCATTTGGAACTCCAACACCACCCGAGCTTAAATCAGTATCACTAACCCAAATAGCACCAACATTGAAGTAGTGATTTAAAATTTGCATAGATGACACCGCATTAGTTGCTTTGAGGTTTTGGTAGATTGATGCATTTTGAGAAGCAATACTAGCTAAGTTCTCATTTGCATCGTGGTCACCCGATGAAGTACCAAAAGGATAAACAGTACAGATATTAGTAGCAGTTCCTTTCATTGGGCCATTGTTAATTGATGGCAGGTTAAATTTACAAGCATTTGAACTCTCGGCGCTTAACGGCAATTTATTTGTACAAGAGGCACTAGCAAAAGACCAATTAGTAGCAGATTGTTCACCTTTCGGATCGCAATTAGGTGTATTGGAATTATGCTCGTATGTTGCCCATACAAATTCAGGGTGGTCATTCGTTGCCACTGCGATATGCATACCCACTAAGCCAACGGTTTTAACTTTACCATCTATTACTTGCGGTACTGTGACATAACTAGTATTTACTATTTCATCATCATTTAATATCTTCCAAGCAAATTTTAGCTCGGTAGTGCCGGAGGGGAAGTTAATCGTATTACTTTTTGCCAATTCGACAGCGCTTGCAGTTATATTACACTGTGATTGATTAAAGCGTACATCGTAATACACTGCATTACCATTTTGATCGTAAATTGTAGAACCACCACCAGCTTGGCCTGTACCTAAAGGATTAGCCGATTGTTGTAATGCTGTTCGTAATGTTTTCGCATCTTTAACGTCATCGCAAGAGTTGGCAGGAGTGCCCTCAGTGTTGAACTCAAGTAGTGGATAATTAGCATCTACTTGAAAATTACGCAAGTGAGGCTTTTCGGATGACGGCGACATTAGGTATAAATAAGTTTGATTAGAAAACTGGTAAAAATCACAGAAATTTGATGAACCATCTGTTCCGCTCTTTTTTACTTCTTTGGGTAGTGAGGGATGGGTGATCCATTTTGGATCAGCCGGACAATCATAAGTGTTTGAAGGTACGCCGGCGGTATATTTTGCAGGTTGACCAGTGGAGGTTTCTGAGGTTGTATCACATGCGGTTAATTGAACAACTGATAACGATAAAAAACTAATTAACATTAACTTCCTAGATGATGCTTTCATTGTTATATCCTTTATTTTGTAAGTGGTATCCAGCAACACTCTAGGAACCCACATTTTTATTGTTAAGAATAAACCTGAATCTATTAGGACTGAGGTTTCGTTTTATTTGTATTATTAACAAGTCAGCTCAAAACAACGAGAGGGTCATTTTTACGGTTGAGCAAATTTTTTATAAATACCATCCTATTCTAGGTGATGCCTCTTAGCCTTAATATTGCACGATATTACACCGAGCAAAATATCTGTTATGTAATGTCATAACTCATGGATACCTGCATTAAATTACGATTGAAAATCGTCAATAGAACGTGCTTTATGCTAGTTGGAATAGCTGTATTGGCAACAAGCATAGATAATTTATTCATTTTGAAATTTATATTTAATTTTTCGTTTTTATATCAGAAAGATATTGTGTAGCGTCACTGAAAAGTAAACGTTGGGAAGCTTATAAAATTAAAGGTGTAATGTTGTGTAATATTATTTTTTCTTTAAACGCTTTACTATCTTTCACGCAACGAACATTAATCTTGAAAAATAATTATATTATTAAATCAATTACATCTGGTTTTATTGATGAATAATTTAAAGCCTTTTAACGTTTTTCATTTGTATCTATTCATTATTTTTTATGAAAATATTTGAGATAAATAACTGAGAACAATAGTAAATAAAATCATGGCTTTTTAGCTCGGACGTGTAATTGCATCCAGTAATGGATGTTAAATACTAGGGTCTGTTGATCTTTGTGGTTCGAATTTTGTTCAATCTAAAAGCTTTTTGAGCACATGTTTATAGTTCCAGACTAAACATAAGCCCCCACATCCATGTGGGCGAGGCATGAGGATTGATGCCTAGTTTATCTAGGTGAAAGACGAATAACACCGCACAAAAAACTTTTAGATGAATCCTTCGGACAGCATTTGTTTGTTATTTATACGGCGTTATCGCCTATTCGTGTATTGCTACATGGATGTAGCTCATTAGGATAATGCAGGAGCTATTATCGAGCCAGCTACACCACATAGACTCTGCCTTGTATAAACCCCAAAAAAATTGCTGAAAAAACGAACTCAAAAGGTCAACAGACCCTAATAGATAATTTATAAACTGCGAATTATTTATAGGTTATAAAGGAATAAAAATGAGCAAAAAAATTAAACAACGTCAACGAAAAGATAGTGAAACTAATCAATCAACATCGGTTAATAGCACCAAACAATTACGTAAGGTTAATGACCATCGTAACTCGACATTACAGTTGAAGGATTTACAGCAAGGTATGTCTTCCTCTCAAGAATTGTCAACTGAGCCTGTACAACAATTTAAAAGTGAATCGCCCAATAATACTGGCTTGCCGAGTAAGTTAAAAACGGGGATGGAAAACCTTTCTGGTATGTCGTTAGACCACGTGAAGGTTCATTATAATTCCCCTAAACCTGCTGCTGTGCAAGCACATGCTTATGCTCAAGGTAGTGATATTCATGTTGCATCGGGCCAAGAAAAGCATCTTCCACACGAATTAGGGCATGTTGTTCAACAAGCACAAGGACGGGTAAAACCAACGACTAGTGTAGGTGGCATGGCGGTGAACGATAATCCAGGATTAGAAAATGAAGCAACAGTGATGGGTAATAAAGCCATGCAAGGTGGTTAATTTTATTATGTATTGTGCGTGAGGGATTGTTAGTGGAAGAGTTTAAATTGGAAGAATGGCACGTCTTAGTCATTTTCTTTACCATTTTATTTAGTGTAATGAAAACCGATATTAGTAATGCAATTAAATTTGCAATTATTACGAGAGAGCAACGTAAAAATATTGGTAAGCAAATATTGATGATGCAATCGACAGGTGAATGGAAAAAAATTCTAATTGTTGATTATCATTATGATATTCCTTTTATTCGTGCCGGAGGGATCATTATTAATCACTTGGATGAAGGAGAGCATTTTATTCATGAAAAATTATCATTGATTAATTGGTCCTCACATCGTGTTAGGTATTAACCCCCTCGCTTTTTATCATCATATAAAACCTTAAAACCTTAAAACCTTAAAACCTCTGGAAAATCTATTCATGAATGATGTACAAAAAAATATAAAATCACATAATGTGTATTGGTTAATAACATTAATAATATCAATTACTTTAATGACTTACATAGGCTTTATGTGGCACAAAGTAGACAGTAGTTACCAACCTAATGCCGAACAGTTAACCACTGAAAAAAAGGCTAGAGATTATTTCTTTGCAAAAAGAAAAGACGAAATTAGAAAAGATCCTAATGATTTTATTGAAGTGCCCACAGGCGTTTATCTTCAAGCGATGAAGTTTATGTCGGCTAATGATGTTTATTTTAATGGGACTATTTGGCAAACATTTCCTAATGAAATAGAAGTTAAAAACCCTAAGTTATATTTTCCTGAAAAAGTTAATGGCTCTACGTCAACAACACTTAAGTATAAAAATGTTACTGCAAACGAGACAACTTATGGTTGGGACTTTGAAGTTACTGTACGTCAACCATTTGAATATGGTATGTATCCATTAGATCATAAAACAGTATGGCTTCGCATATTACCTGATAATTTAGAGTGTAAATTTCTTTTTGAAAATGCTGGAGATTGTAAATTTTTATTACTACCAGATTTAAGTAGCTACCCTTCAACAGAGGCGAGTGATACGTTTGGCTTAGATGATAATATTATCTTGGGTAACTGGGAAGTTGAGGAAACCTTTTTTGATTTTAAGTCAAACAAATATGCTACTAACTTTGGTCATATGGCTAAGACTAATAACATTATTACTGAATTACATTTTAATGTTGTCGTTAAAAGAAAGTTTGTTAACGCGTTTGTTGTTCACTTAATTCCGATGTTAACTGTGGCTGTTATGTTGTTTATGATTTTACTGAGCTTTAGTCATAATACACAAAAAGCCGGAGTTAATGGCTTTTCAAAAATGGGAGTGATTGGTGCTATTTCTGCTTTATTCTTTATCGTAGTTATTTCACATGTGAGTGTTAGAACGGAGCTGCCAACCCATGGTTTGATTTATATAGAGTATTTTTATCTTATTTTATATGTATTGATGACCTTACTCGTTATTGGTAGTTTTTTAAGTTACAACGAAAAACATTGGTTTCTTAAGATATTTAAGCATGATTCTTTAATTATTAAATTGATTTACTGGCCTTTGTTATTAGCTTCAGTAGCAATCTCTACTCATTTTGCTTTATTATAAATAAGATTAAATAGCCGTATAGGAATACTATATGGCTATTTTTATTATTGAATGTAGTTTTTGTTATAAATTAGTGAATAGAGTCGAATCGTTATGAGTAAACGAGCAAGATGTAGTCGTTGTGATAGGGCGTTAGTCGCTTGTTTTTGTCATACAATTAAGCCGTTAAACAATGAATTATCAATTGTAATTTTGCAACACACTAGCGAAGTAAAACATGCTAAAGGTACGGCTAAAATCGCTGAGCTGTCGTTAAGTCAATGTCAGATAATAGTAGGTGAAGATTTTTCTAACGATCCGTTATTTGAGCAAACCATTAATAACAAAAAATCATTACTACTTTATCCCAATGATACAGCCATGAGTCCCGAGCAATTGGTTGAAAATATATCGCAAGATGAATCAACCAATTTAGCTGATTATCAATTAATTGTCCTTGATGGTAGCTGGAAGAAAGCGTATAAAATATTTTGCTTAAATCCTATTTTATCTACGTTACCTTGTATCGGTATTTCGAGCGAAAATGAAAGTAATTATCGTATTCGAAAATCATCACGAAGTGATAGTTTGTCTACTATTGAAGCTATTCATTCGTTGCTATCGACAGTAGAAAAAACGAACTTTGATACTTTGTTAGCAAGCTTTGATGCGATGGTTGAATTTCAATTAAATGCGATGCCAAAAGACGTACAGGCTCGTTATTAAAAGTTTAACAACAGCCTGTACGTTATTTTTTATCAAATGTTTTAGGTCTCTTCTGGTAATTCGCAACACTAAATTATAGTAGTTAAGTTTCTAGTGATTAAGTTGTCAGTAGGTAATTGCCAGAGCAACGTTAAGCTAACATAAAAATATAAACCAAAGGAATTACCCCACCAGTAATTACTAGCCAACTTTTTCGCCAACCCAAAGCGCTATATTTTCCCTTAACCATAAATAGTCCTGAGATTGACAAGAAAAGTAATAATCCTGCATACATATCAGAAAATATAATCCAATTATTTTTGGCCTCATTAAGATGAAGGCGGTTAAATTCTTTAAAAACACGTCTCGGCCGAATGCTTTCAAACACGGCTTTGCCACTTTTTAAATTTATGGCTAATGTTCCGCCACCATCAAAAAACAGCTTATAGTGAGTTTCTGATTCCCAATAATTAGCTTTAATCGGTGTTTTAATTGCAAAGCTACTTAGTAAAATCTGATTGATTTCATCATCATTCAATAGCTCAGAAACTTCAATTATGCGCTCTGAGCGCTCCACTATGTAGTTCGGGTTCCAATCCCTAACATGATTCAATGCAATGCCAGAGATGGCAAAAACAATAGTAAGGCCAACGCAAAAATAGCCTATGTCACGATGCAATTCTCGGTTGAGTCGAAACCAATTTATTGAATGTCGCTTAGCCAAGAATTTTTACCCCAACTGGAACAACTTGATAATAAATATACGGTTTGGTAACCGAAGCTGCATCAAATGTTTTACCTTCGTGCTCTGCATTACGTTTGTAATAATTTATTGTTTGCTTCATAGAAAACTCAACTTTGGTAAATTTTCCTGTCGCCAATGCTTTCCTGCCTTTTGCACTTAGCGGAAAGACCATATCGCCGTCTCTGACTTTAATGCGTAATTTTTGGTATTTTTCATCTGAGGCTATTGTCATCCAGCAACCTCGCATTTTACACACTGAAGTAACCAAACCTTCAATAGTGACAGTTTTATCAACATACTTGTCAGGAGAAGCCATAAGCTGTGATATTGGCGTTGTTGCTTTTTGATCAACCATTTCACCAAAATTGAGCTCGTTAGCCGTTACTACTGATGAATGGCTTATCAATAGTAAAAAGACAAACATGATTTTTTTCATAAAGTTATTCATTTTTAAATCCTACAATTAAATTTATCTACTTAAATTAAAATAGTTAGTGAGCTTACTCTGCGCTACTTGGTAGTAAAAGTGCATCAATTACGTTGGGAGTTGTGAGTACCTTTTGAGCAAATGGTTGTAAGTCTTTAGGCTCAACTTGCGTTAACCAATTTAAATAAATACCTCGATAATCCTTAAATTTATTATCGCTAGCTTGCTGTGTCAGCCATTGGTAACGACTCCTATCTGTAACCGTTTCAGATTGAAGTGTCTTCTTTATTTGCTCTCGTACTAAATTTAGCTCTGTTAACGTTACGCCATTAACGGCAACATCATTCATAACTTTTAACGCTAAGGTTTTAAGTTCTACTGCACGCTCAGGCTGGTGAGAATACTTCAACATGCCAAAAGCTTGATTTCGATATTTATCTAGCCCAATCGAAAAATTGGTCGTGTAAACTCCACCAGCTTCTTCGCGAAGTTTTTCTCTCATTCGATTAGAAATAATACGAGATAATAAAGCTGCTTCATACTCTAACGCTTGGCTAAATTGAACATCAACATTAAAAAATAGCGTGGTCATCGCCTGAGGCTCTTTTCCTGCGACAACTTTTACTTCATGATTACCAGCAGAAAGTTTCACTAGTTGAGGTGTTTTCAAAGGTTTACCAACAGGCAGATTTCCTAAATACCGACTCGCTAAATCAATAACGCGGTCAGGACTTTCATTGCCTACGATCACTAATTGATGATGTGCAGAATCAGTAAAAAGTGCTTGATAAGATGCTAATAAATCTTGAGTTGTTATTTGAGACAATTGTTCTGAGGTAAGCGCTAGCAAAGAAGGGTTGTTTGCATACCTAATTTTATTAATTTGATCATTAAATTTAACCGTTGGTAAATTTTTACGACGTTCAATACTACGAATGATTGCATCGCGTTTTGAGTGCCATATTTCCTTATCAACCGATGGTGCAGTCAACATTAAATTTAAGTTTTGTAACCAAGTTTCATAATCATCGGTATCAGCGGTTCCAAATATGCCGTGGATATTTTGCCCAACATAGGCATTGATTCTCATATTGGCATCTGAGTTTAAGGCTGCAATAGCCTCAGGGCTAAAACCGCCATAACCGAAACGGGCTAAATAACGTGTTGTCATACTCGCTGCACGTTGCTGTTTTGGTGGGAGTAATATGGTTCCGCCTTTTCCTTGCCAACGTAGTTTCAGTGTTTTTGCCGATTTGTCGCTAGGATGAAACCAAACTTGCACCCCATTGGCTAACGTCCACTTGTGAATTTCATTCACAATATCATGCGCTAGGATTTCAACAGGCTTAGGTCTTTTTTCAAATAAAGACTTTGGAATTTCAGCTTGTTTTAATGATTTTGGAGGGTTTTTAAGTGCATCATTCCAAAGTGTTTCTACTTCCTGTTGAGATGGTAGCAGCGATTTGTTATCACTATTAATTTGGCCAATGATAAGCGGTATTCGTTTAGCAATGATTTGTTTAAGGTGCGAATGTGTCATCTCAAGGTTAATATCATCAAGTAATCGATTAGCAATTAACATCGACTCATTCGGATGAACGAGTGGCTTTTGTAATCTAATTTGATTAAACAAACTGGTCAATAAATTACGGGTCGGTGCTTCATCAAGGCTACTTGCCATTTGGTTATAACGATTAGATAAACTTTTTTTAGCCTGTTTTAAATCTCGTTGACTAAAACCATGAGCGTGATATCGCGAGACTTCACTAAATAGCGATTGTAAGGCTTCTTTATAATGCTTATTTTTGAGTATTGCCATCGCGTTATTATTGCTATAACCAGAAGCTAAAGGTAGTGCGGTTGCGAACATTTTACTCACGTAAGCGCCTTCAACTTGAAATTGATTAAGCAAACGGTCATCAAGCATGGACATCACAAGGTGATTTAATAACTCAATTTGTAGTGCTTGTTCGGTAGACGGAACAGCTTGTATCCCCCTTAAGTTTACTGAAAATGCTTCTGTTGTGATTTCGGGATCATCGAAGATTTCATAACGGAATTTTTTGTCCAGTGGCACGCTAAGATCAGCTCGCTCTGGTAATGTTACTGAAGGCATATTAGAAAAATAGCGTTCGAGTAAGTTTTCAATTTGAGTACGCGTTACATCTCCTGCAACGAGTAAAGTCATATTGTTTGGGTGATACCATGTTTGCCAAAACGCTTTAATGCGTTTTGCATCTACATGACGGACAAGTTCCATATCCCCAATAGGCTCTCTAACGGCATATCGACTACCTTTGAGTGTATGTTTTGTCTTGGCGCTATTGAGCCTAGACATTACATTCAATCGACGGCGCCATTCCTCTTCAACAACAGGGCGTTCTTTTTCTAGCTCTGTTTGTTCAAAGGTTAAAGCACTTGTTTGCTGTGCTAGCATATTAAAACCTTCAGCAAGGACTGAAGGGGAATTATCTGGTAAGTGTAAATAATATGAAGTGGTGTTGTAGCTTGTCATGGCATTGACATCTCGACCAAAAACCATACCTAGAGATTCTTGCTGTTCGATAATAGCATTGCCAGGATATTGCTGGGTGCCATTAAACGCCATGTGCTCAACTAAATGGGCAATACCTTTTTGATCATCATCTTCGTCTACAGAACCTGCGTGAACAACAAGCTGCAAAGAAACGCGGTTTTTTGGCTTTTGATTTGGCAGCACAATATAATTCATGCCGTTTTTAAGTGTGCCTTTCTCTATATCTGTTCGTTCAGGTAATGGAATCTCTTGAGTAATAAGAGACTCTTCGGTTTTTGATGAAAACGGACCAGTACAACCCATGATGAGTTGTGAGCAGAGTAAAAGAGAGAGAGTAAATCTTTTCATAGACTAATATCTTATTATTAAACAATCAGAAACAAAAATCGCCCCAAATACTAACTGCTTTTGGGGCGGTTTTTTTGAACGTTATAGATTAAACGTTCTACGACTTATCAATTGTTAAGTTAATTAATAACTGTCGCTGTTACAGTAACTTGGCCTGAAGTATCTGGCGTGATTACTAGCTCGATGGTTGAACCAAACGTGTTTAAATCGGCTACTGTTATATCTCCGCGATTGCTACCGTCTATGGTGTAAAGGCGAATATCGTCGCCATTCACATCAACATGTAAAGTCACGATGGTTTCTTGTGTAACAGTAGGGATGCTACCAGCAACAATTTTTCCATCTAGAATCGTAAGTAGGTCAGTGTTACTAAATTCATAATTAGCAAGTTTACCATCACCTTGTTTACAGTCTCCGGCTTCAGTACATTCGTAAACATAAACAGGGATCAGTTGATCAAAGTTAACATCAATTATTGGATCAACGCTATTTAAGCGAGCTTGAACAATGTCAGTTAATGTATCAAGTGCATTAACCATCGAACCATCAAATGGAGTGCCATAAACTTCGGCAGTGCCAGTACCTGCCTCTACTTCTGATTCACCATCTAATATAGCAACGGAAGCTGAATAAGTACCATTGTCGTTGGTAACGGTAATGCGTAATACAAAAGATTCTGCTGAACGAGTGTCTAATTCATCTATTGCAAAAATGGCAAAGTCATGATTTTCAGAACCACTTTCTGGATAGTTAACCTTTGCAGTAAATGAATAATCGAAACCAAATTGCAGGAGAGAATCATCTAACTCAGGGGCTTCTTCAAAGTTTTCAGTAAGTGTTTCAATGCCATAAGTAACCGTTTGTAGGTCGCTGCTTTCAACAAATAACCCGGCTAGCACGTCAGGCGAAATATCGATAAATGATAAAGAAAGTTCAACAGCACTATCTAATCCAAAGATAGTTGGATCAAAAGTATTGAAAGGATCTGCTGCTGCCTCTTGTAGCGTTGTCAAAATAGTTTGAGCTGGCGCTGAGTCAATCCCTGAAAAAACAGGCGCTTTGTTTGGTAGTTGCGTTTCAGTAATTGACAGTTCAATAGTCACAGTCGCAGAGCTAAAGGTCGTATCATCAATGGTATTTTTGGTGAATATTTCAACACTATAATCACCCGCTAAATTAAACATCGGCGCATTATCTGGCGTAAATACCCCATTACTGTATGTTGCTGTATCTGATTCATCAACCGACTCAATAGTAGCTACACCAATCGATGTTAATAAATTATCTGCATTACTATATTGAACAACCACTTGGCCTTGAGATGCGTCGATACCAGATAGTTCAAAGTTCTCTAACACTAAACCTGTAGTGTCTGTATAACTTTCAGCGCCAGTAGCAATAAGTGCGTCTAATTTTGTTTTAAGTTCGTCACTATTTACAGTTATTGTTGGCATTTGTATTAATAACGTAGTGTCGGTTACATCAATAAGTGAATCGTCATAATTTTCATCATCTAACTCGATTTTGAATGCCATAAATAGTGATATTAATTGACTGATTTCAGTATCTGTTAATTCAGTTGATACATTTGATGCTAATTCATTAATGATATTTGATGTCGCTGTTGCAGAAAGCGTAGCGTTTTGAGTATCTAAATCGAATAAAATTTGTGCTAGATTGTGTAGGGTGAGATTCTCTGACGCGATAAAATCACCAAGGAGCTGTTCCTGTTCTACATCAAGTGCAGTATTAAGTTCAGCTATCGCATTGTCGATAGCTGTTTGAGCATCGTCCGCTTCTAAACTTATCTTATGTAAATATGAAGTGAATGGTGAAATGATTAAACTTTCTGCTTCATCTTGTCCAAGTAAAGACGGTGCTGGTGAATAAAGCATATAAGCACTTGTTAGGGGGGTATCTGGTGAATCACTGTCGCGAGTTTCACTATTGGTAATCAAGCAATAACCACTTACTAGATCGTCACGTGTCACTGATAAAGTACCTTGTGCATCAGTAATACCGAGTGGTAAATTGTCTGATGAGCACTGTCCATCAATATCTAATAGAAAAACATCTGCCCCAGACAAATATCCATCTAATGCGGTGATTGTAACGGTTTCACTTACTTCAGTAACAGGAGGAGTATCTGAAGGTACCTCAGTGCTTGGCGTTGTAGTATCGCTGTTGCCACCACCACATGCTGTTAATAGACATAAACAACTTGCAACGCTTAGTGATTGTAAGTTTTTTTTAAAATGACGCATATTATCCTCTTTTTGACAAACTAATTAATACTTTTAATTACAAACAGATTTGCTAAACCGCTCTGTTGTATAAATTACAATTGAATAACAAAGAACCTTTCTAATTTTGTTTTGTAAACTCAAAACCTTTATCACTAACATCATGAAAGTAAATAACTTTACTAGAGCAATTACTCTCATTTGATTGTAAGGTAATAATAAATATGGATTAAAGTAAATTAAAAATGAAACTTGATAAAAACAATGTTAACATTAATCATTCTCATTTGTATAATTGTTTGGTTGAATTTTTAAGTTTTCTTAAATTAATTCAAGTGGCAAAACATCTATATATTGAACATTTTTTATTAAGGTATATCTACATTGAACGGATTAACATCGCTATCTGATTATTGGTCAATCGCGACGGCTACCCCATTATTACTGTGCTCTTTAATGGCACTAACACTCATTATTGAACGCGCTGTAAAACTTTCAACTCTGCCTCGATTGAAGACTCAGTATCAAGCTGAACTGCTTAGTCCTACAAATAATCTATCATTGAAGGATGCTAAGCAGTTATTGAGCAATGAATCGCCATTTTACGCGTTAGCAGTAAGTCAACTATTTCGCTATGAACATGAAAGTAAATTATTAAGAGATGATGCTGTCATGCTAGCGCTCGAAAATCATAGCGCAGAGCTTCGCGCCAAATTAAGCGCTTTGGGCACGATTGGATCGTTAGCGCCAATGTTAGGGCTTTTAGGGACTATTGTTGGCTTAATGCGTTCGTTTCATGATATTGGTTTAAGTCAAGGTCCTGTTGAACCAGCGATTGTTGCGGATGGTCTATGGCAAGCGCTTTCGACAACAGCTGTGGGGATGATAATTGCAGTATTTTGTTTGTTTTTTAGTTCGCTATTTAACTCTTTTATTCGCCGTGAATTAGCCGCAGCTGCTACCGTTTTAGGCGAATTGTCTATTCGAATGGAAATACAAAACTTACCACAGGAAAGCTCATGATAAGGGCACCTGTTGACAAAGACGAAACAAAAATGAGCGATGCAATGACACCTATGATTGATGTCATTTTTTCATTAATTGCTTTTATGATGTTGATGATTAATGCGCCTTTATTGACGATGGAAATGTCTTTGCCTGAGGCGAAAAAAGAAGCAGGGCTTACCGTTGCTGATAGTAAAAACGTCACAATTGTCATATTACATAAAGACGATCAATGGCAAGTAGGACAAGGTACTACCCTTAACCAAAATTCTCTGATTGATGAACTGTCTCGATTAAAGCAAAAAAATGACAAATTACAGGTGTTATTAACGGTTGAAAAAGATGTACCTGTTCAGCGCATGATCACTACCATTGCGATATTAAACAAATTAGAAATCACAGGATCTCAAGTCGCTGTGATTAATGATGCCAATTAAGCCATTTAGATATTGATTTACCACGGAAATTTATTATGTTAAAACCTTCTCTATTGTTGATTTCTGCTACGGCATTAATCTCAGTTTTTCCTGTATCTTCTGCTCAAAACTCTGCAAATAACTCTCCTGAAAATAAGGTGACGAAACTCGCCGAGGTTAAAGTTATCTCTGAATCATTTGCTCAAAAAATGGGGACTCAAAAAATTGATAGTGAAGATATTCAAAGAATGGCAACGGGTAATGGAACGGTAAGCGAATTACTTAAAAACAATCCCAATGTACAAACGGCTGGTAATAATTCACTTTCAGAAGCCCAAGGTGAAATTGCACCTGAAAATGTTTCTTTTCACGGAGAACGCTTTTACAACAATTTGTGGTTAATTGACGGTTTATCTAATAACGACAATATTAATCCGGGATCAAACAATGGCTCTAGAACGACCAACAGTGGTTTGTCGCCATTTTCACTCCCAGATGGCGGTACTCAATCGTTTTGGTTGAACGCTGATTTAATCGATAGTGTCGAAGTTTATGATAGTAATATTTCTGCTCGCTATGGCCAATTTACGGGTGGGGTGGTTGACGCTAAACTTAGAGAGCCAGACACCTTAGAAGCTAGTGGCAGTTTTTCATACCGTACAACACGCGATGACTGGACTAATTTTCACTATGAAAGCGAAGAAAAAGAAAATGAAGTAGATCAAGCTGAACGAATTTACTACCAACCATTCTTTACTAAGAATATATATAGTTTAAATGTAAATCAGCCGATTTCTGATTCAACAGCTCTACTTTTTTCTTACAACCGAACAGAGTCAGATATACCTTTTCATCACTCTCGATTAGTGCCTGACACTTGGGAAGATCAAAAGCGCTTATCCGAAACATTGTTACTTAAAGGATTATATGAAGCGGACAATGGTGATACGTGGCTATTAACTGGTATTTTATCACCTCATAGTTCTGGTTATGTAACGCCTAATGTCAAAAATGGCCGTTATGATATCGACGGTGGTGGTCATCAGGTAAATTTAGCATGGAATCACTTTTTTACTGATGGTGCAGTAACCAGTTATATTGGCTATAACGAGACTGAAAACTCAGTTAAATTTGATGCAGAAAACTCTTATAGCTGGGAAATTACGGACTCTATCGACTGGCGCTCAACAGATACTACGGCTATTGAAGGAGGTTATGGTCAGACTAAAACCAGTAAGCAAACATTCACACTCAAGCAAGATTATGAGTTTAATGCTTTCGATTGGGGGGCATCGCAGCATAAGTTTAATGCTGGCTGGAAAAGTGATTTTGCACAGGCGAAATATAATAGGACGAAAGATACGAGTATTTATGTTTCTACGGGAAGTCTCGTACCAAGCCAGTGTTTTCCATCTGATGTAACCTGTTTTGACGGTGAACAAGCCGCCAATATACAAATTAAATATTTACAAGGAAATGCTAGTGCCAGCAATGACCACCACGCAATTTATGCAGAAGACCAAATTCAATATAAGCAACTAGAACTGACACTCGGATTGAGAGCCGATCATGATGAATTTCTCGATAATTTTGATATTTCACCCCGTATAACAATGTCTTACTCATTAAATCCAGAAAAAAGTACAGTCATTTTTGGTGGTGTTAACCGTTACTATGCTGATAGCTTGCTCAGTTATGCGTTAAGTGCAAATAAAGGAAGTTCTGAACGCTATGAACGTGCCACTGGTGAATATGCCCAAGGTTGGCAGCTCGTACGAGAAAGTACAATTGGTGGTAATTATGTTACGACAAAACTTGATACGCCATACAGCGATGAGTTTAACGTCGGTTTTCACCAAGTTATTGGTAACAGCCAATGGACATTAAAAGCGGTAAATCGACAGGGAAAAAAGCAGTTTTCTAAGGAGGAAACTGAAGATCGTACTTTTTATCTTAGTAATAGCGGAGAAAGCGAATCCACTAATTACACCTTGTCGGCTCGACTAGTCAAACCCATAGAATGGGATGGTATCAGCTTAGCTATGGATTTAGGCGCTAATTATCTTGATAATAAATCTAATTTTACCTCATATGATCCCAACCAGTTATTATCGATAGATGAACGTGTTTATGTTGATAATGAAATCGTTACCTATGATGAACTTTATTCAAAATTGGACTTTAATATTCCATGGACAATATTTACCAACATTAACACTGACTTTACATCGATAGGTTTAAATTGGAATCAAAGGCTTAGTTATACCGCGGGCTATAGCGCCTATGAAACTAATGGTGAAAGTTATACATGTAACACTAATGATGCTATTTGTGGTGATTTTGTCGGTAACGCAGCAAGTTATGACGCCGTTGACTATAAAGCTAAGTTTGTCGTAGATTGGCGTTTTAATTATCGCCTAGATGTTGTTAATAGTGAATTTGAAATTAACCTTGATGTACTCAATGTGTTTGATGCTAAGGTCGCGTCTCAAGGGGATGGTGATACGAGTAACATTAGTTACAAACCCGGTCGACAACTTTGGTTAGGCGTAGAGTTGAACTGGTAAATGAAAAAATATTTTATGCTGTCATGTTGTGTCCATATCACAGTGGTAGTTATCTACTTTTCTTCGACAGAGTCGGAGCAGATAATTGACAAAAGCAGTTTAGAAACGGTCACTTTTGATCTTGGGCTTTTGGCTGCGCCTGTTGAGTCTTTAGAAGTAAAAAGAGCTAACAGTAAAGCGCAGCAACAACAAACTGCTGGTGGTTTAGTGACGTCATCCACTAAACCCAATATAACAACACCACCAGAAAAGTTACCTGAAAAAACCAAGGAACGTGAAGTCTCTAGACCTCAGCCTGATAAAGTAATAGATACAAAGACTGACAAGAAACTAACAAAAGTAAAAACAGACAGCTCTAAATTAGTTGTTGCTAAAGCACAGC
>CALJMY010000100.1 GCA_937981905.1 uncultured Enterobacterales bacterium
GTCTGTTATTGCCTTACTAAGTCATCAATAAACAGCATAACCATTAATAAATAGCTGAGCTATCAATAACAAGCTCAGCTATCAATAAATGATTAAGTCATCGACAAACAATTAAATCGTTGTTTAACTTCACTTAAAATATCAACTATTTCAGCAGTCGCAACAATCCCATCAAACTCAGCTTGAAGTTGACGAGTTTTAAAACTTGCTTGCTTCGCAGCATAAATTATTTCACGCGAGAATGCCTTATAATCCATTGGTAATGTTTTACTCATAATAAGTCGTAAAGCAAACAATTGTCCTTCGCTTGACGCTTGTGTAATAAACTCACAATGTTCTTTTGGTGTTGTAAACTCTTCAAAGGCATGAGTTACTGTACGGTATTCACCGGAGCCTCCCTCATTAATTAACTGAATATAAATTTCTTTATGCACAGAGGGTGATGTTGCATTTAATACCTGTAATTGAGTTAAGAATATCTCTCTCAACATATTATTTTTCGAAAGAGCAGACATATCACAATGCGTTTTTATTGGTGATAACGTAGAGAATAAATCAAACAAACTGTTATGAATTTCAGGCTCTATAATGTGAGATATTTTGTAATGACTTTTTACTTTAGATATCATTAATACTAATGAATTAACATAGTGACTATAAAGTTGAATTAACGATTTAGTAAAGTTGGCAGATGGCGAAATTTGAGCTGTTAACTTATGTTGATTACCTTTGATGATACGATAAATTGTTTTAGGACCATGCTCTGTTTCAGGCGTAACCATAAGTTTTAAATTAATTATCTTCCCTTCATTAGATATACGCATCACTTCATAAAGTAAAGTTGCTTTGTCATTTTGTTTCGCGGCTCTGTTAAACAATGGAATTGATAATTCTAAAATATCTTTTTTCTTTACTGATAAATCTTCAGACGTATTAATCTGCATACCGTGTACCGAAAAATCAACACTAGTTGCTGGGTATTTTTTACGCTTTAAATTAATGGTCATATTAGTTTGATAGGTAAAACGATCTTCTCGTCGGTCACTCATTGCAGTCGTATTTGTTTCAATGAGCTTTAGGCCACCATCATCTGCATCCATATGACCAAATTGTTGTAAAGATTTAATCTTTTTATCACCAGGATCACGGCTATGATAAAACGGGATATTTTTACTGTCAGATATATCGACTAAGTAAGCCATCACCTCAATGTCATGCAATTTAGCCAAGTGAGCATGTTGTTCAGGTGTTAGTTTTTCTTTCAAAATAAGATGTTGAGGTAATACATTAGGCGTATGCCATTTGTAATCTTTAACATTGTTGACATAGAGCTGGTAAACTTTCCAACTATCTTTACTTGCGCCAAATTGCATAAATAAATCAGTTAAGCCTGTTTCTGCCAGCTCGTGCTCGGTCGCGCTATAAAAAAACTTTCGACCTTTTGCAATATGTGTAAAGCAAAATAATAAGGTAGGCTTTTCTGATTCACCTTTTTCTAACAAACGTGAGATACGTTGATGACTACACAATGATTTAATTTTTAATACATTATTTTGTTTGTACCAGTAGTTAAGCAAATGCTTATTAGCAAGATTACTCAGCGCAAAGAGTGCTTTATATTGTTCTTCTACTTTTTCAAAAAAGATGGGTAACCCCACCATCTTATTTAAATGTATGTATTGATAACCAAAAGAGCGTACAGCTTCAATAATATGCTCGACATCAATAGTCGAATTAGCGCGATTTTTCTTGATGAAGTCCTCTAAGACAACATCAACATCTTTTTGCTGATGAATACGTTTAAGGTTAAACCATGTTTGATCGTTATTTGTTGATATATCGAGAACATTGTAAGCTAGTTCTAAAGACACTGGGTTTTCGTCAGACTGTTCAATATCAATATATTCTAGATAGATGGTATCGCCAACAGCAATTTTAAAAGTGTTTATAAATTTAATTTTAGCGCCATGAACAGACAAATTAGTGGTATGAGCATGTGCTGTTTTACCGTTAGCTAAACGAATTTTAATTTTTGTAAGAATATTAAGTCTTTCTTCTATTCTTACATTTAGATTCGTTAAACTAATTTTTTCGGTTGCATTGTGAGGAATGACAACGTTATTTGAAATGGTTGTCTTTTGATCTAATACTTTTTCTTTTTCATCACTAACAGGTTGTAACTCAACGCTGCGTCTCATTTCATCTTCTTGTAGCTGTTTCTCTCGGTAACTATTTTTAGTATTAGTTACTTCCTCAAACACGCCGATAGAATACTTACCATAATCAGAAAGGGATTCATCAAAAACATTTAAAGCAACATCATCTAGGTAATGCGTTCGTCCGTCATGTTTGTGTTCAAAACATTGCCCATCAACACGACCACGTAAATCGATATCACGATTACAATCATTATATAAACGATTTATTTCCATTTTTACTAAAAAGCGGCGAGATTTAGACAGCTCTTTGGTAACGTGTTCAAAACGATCATTAAAATTAGCATCTTTATAATAAGGTATAAGTTTTTTTATAAATACTTTGTCGTCTAAAGACATAATTTTAATAAGATCCGTGCATTAAAAAGGTAATAAAAAATAATAAGCCATGGTAAATTAATGGCATTAGTTTGACGCTTATATATATAAATAATAACTTACGTAGTTTTAATAACCATAATTACTTATATTTCAATCTTATAGTGAATAAGCGTATAATTCAAAGCAATTATTGTGCCTCAAAAATATAAAAAAGTGTAAATAAAATTATGGCAAAAGCAAAATCAATTTATGTCTGTAATGATTGTGGCAGTGAGCATAGCCGTTGGCAAGGACAATGTAACGACTGTAAAGAATGGAATACCATTACAGAAATGACACAAGCGCCCAAAGCACAAGATGCAAGGAGCGCTCGTTATTCAGGTTATGCTGGTAGTGCTAACAGTCAAGTACAAACACTATCGACTATTTCTTTAACAGGCTCACCTCGTATTTCCAGTGGTTATCAAGAATTAGATCGTGTGCTTGGCGGTGGTATTGTTTCTGGTTCTGCTATTTTGATTGGTGGTAATCCAGGTGCAGGTAAGAGTACTTTATTATTACAGGTGATGTGTCAACTAGCTGAAAAAATGAACGCTTTATATATCACAGGTGAGGAATCTTTACAGCAGGTTGCTATGCGTGCTGATAGATTGGGGCTACCGACTGACAAATTAAAAATGCTGTCAGAAACGTCTGTTGAAACTATTTGTGATATTGCTCGAAGAGAATTACCTAAAATAATGGTGATTGATTCTATCCAAGTTGTTCACGTTGCTGATATTCAATCGGCACCGGGTAGTGTTTCTCAAGTCCGTGAGTCAGCAGCATTTTTAACCCGTTTTGCTAAACAATATGGTGTCGCTATATTTTTAGTTGGTCATGTTACGAAAGATGGTGCACTTGCGGGGCCTAAAGTATTAGAGCATTGTATTGATTGTTCTATTTTATTAGATGGCTCAACAGACAGTCGTTTTAGAACAATGCGTAGTCACAAAAATCGTTTTGGCGCAGTCAATGAATTAGGCGTTTTTGCCATGACAGGTAAAGGGCTTAAAGAAGTGACTAATCCGTCTGCTATCTTTTTATCACGTGATGAAGAAGAGAGTCCCGGTTCTGTTGTGTTAGTTATTTGGGAAGGTACTCGTCCATTACTTGTTGAATTACAAGCGCTGGTGGATCAATCACAAATGCCTAATCCACGCCGTGTTGCTGTTGGTTTAGAACAAAATAGATTAGCCATGTTACTAGCAGTGCTTAATCGACATGGTGGCTTACAAATGTCTGACCAAGATGTATTTGCTAATGTGGTTGGTGGCGTTCGTGTTACTGAAACAGCGTCAGATTTGGCGTTGTTGTGTGCCATGGTTTCAAGCTTTAAAAATCGAGCATTGCCGCATAATTTAGTCGTGTTTGGCGAAGTAGGGTTAGCAGGAGAAATAAGACCTGTCCCTAGTGGGCAAGAGCGTTTGAAAGAAGCTGCAAAACATGGGTTCACACGAGCTATTGTGCCGCTTGGAAATGTTCCTAAAACACCACCAAAAGGAATGACGGTAGTCGGTGTTAAAAAATTAACAGAAGCACTAGAAGCAATATTTTAACGCGCTAAATTACTTAATTCACGATTAAGTAACTCATCACTAGCGAGGTTTAATTGAATTAATCTTTTAAGCTCGCTAATGCTGTCAATATCAATATTTAAGCACTTTAGCCCTAAATATGATGTTTCAACGTGAACAACTTTAGAAACCATCACAATTTTTCTATCTTGATCAAGTTGTAACTCAAGCGTCACTTTCTCATCTATTTCAATATTACTTTCCGTAGGTTTATTACATAAAAAACCATCTAAAGAAAGATCGAGTACTTGAATCGTTAAATCTTTGTTGTTGAATATTAGCTTAGCATCGTGACTAAATAATACTCGTTGAAATATTCTCTTATCTACCATAAAGCTCGCTCTGTAAATTACATATCAATTATATAACTACGTTATCGTCAGTTTTAATTGAAAGCAAATTTATCCAAAGAATTGGTATTAAGTAAAAAAAAAGCAACAATTCAAAGAAGAATTGTTGCCTTTAATATTTCACTATTAGGTGAACTTAATACCGTTATGAAATGCGTTTATAACGAATTCTATGAGGATTAACGGCTGCTTCGCCCAATGTTTCTTTTAACCATTTTTCGTAGTCAGAATAAGCACCTTCAAAGAAGTTGATTTTACCTTCATCACGGTAATCTAAAATGTGCGTAGCAATACGATCTAAGAACCAACGGTCATGAGAAATAACCATGGCACAACCCGGAAATTCTAATAAAGCATCTTCAAGCGCACGAAGCGTTTCAACATCTAAATCATTGGTAGGCTCATCGAGTAAAATCATGTTACCGCCAGCTTTTAATAGCTTAGCTAAATGCACACGATTTCGTTCACCACCTGACAGTTCTTTAATACGTTTTTGCTGATCGCTACCTTTAAAATTGAAACGACCGACATATGCACGCGATGGAATTTGAATATTGCCCACGGTTAAAATATCTTGATCTTCAGCAATCTCTTGGAACACAGTGTTGTTCTCAACCATGTCATCACGGAACTGATCAACACTTGCTACAACGACACTTTCACCAAGTACTAATTCACCAGAGTCTTGCTTCTCTTCATTAGTAATCATTTTAAATAGCGTTGATTTACCCGCACCATTTGGTCCAACAATACCAACGATAGCGCCTTTAGGAATACTTAGGCTTAAATCATCGATTAATACACGACCGTCAAACGACTTAGTTAAATTATTAATGTCTAACACCTTGTCGCCTAAGCGAGGTCCCGGTGGAATAAACAACTCATTTGTTTCGTTACGAGCTTGGTAATCGTTAGTGTTAAGTTCTTCAAAACGAGCCATACGCGATTTACTTTTTGCTTGGCGCGCTTTAGGGTTTGAACGCACCCATTCGAGCTCTTTAGCAATCGATTTTTGACGAGCTTTCTCGCCAGAGCTTTCTTGTGCTAAACGTTCATCTTTTTGTTCTAGCCAGCTTGAATAGTTACCTTCCCATGGAATACCTTGACCACGATCAAGCTCTAAAATCCAACCAGCAACGTTGTCTAAGAAATATCTATCATGGGTAATCGCCACAACAGTTCCAGCATAATCATGTAAGAAACGTTCTAACCAAGCAACCGATTCTGCATCAAGGTGATTGGTTGGTTCATCGAGTAACAACATGTCGGGCTTTTCAAGTAATAAACGACAAAGTGCAACACGGCGACGTTCACCACCAGACAGTACTTTAATTTTTTGATCCCATTCCGGCAGTCTTAATGCATCAGCCGCACGCTCTAATGCATGATCTAAATTATGACCATCGGTTGCTTGAATAAGTGCTTCTAACTCACCTTGCTCTTTAGCTAGTTTGTCAAAGTCAGCGCCTTCTTCTGCATATTCAGCATAAACTTCATCTAAACGTGTTAATGCATTTTTTACGTCTTTAAAAGCTTCTTCAACCGCTTCACGAACCGTTTGTTCTTCGTCTAACACAGGTTCTTGAGGTAAATAGCCAATACGAATATCTGCCAGTGGGCGCGCTTCACCCTCAATGTCAGTATCAAGACCTGCCATAATGCGAAGTAGGGTAGATTTACCTGAACCATTTAAACCTAATACGCCAATTTTAGCGCCAGGGAAAAAACTTAGAGAGATATCTTTGAGAATGTGTTTTTTTGACGGTACTATTTTGCCAACACGATTCATTGAATAAATAAACTGAGCCATTGAATGTCCTAAATATAATGTTTATTAATGGCGTTAGTGTAAACAAAATTGCGGAGTGGGGATATGGGAAAGATTAATAGTGTGAGTACTTTAAAAGAATAGTTATTGTATTTTGGTGAAAGATGAATGCTTTAAATATTAATTATTGAAAATTAGATGGTGAGTTTTTGTGTTTAGTGATTACAAATGCTTTATTAATCAGTTATATTTTTATGCGTATCCCATTTTTACGAGTTAGTTTTGGAGAGTTTGATATCGCTAAAACTTCTGACAGCGCGAAAGGATCAGATAAGCCAAAATAATATGTTGGTTATCTAGGTACTCTAAGTAGAAAATTTGGAGCTTTCTTCCATCATGGCAATAAATTATATAAGAGCAAATAAATGAATAATTTAATAAAGTTAATTTTTTTTATAGCTTTAAATATTGTATTTTTAGATGTGAAAGTATTTGCAAATGAAAGGATACAAGAAATTAATCAGCTTAACGCAGAAACACTTAAGGTCTTAAATATAGGTCTAGATGAGTGTAAAAAAATGAACTTCAATACTAATAATGGTGGAGTTTTAATTTATAAACTTATGCAAGACTACCTTTTAATATTTACAAAAATAAGGCATAAATTAAAAAACAATTCGACCCAAAGAGGATCTCCACATACAAGATCTTATGAAGTTATTATTGATGGGACTTCTTTTAACGTAAAAAAAAGTTATTATTCAAGATGACATAATGTAAATATATGGACGCTCCCTTGCTGTCAAGGTATTGGCCAAACGTTGTCGTGTAAATTATGTTTAAAAATAGTATAGGCACTTTTTTCATACTTATAAAACCTCACCAATCGAATGAGGTAACGACTTATCAAGAGTATATTTCTATTTCCAGTTGCTGTTTTTTGGGTGGCACGACTTTGCCAACACGATTCATTGAATAAATAAACTGAGCCATTGAATGTCCTAAATATGAATAAAATAAAGAATAGGCTTAGTGTAAACAAAATTGGATAGTGGGGATATGGGTAATTTGATTGATTCAATAGGGAGGTAATTAATAGGAATTTTTTTACTCTCATAGAATATATTAATTTCTCACTTTTTAAATTTAAAAATCATTATTGAAAAGCTTATTATTGAGTATTAGACGATGATCTTTTGTGTTTAATGATTACAAAGGTGTTATTAATCAGTTATATTTTTATGGGGGCTCACTTTTAGAACAATCAGAGATATTTTGGGAAACTAAACAATGATAAAAATACTATTAGTAACAGCCGTTATGTCTTTTAATGCATCTGCCATATCATATTCGTTAGTTATTGAAAGATACAAAGAGAATAACAGGTATCAAGAGTTTGTAGACCCTACAATTACAAGACCTGAATATATACAGGGTAATAAAAAAATACCTAATGCTGTTAAAACTGGTTATAAACTCAAAGGAAATGAAATTTATCATTTTCTTAATGAAAATTTAACAAATAAATGGGGAAATATTGTTAAGTGTGAAGGTCTTAACAATCAATGTTTAATAATCTACTCGTTGTTAAAAATTAAATTGCCAAGTGATTTCGATTTTACTATGGGGCAGTCATGGGAATGGGAAGGTTATGAATATACGACAGTTGCTAGGAAGAAGCATTACATATATGGAGAATATTTTGATTCTGTTGAGGTACTAGGTTTTTGTAAAAGCTGTGAAGTTAAATAGTGCGATTTGAATATGAAAAAACAAGAGGAATAATTAATTTTAATTTAGAGTCGAATAAAATCTTTATGCACTATATTTTAGACAATAAAAAGGGGTTTTTTGCTCCTTAACGCTGTTGAACTGAGCCTGTAAATAATTTTGTAACTCTCTTACCTATTAAGCTAGTTTTAGGTCTTTAATAATAAGAAAAATAATAGACATTCATACCATTTAGGCAACTAAACGGTTTTTTGTAGTATGTTTAAAATATTGTTACAAGGATTGATAATGATTGGCCGGTAATATTTACAGGCCAATTGCTTATAGTTATTTAT
>CALJMY010000101.1 GCA_937981905.1 uncultured Enterobacterales bacterium
ATATTTGAGAATGAAGAGGGCAAAGAAAAATCCTTTTAAACGAGAGCAGCTATCATAGGCGAAATTAACGTATAAAAAAAGCTCAGTTAACTTTCGTTAATTGAGCTTTTGTTCGGATTGAATGCCTTCATTGCCATTCATCATGTTAACTTGTTCTGGACGAATCCAGTTCTAGTTCATGCCGTATTATCTATATACGTGTTTTGTACAGTTTCCGTTTGTATTGGTTTGTTATGTTATTTACATTAATAACAAAGGTTTATTTGTTTTTATGTGTTCGTTTGTATTGGCTTGTATTCATTTTTATGATTAACTCGGGGTACATGTGGGGGTACATGGAATCATTCTATGTACCCTTTGGAGTATCAATGGTGTCAGAGTTATGAATAAGCTGTATGAAAAGCAATTAAAGGCAGTCTTAAATAAGACGCAAGATAAGTTACTCACGTTAAGTGATGGATTAGGGCTAGGCGCACGAGTGTCATTAAGTGGAAAAGTAAGCTGGCAGTACCGTTATAAAATGGATGGAAAGAGTAAGAGAATCGATTTTGGTCACTATCCTGAAATATCTCTTAAACAGGCTAGGGAGTTATTGCAAGAATGTCGAGAGTGGCTAGCACAAGGTTACGATCCTAAGTTACAAAAGCAATTACAAAGAGAAACAACGTTAAAGCCCGTCACTGTTAAAGACGCTTTAGAGTATTGGCTCGTTGAATTCGCCGCAACCAATCGTGCTAACTTTGAAAAACACCGCTCTCAGTTTGCTCGTCATATTTATCCTTATATTGGAAATTACCCATTAGCTAATACAGAGACAAGACATTGGTTAGAATGTTTTGACCGTATTAAAACAGGAATTCCTTCTAAGCAAAGACCTGCACCTGTTGCCGCTGGTTATATTTTCGGTAATGCCAAACAAGCATTACGCTTTTGCAGAGTAAGACGTTATGCCACCAGCCGAGAATTAGATGATTTAACAATTACTGATGTTGGCAGTAAACAGAGTAAGCGAGATAGAGTGTTGAGTGACGCTGAATTAGTGCAACTATGGACAACCATTGAAACTAATACCTTTAACACTTACATGTCACAATTATTAAAACTATTAATGACATTTGGAGCACGAACACAAGAAGTGCGATTATCAACGTGGGCTGAATGGGATTTCAAAACAAACATTTGGACAGTCCCTAAATCTCACAGTAAAACTGAAATCCAGATAATTAGACCTATTCCAAACGCAATCAAACCTTGGTTACTTAATTTAAAAAATCGCTCTAAACAAAGTGACTACATCCTCGGTCAACTTAAAGAGTCTGCCAATGTAAGTAGTGCTGGTGGACGATTATGGGAACGTTTAGAGCATACTGAAAAATGGACGTTACATGATATTCGCCGTAGCCTTGCTACTAAAATGAATGATCTAGGTGTTATGCCCCATATTGTTGAGCATTTACTAGGACATAGCCTTGGTGGTGTCATGTCTATTTATAATCACAGTCAGTACTTACCAGAAAAAGAAAAGGCGTTAGATTTGTGGTTGGATCGTTTAGATTTATTATCTAATCCACCAGACAACCTTCATGTACTAAAAGCATAGATAACAACAGTGTTGACGTATGACAACACTGTTGTTATTGTTCAGTTTTCCAGTTTAAAAGGTTATCAACTATGAAAACGTATGAATTCTCATTGGTTTTAAGTGGCGTTAGGTATGACACACCAAAACTTGAAGATATTCTTTATGAAGCTGGTTGTGATGACGGATTAATATGTGGTTACAACGAATACGTAACCATTGATTTTGATAGAGAAGAAAGCTCGATGGAAGCAGCAGTATTAACTGCGATTGAAAATATAGAAAATGCAGCACTTGGCGCGAAAGTGACATCAATTAATGAAGGAATTTATGTTAGCCTCTCTGATATAGCAAGATTATCCAATCTGACTAGACAAGCTATTGCTTTATTTAATAATCGCAAACGTAATAAGTCTAGTGTTAAAAGCTTTCCTGCACCAGTACATAATGTTAACTGTAAACATTCATTATGGCGATGGAGTGAAGTCGCTCAATGGCTTAGTGACAACGGTAAAATTGATTTATCACTTGCCGAAGATGCCTCGACTTTGGAATTAATTAATTTAGGGTTGATGCTCCGAGCATTTGAATATTCAGAACAATCATTTACTACTTTTTTCTCAGAGTTTATTAAAAATCACCATAATTAGAATCAACAAGCTCGCCAAGTCTTATTTCATTAATTGCTTGATGATTATTGAGCCAATCAAAAATATACTCTTTATCATCTTTCGTTGGACTACCATATCGTTCATTAGAGGTAACAAACCCACCAAAGGAATTATTATCCCCACTGCCACCAATATTTAAGTTTCTACCCACCAGCTTATCGATAAGGTTATCTAATAAAGTGTCGAACTGATCATTTAGAATATTATTGAGCTGACAATTAATTTCAAAGCCTAATACGGAAAACTCAGCTAAATAGAGCTTTTTACGTAAGCGGCGACTCTTTGGTGCTCTTTTATATTGTTCTCTTTATTATCTTGAAGCATATTTACCGACTCTTTTAGATTTTGCCATGTTTAAGTTATATAGCTCTGTAGCAATTCCCATTAGAGTTTCATTTACTTGAGAGCTTTTATCTAAAATCAATTGTGTAATATCTGTTGAATTTAATACTGTTCCTCTGTCTGATTTAATGCCTTCCAGTTTTAAGTGCTCAATCGTAGCGCTAGCAGTTTTATGTTCTATGTAGCTAATAATAATTTTTTCTTCACGATTTTTTGGCTGATTAGATAATACTTTTACTCTTTCTATGCACTCAAGACGTTCTAATTCAGCTTCTTTTATTACTTCATCCTGTCTTTGTTCGAAATACTGTATAAGTTCAGCAATATTTTTGTAATTTTTATTCATCATGACCTGCTTTATATTTTTAGTTAGCAACTAGTTTTTATGTGCTAGAACCTTAACTTTCTTCTTGTCGAACTTATTAATCAATTGTTCTTGTGATCGTTTGAGCTGGTTTAACTTTTCCAAACGAGGAAATAAAGTAAGTACTTCTTCTACTATATCAAAGGCCCCCAATAGGTCATCTTCATTTACTTCAGTAAATCCATTTGAGTGACTTCCTTCATTCCCAACAAGGCGTAAAGTGTTTAATAAGTCTACTTCAGTTGGATATTTTTCTTTTAATTGTGCAAGTCGACGAGCGAGGTTATCACCGGGAATATCGAATTCATTACAAAAGCATTCAATCGCACGGCGTAGCTTATTCGCTGAAGAGTTTGTATCTATATGAAAATATCTGAATGCTCCGAGTAATTCTAGTTGAATTGAACTGGGAATCTGTTCATCAATTTTAAACATTGATACGGGGGTTGAAAAATGATCAATTTTATAAATAGAAGGCTCTTGGTTGTCTGAATCAGTTTTTTTTGTATGTTGCTGCAATAATCCCGTAACGGCTACGTTGTCTTCACAATTTGTACAATACATGAATGCTGTAAACTTTCTAAAATGATAGTTTGGTTTGGCAGATTCAATACAGGCCACACCTATTGCACCAACTATTCCCCATAATGGGTGCTCATTCCACAATTCACGTACTACAGCACCGTTTTCGCGCTGCTCTGCTTGTTTCTTTTTTTTATCAAGCTCAAAGTGTCTAGATGCTATTTTTTCGTAATGTTTTGAGATCTTTTTACTAATAATAGTATCTTCGTCAAACTTGAGTGTTTCATGATGACAAAAAGGACAAGGAAGGTTTGGATATTCACTAAGCGGTACAAAGTTTAATATTGATTTCCATAATTTGGTATTCATGAGCTTCCTTTTTTAATTTTATAACCTTGATTGGGATGTGTTGGTATTGTTGGATAAGCAAGTTCTAATTGCTGATTTTTTAGCATTTGACTTAGATAATTTTTTCTTAATGTATCAGGCTTTTTATTTAATAATTTTGCAATAGTGAATAAACCTAAATGCTGCTGATCAGATTTACCACATAATGCAATAATTACCTGTTCGATATCTTCGCGCTTCGAACGATTTGAACTATTTCTTATGGGATCCGCTATATCAAGTAATTCTTGCCATAACTGTCTTTCTTTCTTTGGATTCGATATTTCACTACCAAAATTGGTGTTTTTATCGTTTAGGTCCGGGCTTTTGCTATCAAAATTAGTATTTTCATCGTTTAGGTCCGGACTTTTGCTATCAAAATTGGTGTTTTCATCGTCTAGGTCCGGGCTTTTGCTATCAAAATTGGTATTTTCACCGTTTAGGTCCGGACTTTTACTATCAAAGTTAGTATTTTCATTGCTTAGGTCCGGACTTTTGTTCTCAAAATATGGAGTTTCATTAAATAATGATAATTGCGAAAGATCAGGAGTAGAGACAAAAGCGAGTTCTTTTCCTACTTTATTATCAGGGGTCGGAACATTCACACCTTCGAGGTGGTAGACCTTGCCCCTATGATGGCCACTAGATGCTAAATATCCTCCTTTTACTAGTTGTGAAATAGCTAAGGTGATATCCCTTGTATGCTTTGAAGTTAACAAGCAAATACGCTCATGGTTAAACCAAGACTCATTCACTGCTGTAATGAGAATAGAACGTTTTAATTCTGTCAAATCATCATAACTAACCCCAAAGAGATCTATGAGTTTGGCATGCATTTCATCCGACACTAAATTAACCATTCTTAGCTCTAATATTGTTTGTTCAGGAGAGTCTTTCTCATACAGATTAGGTGTTTGCCAATTTTGACTATGACTATTGCTGTAAATTTTAGGAATACCCGAGCCTGCTTTTTCACTCAAACCAATATTAAGAAACATTTGGTGAATAGCTGGGTTACGACAAAGGCTATATCCACCAAAAATGGCTTCTTTAATGGGTACACGCATCAACCCCGAATTACGAAAGCCAATAAAGTCAGGGTGCTTTTCGATAAACAATGAGCTGTCACTGTTGTAATCAGCATGCGCGAGCATATTAACTAATGCTTCGCGTATAGCCTCATGTGCAGGCGTGTCATCAATACGTTGGCCATCTTTTAATTGAAAACCTATCTTGAAGTCTGCGGTAAGTTTGCGGAATGTTTTACGGTAAAAATCAAAAATATTGCCAGACCAAGATCCATCAGGAAATATTCGGTCAACCCAGCGCTCTGCGCCATTATCTTTTTCTTGATAATCAACAAAATAATTGGGTAGGGCGTCTTGAATAGCGTCCCATGTACCAAACATCACTAAACCTGCTAATGTTAAGCCTCCTTCTTGAGTCTTTCTATCTTTGCGCCACGCTTTAATACTGCGTAGAAAACCTGTTGTGTCTTGTTCTAAAAATGGATGGCCTTGTGGTTTAGCGTCAGTAAACATTTGACGATAAATTCGCAATGTCTCAGCGTCAATGTCATCTAAACCATAGCCTTCTAAAATACGATTATCGCGTACGTCGTCACGCTCGGCTAACATACGACTTACCGCATCAGGTAAGCACTTTTGATCGGCTTCATAACGCCTGACATAAGAACCAGCTAGTGGATTACCGTTAATATAAACAGGGCGACTTTCTCGTGGCGCACGCGGCACCACAATCCTAATCAATTGCTTATCGTCTATCGTGATAATAGAAACATCTGCTTCACTTAATAAATTGTGACTCACTTTGTTAGGGTTATTAATCGTATCCCAAATGTTTTTAATTAACGGAGCAGGGTTCTTAATACCTTCGAGAGTAAATTTTCCTTTTTTCTCTTTAATTCCCAGTAATATCTCACCGCCACGAGTATTAGAAAATGCGCTATAGCTTTCCCACATATCATGAGGTACAGCGCCGTTGCCATCACGACCACTAGCAAGTTTACATTCAACTTCGTAGCTTTCTTGTAATAGCTCGATATCAGACAGTTGGTTTAAAGAAAGGTTTAGCATCAGGCATGACTCCTTGCTTTAGTGGCTTCAGCTATTACGTAGTGTACAAATTCAGGTGTTATAGCTAACGTTCGTTTTAACACTACTCTCCAATGGTTTTCACCAAGTTGCTCAGCTTCATCATCGCAGATATCTGTTAAAAAACTCAGAACACTACCTCCCCTATCTTTCATGTGAGCCTTGCAGCTAGAGAATATAGTTGATATTTCATCGTTTGCTTCATTCTTATATTTCGTAAGCAATTTTAACCTGCGATAATGAGTTTCTATTAATATCCAATCTCTTGAGCTAAACATGTTTGGCTTCTCAATGCGGAAACTAACAGCATATGCGACAGTATTGGGACGAGTTGTAACTTCTGCAAATAAAAATAGTTCTGATGGGATATTATCAGAATAGAAATGTAAATATTGACGGCGATTCGCCACTAAGAATGTAGCACCTTTTGATGAATTACAAAGAGTGCAGCACGGAATTAAATTTAATGCATGAACTGCTAGTTCAGGGAAATATTCTTCAGGCATGTAGTGATCGTAACTGCTGGGCCTTGTTATACCACAATAAGGGCACTTGGCCAGTGCTCCATCCAACTGTGCATTTTCAATTTCAGTAAATATTGCTAATGTCTTTTTTGTTTTATTTTTATAACAACTAAGAAATTGGTCCTTTTTCTTTCTTAATATCGGATCTTCGCTTAATAGGTGAAGATTACCTTGTCTTGCCGCAGACTGAAAGCTTCTATATCTAAGTGTTACAGAACTCTGTAACACTTGAAGGCTTGCCTTTACAAGTGCATCTTTTTTGACTTCAACGATGTCATTATGTCTTTTAATATAAGAAGGAGGACATGGTACTTTATTCAATATCTTCATTTTCATCCTCTAGATATTGCGATAATAAGAATGATTGAGCAGACATACTTAGATTATCATTAAACATCGTCATGACATCTTCAAAACTATAGTTAGCACTGAGATATCTTAGGGTTACTTTATAAAAAGGCGGGATCTCGACTGTATCAAATACATGCCTAGTTAGTTCCGAAATGTTTTCTCCGAATGTTTCAATGCCTATTGGTTTTGCAACCGTGCTATTTTGCTCTCTAGTAAAAAGTATGACCCTTTTTCCGGGTATCTCTTGTATAACAACAGGTGAATGTGTAGCAATTACCGCATATGATTCATATGTTTCTAGTATTTGGTTTAAAGAGCTAAATAAGCTAGCTACCGCGTTGGGATGAAGGTGTGTTTCAGGTTCGTCAAATAAGATGATTGAGTTGGGCTCTATCCACGCGATTAGGGCCGTAACCGTGTGCGTCAAAATTGCCTGCCCAGAACTTAATTTGGAGAGTTTGTCTTCATCCCTTAAATCATTATCTGGTTGCTCTGATATATCTTGTACTATGTCGACAGCCGTTGTACCTAGCGTGTTTTTAATTACGCGAAGCCAATCGTGTGTTCTACCTCCGTTTCGGATTCTTTTTAAATTATCAACATATCTTTGACTAAGATTTTTACGGGAAAGCGTACCTTTTTTATTTCTAATACCACAGTAGATATAACTTATCTGTTCTGTTTCAGGTCTCGAAAATTGATCAAAGGCACTAAATGAGAGAGCAAGTAAACGAGTAAATATTGGTCGTTGAGGTGTAAAACTATCCTCCCTTTGCTGCTCTTTTTTTAAAGAAGTTCTTCTTATTTTTACTAGATCTTCAGCTAGTCGAGAGAGGAATCTAGTCTTGCCTGTCGCATTTCTACCGATAATGCCAACAATTCTACCCGGTACTTCGTCTGTTTCACAAAAATCAAAATGAACTTCAGTTTCATTATCTGCACCGGGAATAGTAGTTTTGTAAGTAAAAGAGAAATTTTCTGAAACTTTTTCCTTGTTAATAATGGGTATACCAAAGCGTCTGGCTTTTTGTGCTGAGTGCTCCCTGAGTAAAGAATTTCTAAATGAAGAAAGAGTTTCAAAGGGTTCTGCTAATATTGGTTGCCATGCTATATCACATATATTTTCTAAAAAATTAATGGTAATTTTTCGTTCACAAGTTTGAATAAGTTTTTCATAAAATCTTATTTCTTGACCTAGAGATATGTATTCTTCCGAATCCAATTCAGAAAAAACGTTTGATAGTTTTGTTACTAATGAACTTTTTTGAATGATTTTTATTCTGCCAATTATTTTCTTATTATCTTCTGTTGAATAGAAATAAAGAGTAAATGTAGATTTAGTATTATAATCATCCCAATTTTCTTTTTTTAATGTAAACGCTGGAAATAAAAGAGGTTTTTCTCCATTTGTATAAATATGCATTATATTGAAATATCCTTATTATATTTACTATTAATTAAAAAGATCTAAGCAGTGTTTGATATTATTAATGCTAAGTAATGTATGTATCATACTGCTTTTTATTAGAAAATTCTGTAATTGATATTAATATTTATTGTATTTTTAATTAGATAATTTTATGGACGAAAAACATCATTTTTTAACTTATTAAAACTGCGAATTTCAAGTGTAATTACATTGATTTTTTATTACATTGTTAACGTTACTCTTTATACAAAGGAGAGGTTGTAGAATTCATATTACTTTAACTTATTAAATATTATAAGTTTTTTATATCTCATATTTAATCGTTAAACTAGGAAATGCGAATTTCAGATAAATTCGCACTTTTTGAACTGCGAAAAATTGAAATTCGCAGTTTCAAAATAAGGTTGTTATTTAGGGTATGGTTGTAAATACTCTTCAACTGTATGTTTCGCCATATCGAATGGTGCCCTACCTGAATTTCTGATTTGGACCGCTGTCAACATTGCTTCGAAGTGTATGTCGTTTGAGGTTAGTTCGCGGTCTTCGATTCCATGTTTGTGTGTAAACGCTTGTAATTTGGAAGCACTAATTTGGCTTGCAAATAAAGCGAGCGCTTCAATAGTCAGTGATCTGTTTAAATTTTTGTATAATGAATAGCTCATGCGCTCTCCTAGAATGTGTAACAACGCAACAGTCTCGTCTGATAGTGTTACTGAGTATTGTTTCTTTAACCGTGGCATTGTTTTATCCTTTCTTGTATTTTTATTGAATACTATTCGTGTCGGTGAATAATCATTTTCACCTTGATTACAGGTCGAAACGTTATGTTCTTCCTGCGCTTTAAATTGCTGGTGGGTGATATGTGGGTCCACCAGCAAGCGGTCATAGTTGCTTTTATGCTGAACATCAGGTCTCAGTTTACTTTCGTTACATAGATAACTATTTGCTGGGTTGTTAAGTGCTTTTGTATGATTTTTGGTTAGATAACTCAAACGATATACAACAGGGTCTATTGTCGTCTTATTACCTCTACGCATTGTGTAGTAAGGGTTTTCAACTAAATTAACTGTTCCATGGCAGTAATGTTCCCATTCAATTTTGATGCTCGTTAGTAATTTATCTGAATGCTGAATCTTATGACCACTCAACATTAACGCCAGATGATAGTGTTGCTTGTCTGATTTATTTTGTTCTCTAGCGCAGAAATACCCAACCTTACATTGGTATTGCTTTTCTAATCTGGTAATCAACCTTCTTAGAAATATACTCATGATTTTATTGTCGGGACTAAAGTGTTTAGGGTGAAGATCTATTCTAACGACAAACACTTTTGAGTAATGGAATAACATGTTTTCACATAATCGAAACATCCGAGTTAAGGCTGTCTTGTTTTGATCGCCTTGTTTTGGTTTATAAACTGAATACATATGATATAAATATCCAAATAGTAATGAGTTATATTTAGTTCGTTTAAATGTCATAAAATTACTTTGATGTTTAGAGTGTTGGAGTTATTCATAATCACTATATTATTAAATATCCGCTGTGTAGCTGAGGGACATTACCCCCATATAACCACCAGATAACGATGTTCTAGCACTTTAACCACTGATTTATTAGTGAAGTAGTTGTCTCAAAGTGCGTCACCTACCGCGCTAAAAAAGGCAGGTAACCCTGCCAGTTGGATACTATTTAGCGTCGTCGGAGTAAATGTTTGTTACTCCAATCTTGATAATCTTTGAATCGCCAATATGAACGGCCATTTTGCTTGATGGTGGGAGGTATAAACTGCCCTGTATTTATTCTCCGGGCTAAAGTCGAGCGGCTTATCTTTAACAACTTTTGAATGTCTGGCTTACTTAACATTCGATTGTCATCGATGTATTGTTCAATGGGGTCAGTAAAAGGCTTCATTAATTTAAGCCTCGATGTTAGTGCTATTCAGCATAGGTGATTTTATAAAGGCATTGATTGAAGATAAGCGCCAACCCACACTTCTATTACCTAATCGAATGCGCTGTGGAAACCTACCTATTTTTTCTAACTGGTAGGCTTGAGATCTGCTAATACTAGTTAGGTGCAAACGTTCGGCTTCTCTAATGATTCGATCTGCGGGTGGTATAGTGTTATTTGTCATTAGACGTCTCTGATTGTTTTTGAATGTGCAGAGAGAATAAATGTAATTGTAATAGTTAGGGAGGGTGTTTTTTAAAGAAGTTTTTATCCCCCCCTGTTTGTGAGCTTTATTTTTTCATGAATTCAGACATAAGTTGACCACATAGGAATGGGTCTTTTTGTACGTATGTGAGTATTTTATTGATAACACCTTTTTCTAATAATGGATCAATATACATCTTTTGTAATGTTTTTTTCATCCAATCACGATCTCGTTTTTCATCATCCTTAAAAACTAGATTTAAAATTTGTTCATGGGTTACGGTCTTATTCTGAGTAGTTATGTTCGAAGAATAAATTTCAGGTAAAAATTGTAAAAGTTTTAAATCTAATACTGGAATTACTTGATAAGTAAAAGAACTTTTAATCATTTGTCGAAGGTGATTATTTGTTGTCTTTTTTTGATATTTAATCGTTGGCTCTGGAGTATTTAATAATGCTCTGAATTTAGGAAGTTCAGAACGTAATTGGTTTACCAATTCCTCATCAGAGTATGTTTCTAAATCTATTGATAATAAGTTTCCCTTCTTGTTTAAGTAGTGATTAAGATCTATAAATTTATTAACAGACGTAGAAGAAATTACATTTGTACTGTATCCGTGCATCTCTATCTGGTGTTCAGTAATAATTTTTTCCAAACATGGGAAACAAAAAATAGCAGCATTCAGATGAATAATGTCTTCAATGTGCCCTTTAGACTTTTCCATTAAGTTATGACTACAATTTTCACACAATACATTCTTAATTTTATTTATGTCGGTGATAGATATTAAATATTGTGGTTTATGAGAATATTCATGAATACCGTCGAGTAATTTTTGAGTGACCAGTTTTACACCTAAATTTGATTTTTCGGCTGAAAAAAATAAATTGTCAGGGTCAGTAAGCCCTAATGTATCAATCCCACAAGGTATCCTATAATCTAATTCTATTTCTCCATTAAGAACTGCTAGCCACGGAATAAAAAAAACTAGTAAATCTTTCTCGTTTCCTTTTTCTTGAGTATCCCAAAGAAATATACGGTTGGATAACTCACGACAAAACTCACCGACAGTTAAGTCTGCAAGCACTTTATAATTAGAAATATTAAACCATGTTATATCTTCAGCTCTTTTCTTTTTCGGCATTCTTGATAAATCCTTGGGGGTACATATGGGGGTACATAAACGAAAAAAACCCATTCAATAAATATTGAATAGGCTTTTAAAACAGTATTTTACTAGATTTTGTCTAGTTCATGCCGTATTTTTTAAGTTTCTTACGTAACGTACCACGGTTGATACCTAACAAGTTTGCAGCACGTGTTTGGTTGCCACGTGTGTATTGCATTGTAAGGTCTAGTAATGGACGTTCCATTTCACATAAAACCATTTCATATACTTCTGTTGGCTCTTCGCCATCTAACTGAGCAAAAAAGTTGCTTACTGCACGCTTTACTGAATCACGTAAAAGTTGTGGGCGAACTGTACCGTTGGCTAATTGAATTGGCTCAACTGTTAGTGGGTTTTCAGTGGTAGTGCTAGTATTTTGATCAAACATGTGAAATTTGCTCTTATTAATTAATATTATCGGTAAAAATGCGATTTAGTACAGTCAGCTGTTCACTGGCTGTTTCTATCTTAAATAGCTCTTGGCGTAATTCATTACGCTGTTCCTTGAGATACCAGCCTATGTGCTTGCGAGCTATACGAACGCCTAAAAAGTCGCCGTAGAACTCGTGCAACGCATGCACATGATTTAGTAATGTTTCACTTACTTCAGCTTTTGACACTGGCGCAAGCTTCTCTCCAGTTGTTAAGTAATGATTGATTTCTCTGAAAATCCAAGGGTTACCTTGAGCTCCACGACCAATCATAATGGCGTCAGCGCCGGTGTAATCTAATACAAACCGTGCTTTCTCCGGTGTTGTTATGTCACCATTGGCAACAACAGGAATCGAAATTGCCTGCTTGATTGCTTTAATAGTGTCGAACTCAGCAAAACCCTTATACATACATGTTCGGGTTCTACCGTGTACGGCTAAAGACTGAATGCCTGCATCTTGCGCAAGCTTTGCAATGTGAACACCATTGCGGTTATCAGTATCCCAACCGGTACGAATTTTTAATGTAACTGGTATATCAACAGCATTAACAACTGAGTGAAGTATTTCGTTCACTAATTCAGGTTGTTGTAACAATGCGCTACCAGCGAGTTTCTTGTTCACCTTTTTGGCAGGGCAACCCATATTAATATCGATTACCTGTGCACCTTGCTCAACATTAAATTGAGCCGCTGCTGCCATTTCTGCTGGATCACTGCCTGCAATTTGCACGCTGCGAATTCCTGCTTCATCAGTATGAGTCATGCGATGCGATGATTTGCTAGTCGCCCATACTTTTGGATTCGAAGAACACATTTCCGAGACTGTCATTCCGGCGCCGAGTTTAAAACACAACTCCCGAAATGGTTTATCGGTGATACCTGCCATAGGGGCTAAAATGAGCGGATTGGCTAATTGGTACTCTCCAATCTTCATAAGATATTTACCTCTACTTTGTCAGGGCTGCGTATAGTACGCATTTTTATTACAATTGAAAAGCTCAATATTTAATCGAAATGTAATTATTTTTCTTGACTGTGTAAAAATGAGGTTTTTAGCAGAAAAAATGATAAAAAAAGGGGTAAAGTGAGGTCTGATAGGGCTTGTAAAGCAATAATGTTACAAAAATTGTTAAAATTTTAGTGAAAATAAAAATAAATAAATTAAAAATAATTGTAGCGGCCAACTGATTTGGCCGCTAAACACAGTAATTTTAAGTAAAAATGATAATAATTTACTTCTTAATACCGTTTAAACGAATCCATTCGTCTTGTTCTGTCGCTGGTTCCATTTCAAACCATTGCCCATAAACTTCACGTAAACGTTCAGCTTGTGATGGTAATAAACCAGAAAGCGCTAAAGGTCCGCCTTGTTTTACTAAGCCTTGCATTAATGGAGCAAGCTCCTCTAACGGGCCAGCTAAGATATTAGCAACGAGCACGTCACCTAAAACATCATCAGGTTGATCTTGTGGTAAATACAGCTCAATTTGGTCTTCAACGCCATTACGTCTTGCGTTTTCTTTACTCGCTGTAATTGCTTGTGGATCAATGTCGATACCAACAACGCGTTTTGCCCCAAGTTTTAAGGCAGCAATCGCTAAAATTCCAGAACCACAACCAAAATCGACTACAGTTTTTCCTTCTAAATCTTGAGCATCTAACCATTGTAAACACAATGCGGTTGTTGGATGAGTGCCAGTGCCAAATGCTAAGCCCGGATCAAGCATTACATTAACCGCTGTTGGGTCTGGTACGTCGCGCCAGCTAGGACAAATCCATAAACGTTTACCAAATTGCATTGGGTGGAATTGATCCATCCATTCGCGAACCCAGTCTTTGTCTTCTAATGGCTCTAATTTGTAAGCAAAATCGTCGCCTAATTCAGGTTGCGCACGTAAGTAAGTAAATACCGCTGTCATATCATGCTCGCCCTCATAAAGTGCCACAATGTCTGTGTCACCCCATAAACGAGTTTCACCAGGCATAGGTTCAAATACTGGGTTGTCTTTCGCATCTAAAAAGGTAACTGAAAGTGCGCCACTATCAGACAATATATCGCCTAATCCTTCGGCGTTTTTGTCGGTAGCATTAATTTTAAGTTGGATCCAAGGCATGACAACATCGTTTTATGGGGAATAATTGGCGTGATTATATCGTATTGTTTCTTGATCTGCTTATATCAATTGAACTAAAAGGTAGGTAATAAAAAAGGGCTTATAAAAATAAGCCCTTTTTTCAACAACAGTAATTAACTTACAGCCCTAGTTTTTTCTCTAGGTAATGAATGTTAGTTCCGCCGTTTTGGAAGTTTTCATCTTCCATAATTGTTGCTTGTAATGCAGTCGAAGTTTTGATGCCTTCAACAACCATTTCGCTAAGTGCATTACGCATACGAGCGATAGCAATACCACGGTTTTCACCATAAGTAATCAATTTACCAATCATTGAATCGTAATGAGGTGGTACTTTGTAACCCGCATAAATGTGAGAATCCCAACGAATACCTAAACCGCCTGGCGCGTGGAATCGTTTGATTTCACCCGGTGATGGAATAAATGTCACAGGATCTTCTGCATTAATACGACATTCGATAGCATGGCCACGAATTTGTACTTCATCTTGAGTAATTGATAACGGTTGGCCAGCAGCAACACGCAGTTGCTCTTTGATTAAATCAACGCCAGTAACCATTTCAGTTACACAATGCTCAACTTGAATACGTGTATTCATTTCAATGAAGTAGAACTCACCATTTTCGTATAAGAATTCGAATGTACCCGCACCGCGATAACCGATATCAACACATGCTTTAGCACAACGCTCGCCAATGAAACGACGAATTTCAGATGTAATCCCCGGAGCTGGAGCTTCTTCCACTACTTTTTGATGACGACGTTGCATAGAACAATCACGTTCACCTAAATGGATTGCTTGGCCTTGGCCGTCAGCTAATACTTGGATCTCGATATGACGAGGATTTTCCAAGAATTTTTCCATGTAAAGTTGACCGTTATTGAAACAAGCAATTGCTTCCGCTTGTGTAACAGCAATAGTTTCAATTAAGTCTGCTTCACAACGAACAACACGCATACCACGACCACCGCCGCCGCCAGATGCTTTAACGATTACTGGGTAACCAATGCGCTTAGCAATCTTTTTATTTACAGCGTCGTCGTCGCCTAATACACCGTCAGAACCCGGTACTGTAGGAACGCCTGCTTTACGCATTGCTTCAATAGCAGAAACTTTATCACCCATTAAGCGAATAGTTTCAGCTTTAGGGCCAATGAAAATAAAACCAGATTGTTCAATTTGTTCTGCAAAGTCTGCGTTTTCAGCAAGGAAACCATAGCCTGGATGAATAGCAACAGCACCAGTGATTTCAGCCGCGCTAATAATCGCAGGGATGTTTAAATAACTTTGAGCAGCAGGCGCTGGACCAATACATAATGATTCATCAGCTAATAATACGTGCTTTAAATCGCGATCAGCCGTTGAATGAACTGCTACCGTTTTAATGCCCATCTCTTTACAAGCGCGCAAAATACGTAACGCAATTTCACCACGATTAGCGATAACTATTTTATCTAACATAAAAATTGGCCTTTATTCGATGATAACTAGAACCTGATCAAACTCAACTGCAGCGCCATCTTCAACTTCGATTGCTACAACAGTACCCGCTTTATCAGATTCAATTTGGTTCATCATTTTCATCGCTTCAACGATACATAACGTGTCACCAACATTTACTTTGCTGCCAACTTCAACAAATGGCTTAGCATCTGGAGAAGAAGCGCGATAGAAACTACCAACCATTGGAGAAACAACGTGATGACCAGTAACAGTTGCTGGTGCCGCTGCTACAGGTGCGGCAACCGTAGCTGCTACAGGTGCAGCTGCAATAGCAACTGGTGCTGCTGCAACTGGAGCTGTTGCTACAACATTAGATGTACGGCTGATGCGTACTGACTCTTCACCTTCAGAAATTTCTAATTCAGTAATACCTGATTCTTCAACTAGTTCGATTAGTTTCTTTATTTTACGAATATCCATGAGTGCTCTCTTTTAATTTTTAGACGGCAGCAATGTGTTAGCTGCTGATTGTAATGCGTATTCATAACCGCTTGCGCCTAGGCCACAAATTACTCCAACAGCAACGTCAGAGAAATAAGAATGATGGCGAAACGCTTCACGTTTATGAACGTTAGATAGATGTACTTCTATAAAAGGAATATTGACTGACAAAATAGCGTCTCGCAATGCCACACTTGTGTGTGTAAATGCTGCGGGGTTTATAATAATAAAATCAGCTTTTGTTTGGTGAATAGCATCAATTAACTCAAATTCAGCATTAGACTGAATATGTTCAAGTGAAATACCCATTGTTGAAGCTTGTTTTGTTAGCTTTTCAACAATTTCTGGTAGCGTAGCAGCACCATAGTGACCTGGTTCACGTCTACCTAACATATTTAAATTAGGGCCATTTACTAATAAAATCTGTTTATTTTCGCTCATCTGCAGTGATCCTCTAAGTAAATCTTTAATCTTGTTTAGTTTGTAATAAAAACAGTGTAACTAGCTTGTTTGTGCTAGACAAGTCGTAAAGATTACCTTATCGCGACCTAGTATATACAAATCGACGATTATGGCAGCATTTTACTGGTCTTATCACCTAGAATAAGAAGTTATGGAATGCTTCAAACTTAATCATTGAATGAATTTTTATAATCTACGTTGTAATAGTTGAAGTTTAATAATGATGTTTAGGGAAGCTTGCGGTGAATTTAGCACCGAGTAAATCGGAATCGTCAATAGTAATTGTGCCTTCATAACCGTTGATTATATCGACGACAACAGCCATACCAATACCTTGGCCATTTTCTTGAGTATCCAATCTGGCACCGCGTTGTGTTATTTCTTCACGCTGTGATTCATCAATACCGCCGCCATTATCTTCAATGACAAAAGCAATATGATCTTTATTATTTTCAACCGAGACTCTTACTTCGCCAGCACCATATTTATAAGCGTTATCCATGAAATTGCCTAGCATTTCCAATAAATCACCTTGGTCACCTTGAAATATGCTGTATTGGTCAATACGAATGTCGCATGCAACCGCTTTATCTTTATAGACTTTATCTAGTGCGTTTTTGATTTTAACAGCATGTTCTAAAATATTTACTTTGGTAATACTGGTCACTTGTTGGCTTACTACTGCACGTTGTAGCTGATAACGTACTATCTGATCCATGCGTTGACTTTGTTCTTTTACAATAATGCGTAGTTGATCGGTAGGATCATTTGCCGCATTACTAATAACAGCTAATGGCGTTTTAAGTGAATGTGCTAAATCACCTAAACGTTGATGATAACGTTGACGCTGTTGACGCTCGCTATCAATTAACCTGTTTAAGTTACCCGTTAAACGACTTAACTCTTTAGGGTAATTACCGCTTAATGATTCACTATGACCATCTTCAATATCTTTTAAATGTTGTGCAAGGTCGTGTAGAGGACGCAAGCCTCTGCTTAATAATATGTGTTGTGCTGCCAATAATAATACCGCCACAACACTTAACCATAACCATAAGTTTTCTCGATAAGTTACTAAAGCATGCTTGTAGCTTGCGTTGTCTTGTAATACGACGAACGTGTATTGATAATCTTTACCTTCACTTTCCTCGATAGTACCAAAAGCTGCCACAAATAGTTCTATGCCTGGGTGTGTGTTATCAATACCAAATGAATGCTTACCGGGTAATTGAGGTTTGGCTGTGACGGGTGAAATTAACAAGGCAGATTTGGAACGCCATAATTCTTTACCGGCCCTATCGAGTACATAACCATACAGCCCTGAACTTGCTTCATTGAAGCGTGTTTCAGATTGGTAAGTCGGAAGGTATAAATCACGGCCTTGTTGTTCAGCGCTAGATATTAAACTTAGGATTTGTAATTGCATTTTTTCGTCTGCACTA
>CALJMY010000102.1 GCA_937981905.1 uncultured Enterobacterales bacterium
TCATCTATTTCATGAGATTTTTGCTCTATTTTAGCACCTTGTATAGCGAGTTGATTAACTAAACTATCTAATCTTCCATGATACTCTTGTTGTTGTCTTGCAACTAAATCGGGCATTTTTGATTTTAAGTCGTTAGTAAAAATCACTTCTTTTCTTGCTATTCTTATTTGTAATTTCCACTCTTTATCATCACCAACTAAAATGCTACCTAATTCAGCTCTTAAGCGAATTATATTAGCTCTTAAGCTATCGACTTCTTGTTTTTGTTGGTTAACATCAGATTGAAATCGTGTTGAATCAATACGAGCTATAGGTTGTCCTTTTAAAACAGACATGCCTTCTGTGACATATAACTCTTCTAAAATACCCCCATCTAAACTTTGCACAATTTGTGTTTGTGAAGAGGGGACAACTCGCCCTTCACCTGAAGTTACTTGATCAAGTGCTGCGTAATAAGCCCAGACAACAAAAGTAACTAATAAAGCAGCAAGTGCCCATATAGTTAATCTATGTATGCTTGGTGCTTCGGTTAACATAGCACCATAAACATCATCTGCCATGTCAATGTCTTGTTGGGTTATTTTCATTATTTAAGATTCCCCAGCGTACCTGCTTTTAACTTTTCTAATACAGCATCACGTGGTCCGTCTGCGATTAATCGATTACGATCAAGTACTATAATTCTGTCTACAAGATTTAATAAATGCATTTTATGTGTAATCAATAGCATTGTTCTATCTTTACCTGTTAACTTCATTGAACGAATAAATTGATTTTCAGCTCTAGCATCTAAACTTGCTGTAGGTTCGTCCAATAATAAAATAGGAGGATCATTTAAAATAGCTCGAGCTAGTGAAACACTTTGTCGTTGACCTCTTGATAGTGCCTGGCCGCCTTCGCCAACTTGCATATCTAAACCTTCGTTTTCAAGGTCAGTAAACAAACTTACACCTGATAACTGTACTGCACGAATTAATTGATATTCTGTAACTTGTCTTGTGCCAAACAAAATATTATCTCTAATTGTGCCATGAAATAACGTTACTTCCTGTGGTAAATATCCAAAATTACGACGTAAATCACTTGGATGAATTTGTCCATGGCTAATACCATCAAATTGTAATGAACCTGTTTTAGGTTGGTATAAACCTAATAAAACTTTTGCTAAGGTCGTCTTACCTGAACCATTGCGACCAATAATAGCGACTTTGTCACCTGGGTTTATTTTTATAGACATAGGGTAAAGCGCAGGTTTCTCCATTTCAGGATAGGTGAATCCTAGCTGCTCAGCGTTTATATGCCCTTTGAGTCGTGAGATACTAACTAATTGTCCTTTATTCTCAAACTCTTCTTCTGTTTTCATTAACTCATTTATTGCAGCCATTGCTGTCAATGTATGATTAGAGCGAGTTAATAAACCTGCTATTTTAGCCATTGGTGAAATTGCACGGCTAGATAACATAACAGCAGCAATAATCGCACCCATCGAAATTAAATTTTCTGATACACGATAAACACCTAACACAATGACACCGATAACAGCTGTTTGAACAACAAAACTGGCTACATTAGATACGGAATTAGAAATATTTTTTGATTTCATATTCCAATTTGCAGTATGTCCTAACATCTGTTGCCATGCTTTTTTAACTATGCCCTCAGCACCATTTGCTTTTATAGATTCAATTGCACTTAAACTTTCAATAAGATGGCCATGACGAAGACTAGAATATTTACTACTTTCTTCAATCGCGTGTCTTAATTTGGGTTGAAGTAGTAATGTATATCCAATAATAATGATGGTGGCTATGATTGGAAACATAACTAGATCACCAGCAACAAGCCAAATTATCACCATGAAAAATAACGCAAAAGGTAAATCTACCAATGCAGTTATCGTTGCAGAAGATAAGAAATCTCGTATGGTATCAAATTCACTAACTTGCTTAGCCGTGCCACCAATACTGGCGCTACGCTTCTCTAAAGGGATTCCAATCACTTTTGAGAAGAGTTTTGATGACATCGTTATATCAATTTTTTTCCCTGCAACGTCAATTAAATAGCCACGCAGTTGCTTTAATACCAAGTCAAATATATATGCAAGTCCTGCGCCCAGCGCTAAAACCCATAACGATTCAAAGGCTAAATTTGGTACTACTTTGTCATAAACATTCATTACAAAAAGTGGAGAAACTAAGGCGAAAACATTAATTAATATTGTTGCAATAATAACATCTCTATAAATCGAAGTTGTGTTCTTTATTGCACCCCATAACCAATGTTCTTCATGTTGATATTGGTGGGTATCTGCTACTTTATCGCCACGATACTGTTGTTTAATTAAGAATAAATAACCTACATATTGTGTTTCTAATTCTGCAATTGTTAAAAATTCTTGCCCACCTGTTTCAGGTAATGAAATGACCACTTTATCATTAGCAAAATCTAATTCCTGCAAAACACATGCTTTTTGATCTTTAAGCAAAAGAATACAAGGTAATAACATACTTGGAATTTGGTCGAGACCTTTACGGCTTAATTTGGCTGTTAAACCTGCTCGAGAAGCTGCTTGAGGTAATAATTCTGGAGATATGACCGCTTCAGTAATAGGTAAGCCAGCAGCTAATGCTTCAGAAGAACAAGGCGCTCCAAAGTGTTCAGTTAATATGACTAAACAATCAAGTAAAGGATCACTGTCTATACGTTGCGATGGTGATATAGACCATTGTATTCCAGGTTGCCCTTGTGGTTGCAATGTAATTACCTTTTTTTGCGATGATTATAGAAATACCAGTTGAGGTATTGATGTTTATATATTACTCATAATATAACACACAAAATTTATTATTCGGTAATCCGATCTGTACCCAATCTTTGTTATGTGACTCGAAACCAGTTTTATGCAATGATAATAGTGCAATGGAAGTCTATTTTAATAAGATTTCTAATGATTTATAAATTTATAATGCGTTACTAATAAAGACAAAATAATAATAGAATTGTTCAATAACATTAAGGTTTTTTGATGAATATAGAAAAAGCAAAAAAACGTATCGCTAAACAAGTTAAAAAAGGTGTTAATGGCTACCCAAAAATAACACTAGAATACTTTGGCAAAACGACTGAACTTGCAACCGATGTAATCATTTCTTTTACTTTAGAAGAGAATTCAGAAGTCCAAGAGCAAAAATTTGTTAATAAAAGCGACATCCGAGAAGATGAGACTATTCAATCTATGATAGTTAAAATCATTGAACGAGCAGATGCTGCTACGGTAACCCAAGTTGATGGCGTATCATTGATTAAATAAGATTAATATCTTAAATGATAATGTAAGCAATTATGAGAAATTAACAATTTTGAACGACTTTTTTATAAAATACACATGGGATAATCAACTTATTTCTGTTGATAAACATGCTAACGTCTCAGTTAAATGGCTTAAAAATGGCAATTTAAGTATTAATATTGATGCACCGTTTGCTAATGATCCTAAGCCGGTATGTGAAAATACAGCATGTTGGGGGTTATGGAATTACGAAGTTGTTGAATTGTTTCTTGTTGGCGAAGGAAATCCAACACCTTATACCGAAATTGAAATATCGCCTTGGGGTAATCATTTAGTCCTACAACTATTAGGCTACCGAAATGTTATCGAACAAGAATTACCTTTAAATATAATTAATGTAAAACGTGATACTAAGCGCTGGCAAGCACACGCTATTATTGATGCAGATTTAATCCCAAAAGGCGTATTAAAAGTGAATGCCTTTCGTGTCTCCGGTGTTGAACCTAATCGTGATTATCATGTTATGACTCCTATGAAAGGCCTTGAACCAGATTTCCATCATATTGATCAATTCACGCAAGAGTTAATGAGATGATTAATTTATAGTAAAATTTACAGTCATTTCTTTATTGCTGATAATGTTGTAATCCACCCTAGTTACACTGATAAATAGTGAGTTATTAACATTAAAAATTAGCGTAGTAGGTAAAGCATAAAACAGTGACATAACAATATGCACAAACCAAGATATGATTAGGGCAGCTGTTTCACTACCAAACTGAGGCTGTACTAGAATAAAAGTAATGTAGCAACTATGCCAATAAGCATTGTCGTGGTTAACGTATTTATTTTCATATATGAATTTAAATTAAATTCATCAAGAAAACATATAGATAAACTTTGAAGAGTAATACTTTCAAATAAGATAGAAGCAATAATGCTCATCACTTCTACCTTACTTAAGGTTAAATCGGAGAGGTTAAAAGTGTTCCTTTAACCATATATAAATCATCATATCTAACGCCGCCATTACCATAAGGTTTTTTAACCGAGCCAGTATTTGAATTCATCATAAAATAAATAAGTGGTAATTCCCGTTTCATACGAAAATCAGCTTCTTTATAAACTAGCGTTTGTACTGCGAATTCACCGCCACGAACATAAACATCAAATGTTTGCCCATTATTTTTAACTGTTGAGTTATTTACTACATACCATATGTCATACCAAACATCAGTTTGTGCTGGTTTTGCAGGACGCTTTTCAGCATAGTTTTGAATATAACGATAGCCTTCATTTGTTTTAACCATAATCGCGCCACTATTTTTGAAACCATTAGACTCTCTTTTATCTGTAATTCTAATGCTTGGTTCTAGTGCGTTATAATCATTTTTTGTAATGCCTGCCGCATCTAAATTACTTAATCCAAAAATATGATTATTAGGGAAGTATTCAATATTGATACGCGTAAAAAATGTATAAGTTTCACCAACGTTCACCACTTGTGGTAATGGCTTAAAAGTTAGTGCTTTACGATTCCCGACAACATTTTCAGCGGCAGGTTTTTTGAGCAGAAATGTATTTTCTGTTTCTGGATGTGTTTTAAGTATAGAAACTTGAGGATTAGCTATATGAGGAGAAGTATCATTACGTGTATCTTTTTTCTCCCATGTATTGATAGATGCTGGGTTTTCAAAATTATCAATGAGCAACCACGTAGTCTCGGTATTGTTAAATGCGAATCCTTGAAGAGATAACGAGCATAAAATAGTCGTCGTAATAATAGTAAAAATACGTTGTTTCATCAGTATTATAACCTTTGTTTAGTGTTAGTTGTATGGGAAAATTTTATGCTACTCAACTAACATTTAATATGCTAATAAAGATTTGTAAAAGTTAACCCCATAGAATTATTAAAATATTAGTAATTTTTAGTGAAAATAAATAAAAATATAAATGAGTTAAATCTAATGAATAAAATTGAAATTAAATATTGTGCACAATGTCGTTGGTTAATTCGTTCAACATGGATGGCGCAAGAGATATTATCAACATTTGATGGTGATGTTGATGAGTTGTCATTGTTACCAAGCACCGGAGGTGTTTTTGAAATCATGGCAAATGGTACGCTTATCTGGTCACGCAAGGCAATGGGGCGTTTTCCTGAAATTACTGAACTTAAGAAAGCTGTACGTGATGTTATTGCGCCATCTAAAGACTTAGGTTGTATTGACCGAAAAAAATGAAATAATTTTTTACAAACAAAGATAAACTATCAGGACAAAACATTTATTGTTGAAATAGTGTAAAAGTCAAAAATCCTATATTGCATTTGATAATGTTGTTAGAGTGCTTATAACAGATTTGGAATTTAATAATTTGTATTATTCAATATTGGCTATATTTTCATTCGAATGTAACCTCTGAGCCTTAGGTTAAACAATTATAAATTGGAAAGAGTTTTAATGATCGAATCTAAAAGTAGTCTTTAATTTTTAATGATTATTTTATGTTACAAACATTAGTGTTTAAATCAAAGGCAAGTAACTAGCATGTTTGTTTTATGTTCTTTTTATGTTTATTATGTGTGTAAAATAATAATATTTAAGGAACAACTATGTGGCGCTATTATTTAGTAACTATTTTAAGTCTTTTTCTTTTATCTTGTTCGTCGACACCTGAAGTTGACTTAACAGACACTAAGCTTTATTTATACCCTGAAAGAATATTTTTAAAAGAAAATCAGGAGTTTGCATTTAGTGACAAGCAGATACTAAAAGCTAAGTATGCAGCAAAAGAGCAAAAATTAGATATTCTATATGAAGTGTATTTAAATCAAGATGAAACATTGAAATCTATAAAGATGATTCAAAAAGCACGAAATATTGATGCAGCGTCAGTTACTCAAATTAAGAATCAATTAAAGCAAACAGGTTTTTTTAATGCTTATGGTCAAGATGGTGCTTTTTTCTATGGGATGAATCTCTGAATAAAGTGAGTTTATCTTGCCAATAGAGTAAATTTAAAGCTTGTCGTATTGTTTTTTTATTATATTACCTTGCACTGAAAGTAATGTAGTAAAAGAACAATAGCTATATCAAAGTGCCAGTACTTTGTTTAAAATGTCCTCAATTTATAAAGCTCAATTAATTGTGGAATATCATGTCTGTAATCTCTCGCATCAAAAAAGTTTGTGTCTATTTTTTTAGTGGAATAATAATATTATTATTACTTATTTGGGGAGCGAGTTTTATTGTTTTACCATGGCAGGTAAATAAACAATTAGAGCCTCTTGAGTTAAGTCTACACTCAGAAACTAGTTTGAGCTTCAATCCTTTTACTCTGCATATCCAGATTGATGATTTTATCATTGTAGATAAATCATCAGTGAACCAACTAAGCTTAAAGCATGCACATTTAAATTTGAGCTGGGTTGATGTGTTGTTTAAACAAGTTGTTATCGAAAAAGCCGCTATCGAATCTTTACATGTCAATATTGTACGCAATGATAAAGAACTATTCATTGGTGGTATTGATTTATCCGCTAATGATTCATCACAAGCTTCTACCGAAGACGAAATTATTGTTACTGAAGAAAATACTGATGAAGATCCTTTAGCTGCTATTAAAGGATGGCGTTTATTAATGCCTAATTTTTCATTTAGTGATATTGCTTTAAATGTTAATGATCAAGGCCAAATGCACAAGATTATTTTAAATACATTTTTCATTGATACACTAAATGCATCACTTGATGATGCTAGCGTTAATATTAGTTTAGATGCAGTAATAAATTCATCAACATTAAAAGTACAATCAAATATAAATGCAATATTGAATGAAAATACGCTTACTTCGGCTACAATCGCTAACCAATTAGACATCAATAATTTTGCACTACAAGATTGGCAATATTTATTACCACTTGATGAAAACCAAGTAAGTAAACTTGCTGGATTAATTAATATTTCGATCACTCAAGATATTTCATTAGACCATAACAATTGGCAGTTGATACAACCTAAATTTATACTAGGGTTTAATGATATTAATGTTGTTAAACCAGAGCTTGAGTTATTAAATAAATCGTTTGCTTTTGAATTAAATAAATTAACAGTTAACGGACAAAATGCTGATTTAATCGATGTCTCTGGTGAAGCTAAATTAATGGTTACTGGTGTTAATATGACTGCTAATGGTGAGACTTTAGCTACATTATCAGAACTATCATTACCGATTGTTACATTCTCAGTTGATGATACATTTTCTGCGATTGCTAACATTCCAAATATTACATTTAGAGATATTTTATTTTCAAAGCCTAGTGATGTTGAGTATGCTTTATATTCAAATGATGAGTTTGTAATTAATGATATTTCATGGCAAGAGAATCACTTAGCTATTGATACTATTAACTTAGGTAATTTTAATACCAACGTTATACTTGATGCTCAAAAACAACTTAAAAATTTAGTATCTATTGAGCAAGCTGAAGTTGATTCTGCACCAGAACAACAATCTAAAGAACAAATTACCAATGAAGCAGCGACAGAAGCCAATATTGAAGATACAACTCAAGTCGTTACTTTGAGCTTAAATAAATTTGAACTGACATCACCAAGTAATATCACTTTTATAGATGAAAGTGTAATGCCTATTTTTAAGCAAGATATTACACTCAACAAAATGTTTGTTAGTGATGTTGATAGCCGTAACAAAACATTTATGAGTCCATTTGATGTAGCTATGTCGTTAGGAGATCATGCAACCAATACAATTTCTGGAACTATTGCTCCTTTTAACGAAAAAATGAATATGACATTAGATGTTAATTTATCTGAACTTTCGCTTCCACCTCTTTCTAGTTATTTACGAACTGTTTTAGGTGTTGACTTCTTAAGTGGTCAACTTGATAACACGGTTAAATTAGTTATTAAAGATGACAAAATGGATGGTGAAACCGTTATTGGTCTTCGTGGTTTTGAATTAGCTAGTGGTGATGACACGACCGATCTATCTGTTAGTACAGGGAGCGCTATGGGATTAAATTCTGCGCTTGGTATGCTTCAAGATGATCAAGGTAACGTTTCGTTAGATGTTCCATTATCCGGTAATATAAATGATCCTTCGTTTGGTATTGGTAGTGTACTCACCCTGGTCGCTAAAAAAGCTATTATGTCAAAAGCAAAGACATATTTGATTAATACTTTTGTGCCTTACGCTAACGTTATTACTGTTGCTAGTATCGCCGGAGAGTATTTACTGCGTGTTGAAGTTAATGATTTAGAATATCCAGCAGGGCAAGTGACGTTGAATCAAGAGCAACAATCATTTTTAAATGAGCTTGGCGCGTTACTCAAAGATAAACCTGAACAACAAGTCAAAATGTGTTCAATTGCTAGTATTGATGAGAAATCAATATTAACCGGCTCTAATACTGACATTGAAACAATTGCGTTATTAAAAGATATTAGTAAAAAACGTGGTGATAATTTAAAAAATATTTTAATTAAAGAGCATGATATAGCGTCGTCACGTCTTTTATTATGTGCACCTCGTGTTGAAAAGAGTGAAGGTTCTACTCCTCGTATTGAATTTAGTTTTTAATTGTATCTATATAATAATTGGATGTAGTTCATGAGTATTAAAATTGTTTTTTCTAAAATCACTAACATGCTATACAGTTTTGGCATGTTAATTAGTGCACTTTTTATTACGTGGTGTTTATTAAGTCGTGTTGATTTTTTCTATCCATCGCTTCATCAATGGCTAGATATACAATCAACGGTTACTGAATTTGGGGCTGAGAACAAATATAAAAAAGGCTTTGAGAAAACAACATATCCTCAACATGTTCAATATTTCTCAGACATTGTTATTGCTATTAATAATGATGGTAAAGGACTTAATGATATTACCTATCCATATAATGGGCGTAATATTAATCTACTAAGAAAACCGGAAGTTCTCCATTTAGAAGATGTCGCTAGATTATTAAATGGATTAACGTATTTTTCCTATGCGATGATGTTAGTTATGTTGTTAATTTTAATCCATCGTTATCGATACAAAATTGAGTTACCCAGTGTAAAAGCTCAGGTTGTTCAATTAATTGTTTTAGTCGGAACATTAACAGCCGTTAGCGGTATCATTGGTTTTAAAGCAGTCTTTTACTGGCTTCATCAAGTGTCTTTTCCTGCAGAAAATGAATGGTTTTTTTACTATCAAGATTCATTAATGACAACGATGATGCAAGCACCTACTTTATTTGGACCTATTAGTGCATTTATTGTCGTTGGTGCTTGTTTGTTATTTGTCGTTCTTAATTTATTAATTACAGCAGGGTATAAACGTTTATTGATTCAGAAAATATAAACAATCAATTTTGATATTTATCTAAGATTTACAATGATTAATCAACTTATATTTATTCCCGTTTTACTACAAATGTTAATCCTTATTGCCTTATTTATTCGCTTAGCACGTGTTAAAGAAGTCGCAATAGCAAACGATGAAGTTGATCAGCAACGTCGTGCGTTACACTGCGATGCATGGCCAAGTAATGTTATCCAAATAACTAATTCAGTTAATAATCAATTCCAAACTCCGCTACTGTTTTATGTGTTAATACTTATACTATGGCAACTTGATGGAATTAATGTCGTCACGCACGCTCTAGCGTGGACGTTTACATTATCTCGTATCATGCATGCCTATATTCATGTTACTCATAATGAAGTACCTAAGCGCTTACTAGCTTTTAAAATAGGAATAGTGACGCTATTAGCATTAATTATTCTAGCTTTGTGGTTTTGTATCGCGCCAATATTGATGGGATAGGGCGCGTTGTAGCATCAATTAAAGTTATAAACGAATAGCTCCGCCTACGATATAAATCCAATTAGTCATTTTGATGTTTTAATTGTTAAATTAACCAATAATTCTATTGGTTAATTTGTTTTTAATATTAAGTGATTGTATTTTATTAATAATTTAAAGTGGTTTAACTTTTGCTAATTAGTTAATGAATATTAAAATTTATTAACTAATTACTTAAAAGGAAACCATAACATGAATAAAATATTATTATTATTATTATTAGTCATTATTAGTTCATTCTTTTTATCAGGGTGCATAATTGCCGTTGGCGGACATGACGATCACCATAGCAACTTCAATGAAATCAAAAAGCAATTAATATTATCTGACGTACAAACAGTGAAACGCCTTGAAATAGTTACTGAAAAAGGTTCTTTAAAAGTTATTGGTGACGATAGTATTTCTAAAATCACAGTAGATAGCGTAATAGGGACTGAAGATGGTCAAGATTATCACTTCTCATTAGATGAACGTGGCGATGTTGCTGTACTTATTGCTAAAGCAGAAAGTAATATCATTAATAATAATTATGCCTATTTAAACCTAGTTGTACGCGTTCCAAATCACATTAATTTATCTATTACTGACGGTAGTGGAGATATCACTATTAATAATATGGCGAGCCATGTATCCATTGAGGACGGCAGTGGTCATCTTTATGTTAACAATATTGCAGGCTCGGTTGATATACAAGATACTAGCGGTAATATTGAACTTAAAAATATTAGTAAAACTGTCAACATTGAAGATGGCAGCGGGCATATATTCTTAACAAACCTTAACAGTCCTGTGAATGTTGTTGATGGTAGTGGCAATATTAAGGTTTTTCATGTTAATGGCGATATTAATGTAGAAGACGCTAGTGGCAATATTAAATTAGAAGATGTGATTGGTAATGTATCGGTTGATGACGGAAGCGGCCATATTAAGATTAATCAGGTGAGCAACAATGTTTCTATTTCTGATGGTAGTGGGGATATTAAAGTCACAAATGTAGGTAGTTTAATGGTGAGTGAGGATGGTAGTGGTGATGTTGTCATTAACAATATTGCTGGTAAGGTATCGATATAACACTTAGTTAATTATCCTACTTAACTATAAATAGGTTACTTAAAATAAAAGACGCTTATAGCAATATAAGCGTCTTTTTTGTGCCTACTACTATTATTGTGATAGTCGTTGCTGAATATAACAACTGAGGCTTTGCACTGCGTTCTTAACAAAAAAAATGCCAATCATAAAGATTGGCATTTGATAAAAATAGTTAAACTAATCTCAAAGATTAATTCATATTTTTATTTAGAACGCTGAAATTAATGCATTTAATGTCGCACTTGGACGCATTGCTTTTTCAGTTAATACAGCATTTGGTTGATAGTAACCTTCAACTTCTTGTGCTGGACCTTGTGCATCATTTAATTCGCTAACAATTTTATCTTCGTTAGCTGTTAAAGACGCTGCAAGCTCTTTAAATTTAGCTTGTAAGTCAGTATCAGTTGTTTGTGCTGCTAACTCTTGTGCCCAGTATAATGCTAGGTAGAAGTGAGAACCACGGTTATCAATAGAACCTAATTTACGTGCAGGTGACTTATCGTTTAATAAGAATGTACCTGTTGCAGCATCTAACGTATCTGCTAGTACTTGTGCTTGTGCGTTACCAGCAAAGTTACCAACGTGCTCTAGTGAAGCAGCAAGTGCTAAGAACTCACCTAAAGAATCCCAACGTAGGTAATTTTCTTTTTCGAATTGTTGAACGTGCTTAGGCGCTGAACCACCTGCACCAGTTTCAAATAAACCACCGCCATTCATTAGAGGAACGATTGAAAGCATTTTAGCTGATGTACCTAATTCTAAAATTGGGAATAAATCAGTTAAGTAATCACGTAGTACGTTACCTGTTACAGAGATAGTATCTAGGCCATCTTTAGTACGGCGAAGCGTTAATTTAGTTGCTTCAACTGGTGATAAGATTTGGATGTCTAAACCGTCAGTATCGTGCTGTGGTAAGTAAGCGTTAACTTTCTTAATCATTTCTGCATCATGTGCACGATTTTCGTCTAACCAGAAAATAGCTGGTGTGTTAGATAAACGTGAACGGTTTACAGCAAGCTTAACCCAATCTTGAATTGGTAAGTCTTTCGCTTGACACATACGGAAGATATCGCCAGCTTCAACAGTTTGTTCCATTAGAACGTTACCAGCAGCGTCAGTTACTTTAACAACACCGTCAGCAGACATTTGGAAAGTCTTATCGTGAGAACCATATTCTTCTGCTTTTTGAGCCATTAGACCAACGTTAGGTACAGTACCCATTGTTGTTACGTCAAATGCGCCGTTTTCTTTACAAAAATCGATAGTTTCAGAATATAGCGTTGCATAACAACGATCAGGGATTACAGCTTTAGTATCTTGCTCATCACCAGCGGCATTCCACATTTTACCACCGCCACGGATCATTGCAGGCATAGATGCATCAATGATTACGTCACTTGGTACGTGTAAGTTAGTAATACCTTTATCTGAATCAACCATTGCCATAGCAGGAGCATCAACATAAACAGCATCTAAATCAGCTTTGATTTCTGCTTGCTTAGCTTCATCTAAAGAAGTGATTTTTGCGTAAACATCGCCAATACCGTTATTAACATCAACACCTAGCTCAGCAAATACTGCTGCGTGCTTAGTTAATACGTCTTTGTAGAATACAGATACACATTGACCAAAGATGATTGGATCAGAAACTTTCATCATTGTTGCTTTCATGTGTAGTGAGAACAATACACCTTGTGCTTTAGCATCAGCGATTTGTTCAGCTAAGAACGTTTGTAACGCTTTTGAGTTCATTACTGATGAATCAATGATTTCACCAGCAAGTAGTGGAGTAGACGCTTTTAATACGTTAGTTGAACCGTCTTTACCTACGAATTCAATTTTTACGTCAGTTGCGTCAGTAACAGTAACTGATTGCTCGCTACCGTAGAAATCGCCATCAGACATATGAGCAACGTGAGACTTAGAGTCTTTTGCCCAAGCACCCATACGGTGAGGGTTATTTTGTGCATATTGCTTAACTGAACCAGGAGCACGACGATCAGAGTTACCTTCACGTAATACTGGGTTTACAGCAGAACCTAATACTTTAGCGTAAGCAGCTTTGATAGCTTCTTCGTCTGCAGTTTTAGCGTCTTCTGGGAATTCAGGTAATGCAAAACCTTTACCTTGTAATTCTTTAATCGCTGCTTGTAGCTGTGGGATAGAAGCAGAAACATTTGGTAATTTGATGATGTTAGCTTCAGGTGTTTTAGCTAAAGTACCTAATTCAGCTAATGCATCAGCAACTTGCTGATCAGCTGGTAAAAAATCAGATAAGTTAGCAAGAATACGTGCTGCTAAAGAGATATCACGAGTTTCAACGTTAATAGCTGCTGCTGCTGTGTAAGCTTGGATGATTGGTAATAATGAATGCGTTGCAAGAGCTGGTGCTTCATCAGTAATAGTGTATATGATTGTTGATTTAGTCATGATATTCCTATTGGCTAGTTAGATAAAAACTTAGTTAAGTTTTCTCAAATTATTTTATGTTAGTAACCTAATGTAATAGGCTTTATTTAACTAATTAAACGAGGTTTAATTATTTGAAAGTATTTTATCCGAAATGGAAGAAGTTATATATAGGCATACTATTACAATGGTTATTAAGAATGCTTTAATAGAGTTTAATTACTTATAAAACAGTAACTAAAAGGATAATTCATAATAGTTATAATGGGTATAAAAGAAAGTTACTTTAATTGGGCAGAAGGAATTTGGAATGAAAAATAACCTTATTTAACAAATAATTTAAATTGATAGATAAAAGCTAAATATCATTAGTCATACAAGTTATTACTAATAAGACATTGGTAAACGTTAATAGTAAATTAGCTTATTCATAACTCCCATTATTCATCTAATGATTATTACTGGTAATTAATAGATTTGAGTCATTAATATGAAGTATTTAATAATCTGATGTTATTCTGTGGGCAAGGGAAAAAAGGCAGAGGAAACTAATTAGTGCGAGGCGAAGGAGTGAGCAATAACTCACTACTGTAATTGGTTTCAATGATGTAATTGTGAATTTTAACCGGCATAAATGATTAGTTAATTATCAGGGTTACTATAAGAGTTATTATAAGGTTCGCGTTAATCGATAGTTATTAACGTGAACCATTATTAATAATGATCAGAGGGATTATTTTATAAACCAGCCGCTTCAAAGGCACTTGAAACAATTGATTGTGCTTCTTTAATGATTAAATCAAGATGATCTTTATCAGTAAAACTCTCTGCATAAATTTTATAAATGTCTTCAGTGCCAGAAGGGCGCGCCGCAAACCAACCATTTTCAGTAACAACTTTTAATCCGCCAATAGCAGCATTATTCCCCGTAGCATGAGTCAGTATTTGCGTAATATCTTCTCCAGCTAGCATGGTTGCAGTAATAGCTTCTGTGGTTAGCGCTGTTAATACTTTTTTCTGCGCCAAATTAGCAACGGCTTCAACACGACCATAATGTGCTTCACCAAATTTTTCTACTAATGATAAGTAATATTGGTAAGGGTCTTTACCTGTAACCGCTAAAATCTCAGCAGCTAGCAAATTCATAATGAAACCGTCTTTGTCAGTTGTCCAGCAACTACCATCACGGCATAAGAAAGATGCGCCAGCACTTTCTTCACCGCCAAAGCCATAACTTGAATCATGCAAACCATCAACAAACCATTTAAAGCCAACAGGCACTTCTGATAATGGACGATTTACTAAAGTTGCCACGCGATCAATCAACGAGCTTGAAACAAGCGTTTTGCCAATTTTAGTGTCTTCTTTCCAATCACGATGTGTCATCAAGTAGTGAATTGCGACAGCAAGGTAATGATTAGGGTTCATTAATCCGCCTGTTGGAGTAACGATGCCATGACGATCAAAATCAGGATCATTACCAACAGCGATATCAAAATCATCTTTCATAGCAATTAAACCACTCATCGCATAAGGCGATGAGCAATCCATTCTAATTTTTCCATCTTTATCTAACGGCATAAACGAAAAACTACCATCGACAACATCATTCACAACAGTAATATCTAACTTGTAATGTTTCGCAATTGCTGGCCAATAATCGAGTCCTGAACCACCTAATGGATCAGCACCAATTCTTACATTGGCTTTTTTGATAGCATCGATATCAACTACTTTTTCTAAATCATTAACATAATGAGCAATAAAATCTTCATGTGTTAATAATGGTGATTCCATAGCTTCAATTAACGTTACTTGTTTAACATCAAGCATGCCATTACTAATAATATCATTAGCACGTTGTTCAATTTGCTTTGTAATATCACCTTCAGCAGGTCCGCCATGAGGTGGATTATATTTTATCCCGCCATCAGCTGGTGGATTATGCGAAGGCGTAATAATTAAGCCGTCAGCTTGAGTTGAGTTTTCACGATTATGATTAATGATTAACCGAGAGATTACAGGTGTTGGTGTATAACGTTCATCGTCTTGAATTACAACGGGAACACCGTTTGCAATTAAAACACAAAGAGCAGAAGAGAATGCAGGTTCAGAAAGGGCATGAGTATCCTTACCAATATACATCGGACCTTCAAATTTCTGCTGGCCGCGATATTCACTAATTGCTTGGCAAATAGCCATAATGTGTAGTTCATTAAAGCTTTTGTTAAATGAGCTACCACGATGTCCTGAAGTACCAAATGAAACACGCTGTTCAATAATATTAACATCAGGAGTGTTAACGTAATAATCACTAACTAAACGACCGATATTAATACGATCTTGAGCGCGAGCGGGTAATCCAGCATGAGAATGAATAGACATACGTTCCTTGTGGTATACAAAAATAATATATAAAGATTAATATAAAGAAAAAAACCACCAATTAATAGCAAAGTATTAAAGGTGGTTTTTGAGAGTGTTTAATTATTAATTATTCGTATCATCGAAATCATCTAAATTAAACGATGAATGCTCTGGTACAGGGTTTGACGAAAACAGTGCTGTACTGTCATCTACGCTTGTAAATAAAGTATTTAGTATATCTTCTTTATTCTCATCAGATAAATCTAATCCGGATAAAATAATCTCTTGATCAGAATTTCCATCTAGATCAGTATCGACAGATATCGTTGTATTGTTATCATCAAAATTAAATGACAGATAATCTTCTAAATTATTATCATCAGTAAGAGATAATAAATCAACAAGATCAATCTTATCTTGCTCCCATTGGAAGCCTTCAATAGTATCAGTACCAAGTTCATTTGCTAACCAAAGGAAAGTATTACTACCTTGCCCACTAGTTATAGTGTCATCACCTAAACCAC
>CALJMY010000103.1 GCA_937981905.1 uncultured Enterobacterales bacterium
AGTTATGCCAATGTTCGCCGTTACTTAAATCAAGGTTCCCTACCTCCTGTTAATGCTGTCCGCGTAGAAGAAATGCTTAATTACTTTGACTACCAACAACAAACACCTGCAGATAAAACCCATCCATTTTCAGTTAAAACAGAAATGATGACAGCGCCTTGGAACAACGATCGAAAACTACTAAAAATTGCACTTAAAGGTTATGAATTACCAAAAAGTGAATTAGGCCATTCAAATTTAGTATTCTTACTTGATGTTTCAGGATCAATGAATTCACCGCATAAACTCCCTTTATTAAAGCGCTCATTAACCCTATTAACAAACCAATTAAATGAACATGATCGGGTATCAATAGTCGTTTATGCAGGTGCAGCAGGCGTCGTATTAAAACCAACGGCAGGTAATCAACAAGCAACAATTACACGCGCTTTAAATCAACTTAATGCTGGTGGTTCAACTAACGGTGGGCAAGGTATTGAACTCGCTTATAACATTGCACAAGAACAATTTATTAAAGGCGGTATTAATCGCGTTATTTTAGCAACAGACGGTGATTTTAATGTTGGTACAAGTAACATTGATACTTTAAAAAAACTAATCGCTAAAAAACGAGAACAAGGAATTACTCTAACTACGTTAGGTTTTGGTCAAGGTAATTACAATGATTACTTAATGGAACAAATAGCTGATGTTGGAAACGGTAATTATGCCTATATTGATAATATTAACGAAGCTCGTAAAGTATTAGTCGATCAACTTTCTTCAACCTTAAAAACTATTGCTCACGACGTAAAAATTCAAGTGGAATTTAATCCAAATACCGTATCGGAATACAGATTAATTGGTTATGAAAACCGTGCACTTGCCAATGAGGATTTTAATAACGACAAAGTTGATGCAGGTGAAATTGGCGCTGGTCATCAAGTCACCGCCTTATATGAATTAACATTAACTGATAACGACAATAAAACAATTGATCCATTACGTTATAACAAACCATCAACAAAAAATAAAATCATAAATAACAATGAATTAGCTTTTATTAAATTACGTTATAAACTACCAGAACAAACAACTAGCCAATTAATAGAACAAACGATTACCCGCGATTTATTAATTGAATCACCAAGCCAAAGCTTTAAGTTTGCAAGTAGTGTTGCCGCCTTTGCTCAGTCATTAAAAAGTGGAAAATATCTTAAAGATTATTCACTTGAAGATATGATAACCTTAGCAAACGCAAATAAAGGTGATGATAATTTCGGCTATCGTAGTGAGTTTATTCAACTATTACGCTCAGCTAAATCATTAACAGCAATCAAGCAAACGATAACGAACAACTCTACGACTAAGGATTTGTCATTAAACGTTCAGACCATCAATTAATGAATGACTTTAAAACGGGTGATATAGCGGCGTTTAACCTGCTATATTCCCGTCATAAAGGGTCTACTTATCGTTATTTTTTACGCCAATGCCACAACAACACATTGGCAGATGATTTGATGCAAGAACTATGGACTAAATTAATTAAAGGTAAAGATAACTATCAGCCTAGTGCAAAATTTACGACATGGTTATATCGCATAGCGCATCATGTAGTGGTTGATCATCAACGTCACTTTACCGTGGTATCAAAAACTATAGACAGCGAACATGATATAAATACAAGTGAAGATACCTCTCTTAATTCTCCCGATAAAATGATCGAACTTCATAAACAAAAACAAAATATTAAAGACTGTTTAAAAAAAATACCAAGTGTGCAGTTAGAGACATTTTTACTAAAACAAGAAACAGATCTATCACTGCAACATATTGCAGAAATTGTTGAAAGCTCATTTGAAGCAACTAAAAGTCGCTTACGATATGCTTATAATTCGCTACGCACCTGTTTATCTGACTCTTTAAACATGGGAAATAAATGATATGACCGATCACGAAATTAATAAGTTATATCAACAACAATCTAATGAACAACCTCCCGTTGAAGTAGATAATAATATTCTAAAATTAGCGCAAGAAAGTATTTTAGAAAAACCTATTTCTCTAGTAAAAAAATCATCAAAAAAATATATTCCACTTACTATGGTCGCTAGTTTTATGCTGGTGGGCTTAGTCGTCTTAAATTTTCCAGACAATTATATCAATGGACCAGAATCAACCGAATCTCATTTTGATGAATCATTTCAAAAAGAATCAAATTTGAAAAACACAAACACGATTGACTCCCGCAATAGTTCACTTAAAAGTGCCCCAGCGGCAGAAGAAATAGTGCCTATGTTAGATTCAACTCAAGAAGCTTTTGAGTTTATCCGAACGCCAACCACAATAAGTGAAGCACAAAAAAAACAGATAGATGAAAAACAACAAAGACAACGCCGAAAAGTATCACAACAAAAATTAAATAAATTAGTACTGTTAAAACAAATAGCAGATGAATTAACAATACAACAACCAAAAAAAGCAGCCGAATTAGCCAAAGAATACGTTGAAAACTTTGGTCTTGAGCAATTACCTCAAAAATATCATTACCTATTAAAATAATAATATTGCTATAACTAATAAAACTGACATATTGATTAGTTATAGCGATAAATAATTGAAGCTACATTCACATTATTAACATAACCAAGTAAGCTGCCTTAAAGGTTCTATTACCTACCATTAATATATTTTTATATAGGATTACTTATGAAACCCATTCATTTTATTGTTGGCACAATGCTAGGTTCTAGTGAATACGTGGCCGATCATTTAGCAACATTACTGCCAGATTCAAGTGAAATAACCCAACATTTAACGCCTGATCTTAATGATTTTGACTTAACACAACCCCAAACTTGGATCATTTGTACATCAACTCATGGTGCAGGCGACTTCCCAGACAACATACAATCGTTTGTAGAACAATTAAATGATCAACCTATATTGAATAATATTGACTATGCAGTCTGTGCATTGGGTGATCTTAACTACGATACATTCTGTAAAGCAGGTAAAACGATCGATAAAAAAATGGCTGATTTAGGAGCTAATTCATTAACGACGATCACATTAATAGATGTTAGTTTAGGCGATATTCCCGAAGATAAAGCACAAGAATGGTTTGATCACTGGAAAGAACAGCTTAAATAATCGACTAAAACATAAGATCCAACCATAAAGATCGTATTAAATTCCCTGTTAACCCCCCTAAAGTAGATCGCTAATTATCATTAAGATCTACTTTAAATCCTCTATGTTTCAAAAAAACTTATCCAATTAATCACTTTTTAACCATTTAAACTTGTGAATAACTTGCTTATATCATGCTAATTAAAATTATTTTTCGGTGAATAACTTTAATATCGAATCACCCTGTGGATAACTAACCTATTTACACACAGTTTGATCCCAAGTTAGATCACGATCATTACATAAACTGTGATCGCTATTAAGATCATGCTGATCAGGATCTTAGATCGGTTACTAACAGATCAGGACGATCATTAATAACAAGAGATAATAAAGATCTTTAAATAACTCTATATATATTATGTGTTCGATCCCTTAAAAATGATCGTTTTAGATCTGAGAAAATCTTGATAGAATATGCCTCCTTAAAAAATTCGTGGTATTGATAATGTTATTTAGTAAAAAGTTTGATGTAATTGTCATTGGTGGTGGTCATGCAGGCACAGAAGCGGCACTCGCTTCAGCCCGCATGGGTCAGCAGACTTTGCTGCTAACTCACAATATCGATACCCTTGGTCAAATGTCGTGTAATCCTGCTATTGGCGGTATTGGTAAAGGCCATTTGGTAAAAGAAATTGATGCGTTAGGCGGATACATGGCGCAAGCCACCGATCTTGCAGGCATCCAATTTAGAACACTTAATTCAAGCAAAGGCCCAGCGGTTCGTGCAACACGTGCTCAAACCGATCGTGCGTTGTACAAAGCGGCAGTTCGTGCCAAATTAGAAAACCAACCTAACCTCACAATTTTCCAACAAGCCTGTGACGATTTAACCGTTGAAAACGATCGCGTTACTGGCGTGATCACTCAAATGGGGATCAAGTTTACAGCACAATCGGTAGTACTCACCGTAGGAACATTCCTTGGTGGTTGTATTCACATTGGTTTGGAAAATCACTCAGGTGGACGTGCTGGTGATCCTGCATCAATTAAACTAGCCGATCGTCTTCGTGAATTACCAGTTCGTGTTGGTCGTTTAAAAACAGGAACACCACCTCGCATTGATTCTCGTTCTATCGATTTTTCAAAATTAGAAGCACAACCGGGTGATACACCAATTCCTACGTTTTCGTTTATCGGTAGCAAAAAGGATCATCCTGAACAAATCCCTTGTTATATAACGCACACTAACGAACAAACTCACGAAATTATTCGTAATGGTTTAGATCGCAGTCCAATGTTTACTGGTGTGATTGAAGGAACTGGTCCTCGTTACTGTCCATCAATTGAAGATAAAGTAACGCGTTTTGCAGATAAAAATTCCCATCAAATTTTTGTAGAGCCTGAAGGACTAACAACTAACGAAGTTTATCCTAATGGTATATCCACCAGCCTGCCGTTTGATGTTCAAGTAAAACTTGTTAACTCAATGAAAGGTTTTGAAAACGCATTTATTACACGACCTGGTTATGCAATCGAATATGATTATTTTGATCCACGCGATTTAAAACCAAGTCTAGAAAATAAATTTATCAGTGGTTTATTTTTTGCTGGTCAAATTAATGGAACGACAGGTTACGAAGAAGCTGGTGCTCAAGGCTTAGTTGCTGGTATGAATGCCGCACGTCAATCACAAGATCTTGATGTATGGTCACCACAACGTAATGAAGCGTATATGGGCGTATTAATTGATGATTTATCAACGTTAGGTACAAAAGAACCGTACCGCATGTTTACAAGCCGTGCTGAATACCGTTTATTATTACGTGAAGACAACGCTGATATTCGTTTAACAACCAAAGGCCGTGAAATGGGCTTAGTAGACGATAATCGCTGGCAGTTATTTAACGAAAAAATTGAAAATGTTGAATTAGAAAAACAACGTTTAGCAACGCATTGGGTGCAAGCTAAAAGCACACAAGCAGAACAACTTAACGCGATATTAAAATCTCCAATGAGCCGTGAAGCTAGTTTAGAAGATTTATTACGTCGTCCTGAACTTACTTACGATGATTTAATGAAAATTGAAGGTTGTGGCCCTGGTCTTGAAAAAGAAGATGCAGCTTATCAAGTTCAGACTCAAGTTAAATATGCTGGTTATATCAAACGCCAAATGGAAGAAGTAGAAAAGCAACAGCGTAATGAAAACACGTTATTACCGATTGATTTGGACTACAGCAAAGTATCTGGTTTATCGAACGAAGTAGTTTCTAAACTAACAACAGCTCGCCCTGCAACACTAGGAATGGCAAGCCGAATTTCAGGTATTACACCTGCTGCCGTATCTTTGTTATTGGTTTACATGAAAAAGAAAGGTTTGCTTAAAAAAGCTAGCTAATAAATATGGGCGTCATAGATTATGACGCCCATAATAACCCTTACAAAGATCAACATACCCCAGAAAACGCTTTTAATTCAGTGCTGTTATATGGTTCAATTATATTAATAAATTATTTTAATATAAAAAGGACTTTATGATGAAAATCAAAAAGCTTGTTCCTCTCTCTTTACTTATGTGTGCTCCATTATTTGCTACACAAGCGGATCAAGTAGGGAATTCTCGTTACAGTGTTTCAACGCATAATGCTCATGCCATTAATGGTGTAAATGCAGCTAGTGTTAATGCTCACATAGACCCTCAAATGAGTTTTGCTTTTTTAACATCATTTAATATTGGTGCTGAAATTGGTGATGCCGATTTCTTTGATGATATTGAAGACTTAATCGATGAACTAGACAGAGATGACATTACATTAGATGAAGCAAATAGTTTAATAGGGCGTTTTAATGATGTTTTAGCGCTAGCTGGTGAAAAAGGCTATGTTGATATTAATGTAGGCGCTGAATTACCATTATCTTTCTTATGGAAAAGAGAAAAAGATACATTTGCTTTAAGTACCCGTGCTTATGGTACTGCACATATTGAAATATTAGATGAGGATGTTCAATATAATCCCTTACAAGGTACCATCGAAACTAACTCTTCTGGTTACGTCAAAGTAGCAGACATGTTTGAGCTTTCTTTAGGTTATAGCCGCTTAGTTTGGTCAAACAAGAAAGAAGAAGAGTCATCTATACTAAAGGGGGATTTACATTTAGGTGGTCGACTAAATTTACAAGCGTTAGGTTTATCTAAACAAGTTGTTGGTTTTCAAGCAGCCGATGGTGATGAAGATTTAGCTGATACGTTTACTGACGATTACGAAAATTATAAAGAAGACACCACAGAACTCGCCCTAGATTTATCAGCATATTGGTCAACTAAAAATTACAATCTAGGTTTAACGCTTTCTAACATCAATGAACCTGAATTTGATTATGGAAGATTAGGCGAAAACTGTAATGCGATAACCAATGAAATATCACAAGCAAATTGTTTCGCTTCTTTATCATTCACCGATCGTATCGATTTAACAGAAACTTACAAAGCAAACAGCTACGCAACTGTCCAAGCTAACTACATTAATGATGCAGACACATTCAGCGCAGACTTTAGTTTAGAAACAAGCCATTTAACACCTGTCGGTGTTGAAGAAGAATGGGTAACAGCGTCGGTTTCATACAAACCAAAAACTTCATTTGTTCCTAATTCACGCTTAACTTACTCAAATAATTTATCGGGCACTAAACAGAAATATTTATCTGGTGAACTAACTTGGGGTTGGGTTGGTTTAGGTGGTGGTATTTCATTAGACGACACGGTTGTTGATGGTGATGATGTACCCCGTGGTGGTTTTGTTAATTTAACTATCAGTAATCAATTTTAAGGATATAACACAATGAAATATATTAATAAAACATTAGTCGCATTAAGTGTTATAGCAGCTTTAGTAGGTTGTTCTCCTGATGATCAAGACGTTGTAGACGAAACTCAAGCACTTGTTGTTGCTAACGGTGCCGTTATTGACCCATTTATTACTAGCGCAATTGTATTTGCCGATTTTAATAACGATGGTGTATTAGATGTGTTTGAACCGTGGGCATTTACGGATGAAAATGGTTATTTCAGTATAGGTAGTAACGGTGAAGATTATTGTACAACGACTCCTAAATATTGTTTAGAACTGCCTAATAGCGATCCTGTTAAATTAGTCGCGGTTGGTGGTTATGATTTAACGACATTAAAAAAAGTTAACTCACGTTTATCACGTACTTTTACAGGCACTGGCGATCAATTTATTACACCATTAACCAGTGTTGGCGATATATCGTTAAATGACCTAGAAACGATTGATCAAAACGTTAATATTCTGATTAATGCGTTTGACTCAAACGACAGCGCATTTTTATTAGCGTTTAAAGTTCATAAAGTGGTAGAGCTTATTAGTGAATTAGTTGTTGTTGAATATCCGGTGATTGGTAATGACGAAGAATTTCCTACCGATATATCAGGGTATGTATACGATGCTATTAATCAATTAAGTAAAGATGAAAATTTATCGCTAACAACGCTTTTAGACGAATTAACAGATAGCCAAGTTGATAGCTTGTTAGATGATGTTCGTACTGAATTAGACTTACTTACAATAAGCCAAAACTTTTCAGCTGATACAATATCATCGGTTGTAGCAACCTCACAATTGAGTGCCAATGAATTAGCCTCAGCACTTCGTGATTTTGTAACACAATACGATTTAGCTATTATCAATGCCGTTAACACCGATATTACTATTGAAAATGACACGGCAATAGCCACTATTAGATTACTTGAAGGTATCAAAAACGTATTTACTGATGTTGTAGAAAATAACACATCAATAACAGCTAATACATTAACTAATATTATCGACGATGTGTTTGAAAATAATAGTAATTTAATCGATCTTGCTGATAACTTCTTTGATGTGTCATTACTAAATTTAAACTCACAAGAAGAATTTGAAAATTCATTAGTCACAATGAGCCAGCGTCCTCAATTACCTGGTACGTTAAACGGTTTGCAGTTAGTTTTATCTGAAAGCACATCATCACGTGATGCTGTTGTCGGTTTGTTCTTTACTAATTCAAACGATTTAACAGCTTGTGTTAAATTTCAAAATTTAGCTGATACTAGCGATTCTCAAAACACAAATGGAACGCTATTAACAGGTTCATGGGAACAAACTGAATATAATATAGATGTTGGGCTAACACTTGCTGGTACTGAACAAGCATTACGTATTAGAACTAATAGCACCGACACTTATATTTTTGATTATGACAATGATGAAACTGAGTGGCAATCAACTGTTGGTTTTACAACAACAGATGATATTCCAACTAATGACGAAGCATGTCAGGTTTGGATAGCTAATTTATCTAATAGTTAATTCGCTTATAGTAATCTATCTATAACTAAACCTTAAAAAGAAGCTGTGATATTAAAAACATCACGGCTTTTTTATTGTCCTTATAAAAATATTAATGATGACCGATTGCTTTAAATATTATTATCGGAATTAGTATAATAGACAAATTAAATACAAATCTTTCGTTTTTTATCGCAATGTTTTAATGTGTATTATTCTATTTTAATATCCATATAGTGACTATTAGTCATGTAGGAAAAACAATGATAAATGATATTGTTAGCGTCATTCACAATGTGTTGTGGGGTGAAGGTCAAATACTAATATATATATTAATATTTGCAGGATTTTGGTTTTCTTTTAAATTACGCTTTATTCAATTTACCCATTTCAAATATATGTTTGCTGTCATGAAAGGCAGTACCAAGTCTGACAAATCAGGAATTAGCTCGTTTCAAGCACTATGCACCGGATTATCAGCCCGTGTCGGCACAGGTAATTTAGCTGGCGTTGCTATGGCTATTTCTCTTGGTGGCAGCGGCGCTGTTTTTTGGATGTGGGTTATCGCCATGTTAGGTATGGCAACTGGTTTTGCTGAAAGTGTATTAGGGCAGCTTTATAAAATACGAGACAGTAAAAAAGAGTTTCGTGGCGGCCCTGCTTATTACATTCGTGCAGGGCTTAACAAACCTTGGCTCGCTATCTTATTTTCCTTATGTTTATTCTTAGGTTACGGCTTAACTTTTAGTGCCATGCAAGCAAATACCATTGCCGAAGCACTTAACAATACATTTGAATTTCCGACTCAATATGTTGGCGGCGTGATTATATTTTTAGCCGGTGGTATTTTCCTTGGCGGCATGCGTGCTATTGCACGTTTTGCAGAACTCATTGTACCGTTTATGGGCATTGCTTTTATTCTTACAGCCATTGTCATAACAGCAATGAATATCGAATTATTACCAAGTATGATTTCCGATATTTTTTCATCCGCCTTTGGTTTAACTGAAGCCGGCGCAGGAGCGTTAGGCGCAGCAATTAAAAATGGGATTCAACGAGGGCTTTATTCAAACGAAGCTGGCGCGGGCAGTGTGCCACATGCAGCAGCAAGTGCGTCACCAGTTCCAAACCATCCAGTAGCGCAAGGTTTTGTACAAATGCTTGGCGTGTTTTTAGATACCATGGTGTTATGTACGTGCACCGCCGTTATTATTTTATTATCAGACATTAACATTAGCGGTGAAATGGAAGGCATTGGCATGACACAAGACGCTATGACGAGTCACTTAGGCGCTGGTGGTAATTATTTTGTCGCTGCTGCAATAACCTTATTTGCGTTTACTTCCGTAGTTGCTAATTACGCTTACGCTGAAAGTAATCTGCATTTATTCAAACTCGATAATAAAATAGGGCGATTAGTTTACACTACCATATACCTAAGCATGGTTTACTGGGGCTCAGGTGCGTCTCTTAAAGAAGTATGGAATCTAGCTGACATCGCATTAGGGTTAATGACGTTAGTGAATGTATACGCCATTGTGCTACTTACACCCACTATCGTTAATTTGACCAAAGATTATTTTAATAAACTAAAAAGCACTAATGAGCCTAGTTTTGTATTAAGTGATATTGAAATTCAAGGTAAAGCAGAAGAGGGTGTTTGGCCGAAGAGTTAACATCAACTAAATAAACAATTAAATACATTGATGATTCATTACTAGATTGATCATCCGTTGTGATTTATTGGCTAGAACAATAAATCACAACGTTTATCTACTCAATAAAACATCTAATAAAAGACTGTGGTCAGTAATGCCATATAATTAAGATAAGAAATCTGTCAGCATATCTGAAAGCATTAACTCTTTAAGCATTTCCAAGCCTTCTTTTAGTTTTTGTTCAGAACTAATGGCCATTAGCGACAATCTAATAAAGTTACTATTTTCACCCGATACACTAAAATATCCACCACTACTAACAATAATGCCTTTACGATTAGCTTCAACTAAAAAGCGTTCTCGCGTCCACTGGGACGGTAATGGTAGCCATATATGATAACCTGAAGGTGAGTTTTGTACTCCCTGCAGATAATCACTCGCAATTAATTGTCGCTCTATTGCTGTTTCTCGTTGCAATTTAGCCATTTCAAACGCTTCCCCAGACTCTATTAACGACGTAGCTAACATATAAGTTATCGGTGAAGACAACCAAATGTTGGCACGGATATGCGCGTTAATTTTTCCAATTTGGCATTCTGGTACTTTCAAATATCCACAGCGTAAAGCTGGGCTAATCGCTTTTGATAATCCTGATATATGGAATGATTTTTCAGGAATAAAGTTACTAATAGGAGGAATTGAAGGTTGATCTAAAAAACAATAAATATCGTCTTCGACTAGCCAGATAGCGTGCTTGTCGATCACTTTTGCAATAGCTCTTCGACGAGACTCAGGCATTGTAATGCCCGTTGGATTTTGATGTGATGGGATAATGATTACTAATTTTGGTTTATTCTCACGAATGACCATATCGAGAGCTTCTGGTGAAACTCCTTCTTCATCGAGTGGTACACCAACAACTTTTCTACCAGCCAAGCTGGCTATCGCTAAAATGCCAGGATAAGTTAATTCCTCAACAGCAATAGTATCTCCCGGCTGAGTCATCGCATTAATTAGCAGTGACAGTGCATGTTGTGCGCCATCGGTGAGTAACGTATTTTGTATAGTCCCACCAACTAAACCAAAATGTTTTGCCCAATTCACTCCTGCTAAACGGTGCGATTCATGGCCTGAATTTTCTGTGTAACCAATAAAATTAGCGCCAAGCTCTTCACTAGCCTTTTGCATTGCATTTTTTAAAGGGATAACGTTTTTATAAAGGCATGGCTGTAAAATAGAAAAGTTATAATTTTTATCATCTTCAAGTGGCTGAATTGCTTTGTTCAATGCCGAATTTTCACAAACAAAGGTTCCTCGTCCAACAAAAGATTCAACAAGATGCTTACTTGATAATAGTTTATAGGCTTTAGCAACAGTTACAGGTGTCGTTTTAAATTCATCAGCTAGCAAACGATGCGGTGGTAATTTTGAATTAGCACTATATTGATTATCCTTTATTCGTTGCTCAATCGTATTTGCTATCTGTACATACTTGCTATCTTTCATGCTTACATTCCTTTCACTATTATTAAGCACACCATATCAATGACCTATTTTAATAGTATCGTAAATTTAAAGAAAGAGAATAATTGACATATGTCATT
>CALJMY010000104.1 GCA_937981905.1 uncultured Enterobacterales bacterium
GGTATCGCTACAACCGATCTTGCTAGCTTAACAAGCGCACTAGAAAAATAATTATTGGAGTTAAATATGAGTTTTGATTTTTCAGGAAAAGTAGTTTTAGTGACTGGCGCAAGCCGTGGTATTGGCCGTGAAATTGCTCAAGCGTTTGCACAAGGCGGCGCAACAGTACTTGGTACTGCAACAAGTGAAAATGGCGCGGGTAACATTAGTGAGTATTTAGGCGAAAACGGTAAAGGTTTCGTATTAAACGTGACTGAAAACGATTCTATTGCCGCGTTATTTGATACGATAAAAAGTGATTTCGGTGGCGTTGACATTCTTGTTAACAATGCAGGTATTACACGCGACAACTTAATGATGCGAATGAAAGATGACGAGTGGGAAGATATTATTTCAACTAACTTAAATTCTGTATTCAAAATTTCAAAAGCTGTTTTACGTAATATGATGAAAAAACGTCATGGTCGTATCATTAATATCGGTTCTGTTGTTGGTTCTTCTGGTAATCCAGGCCAAGCAAATTACTGTGCATCTAAAGCTGGTTTACTTGGTTTTACAAAATCATTAGCACAAGAAGTTGCATCTCGCGGCATAACAGTAAATACTGTGGCGCCTGGTTTTATCCAAACGGATATGACTGAGGAATTAAACGATGAGCAAAAAGGCGCTATTTTATCAAAAGTACCTGCTAACCGTTTAGGTAAACCGCAAGAAATTGCTTCTGCAGTCGCTTTTTTAGCGTCTGACATGGCAGGTTACATCAATGGTGAAACATTGCATGTGAACGGCGGAATGTATATGGCATAAATCATTTGTTTGATTTGTGCGACTAAAATAAGAAAAATAGAGTACTTGTGTACAACGTGAGGGAAACTTCGGCAATAATGTCGTTAATTTCTGGTTTGACCAGCATTTCAGTTGTTGATTTGTTGCGTTATTCCTCTAGAATAGCCCTCATATTTTTGGACTCTGTAAAAACAGGAAGATTGCCATGAGCATCGAAGACCGCGTAAAGAAAATTGTAGTTGAACAACTAGGTGTTAAAGAAGAAGAAGTAATTAGTGCTGCATCATTTGTTGATGATTTAGGTGCTGATTCTCTAGACACAGTTGAGCTAGTAATGGCTTTAGAAGAAGAATTCGATACAGAAATTCCAGACGAAGAAGCTGAAAAAATCACTACAGTTCAAGCTGCTGTTGATTACGTAAACAGCGCACAAGGTTAATTTAACCTTTTGTTTTAAAAAGGCGGCTTTAGCCGCCTTTTTTGTATTTAAAAGTATCAAAATACTTTTGTTATTTGCCACAATTTATTGTAATTTCTAGAGAAATTGACGCAAATAGCTGTAAGGCATTATACAAATTTAGAAGGATTGACATGACAAAACGTCGCATAGTAGTAACTGGTATGGGTATGGTTTCTCCTGTTGGTAATACAGTTGAACAAAGTTGGGAAAGTGTTTTAGCAGGTAAAAGTGGTATTGGCGAAATTACAGCCTTTGATACTAGCATTTACAGTACTCACTTTGCCGGGGAAGTAAAAGATTTAGATTTAGAACCTTACTTACCTAAAAAAGAAGCACGCCGCATGGATAAATTTATCCAGTTCGGTATGGTTGCTGGTGTTCAAGCATTTGAAGACAGTGGCTTAGAAGTAACTCCTGAAAATGCAGCACGTATTGGTGTTGCTATTGGTTCTGGTATGGGTGGTCTAGGTTTAATTGAAACTACGCATGCACAAATGGCTAAAACAGGTCTTCGTAAAGTTTCTCCATTTTTTGTACCTGGCACGATTATCAACATGATCGCAGGTAACTTATCTATTCGTTACGGCCTACAAGGTCCTAATATCGCTATTACTACTGCTTGTACTACTGGCGTTCACAATGTTGGTCATGCGGCACGTATGATTGCTTATGGCGATGCTGACGTAATGGTTGCTGGTGGCGCAGAAGCAGCGACAACGGAATTAGGCTTAGGCGGTTTTGGTGCAGCGAAAGCATTATCAACGAACAACGAAAACCCACAACAAGCTTCTCGTCCTTGGGATAAAGACCGTGACGGTTTTGTAATGGGCGAAGGCGCTGGTGTAATGGTATTAGAAGAATACGAACATGCTAAAGCACGTGGCGCAAAGATTTATGCTGAGCTTTCTGGATTTGGTATGAGTGGTGATGCTTATCACATGACTTCACCACCAAGTGATGGTTCTGGTGCGGCAGCTGCAATGGTTAATGCATTAAACGATGCTGATGTTAAACCTGAACAAGTGGGTTACATTAATGCTCATGGTACATCAACTCCAGCAGGCGATCGTGCAGAAACTGCGGCGGTTAAATCTGTATTTGGTGAACATGCGTATAAATTAGCTGTTAGTTCTACTAAATCAATGACTGGTCATTTATTAGGTGCTGCAGGTTCTGTAGAAGCTATCTTCAGTGTATTAGCAATTACAGACCAAATTATGCCACCAACAATTAACCTAGATAACCCTGATGAAGGTTGTGATTTAGATTACATAACTGATGGTGCACGTAAACAAGAGCTTGATCATGTTTTATGTAACTCATTTGGTTTTGGCGGCACAAACGGTTCGCTACTATTCAGTAAGGTTAAATAGGTTTTTATAAACTTATTTAATATATAAAAGCCCGCGTAGTTGCGGGCTTTTTTGTGGGTAATTAAAAATTATTGATATATAAATAGGATGATGTAATCGCCGCAATACTATGTAACCAAGCACAACTCCAATAAATATAACGAAAGGGTTGTTTCTGTGTTTTATGACGGCACCATTGTTGAACTAGATAACCACCAAACCAACCACCTAATAATGACAATACATAAAAGCGTAATTCACTAATTCGTTGCTTATCTCGCTTAGCCGCCGATTTATCTTGTAGTGTGAATAACATAATTAAAAAGTTAACAACGCTGTACCAAACTAAAGTAATCGTCTTTATATCTTTAGATAAATAAAAACTAACAATACTAAGGTAGCCAATAAATCCAGCACATAGCCAATGTCCTATTTTAATTTTCTTATGGTTAATCATTAATTGCGATAGCTCGCCAAAACATGTCAAAAGCACTTTGCTTGTAAACATTATCCGAATATAACAAGCTGTTATTAATAAAGAATAACCCACTGGTAATGATTTGTGACTTACATTGTTCTAACATTAAGTCCATTGGATAGTTAGCGACGACACCTTGTGTTTGACCTGTGGTTATAATCGTTTCAAGAATTGATAACTCTTGTTTCATTGCCGCCAAACGTAATGATAGTGGTAACACATTTTCAGCAGACACTTTTTGGCAAAAAATCAGAGAAGATGGGTTTTTAATACCCCAATCAATACTAAGATCCCATAGTAATTTCGCTTGTTCTTTTATTGGCAGTGCCTGTGTATCTCTGGTTAATAATATACATTGTGATAAATCATGCTTAATTGAAATATACAACGCTTCAATTAATGTTTGCTTGCTATCAAAATGATGAAACAAGGTGCCATTAGCGACACCTGCATGCTTTGCAATTGAAGCGGTAGACGTATTATGAATACCATTCTCGCCAAATAATACTAATGCACTGTGCAATAGCTTTTCACGTTTAGATATAGTTTGTATTACTGCCATTATCGTAAAAATATTTTAAGCATAAGACGTTGAATAAAGGTGTCATACGGTGGATAGACCAATTTTCCAGTATTGAGTTTGCCACGTGACAAAATTGTTTTGGCTTTTGAGAAAGTCTGAAATCCTTCATGGCCATGATAATGCCCCATGCCTGATGAGCCGACTCCTCCAAATGGAGCGTCTTCAGCTGCTACGTGCATGATGGTGTCATTTATACAAACACCGCCAGATTTTGTGCTATCAAGTAGTATTCGTTGAGTCGTTTTATCAAAGCTCATTATGTAAAGTGCTAGTGGGTTAGGGCGCTCATTAATATAGGCAATAGCTTCGTCTAGTGAATCATAAGGAAGAATGGGTAAAATAGGTCCAAAAATTTCCTGTTGCATGATTAACATATTGTCTTTTACGTTGGTTACTAGCTGCGTTGCCATGTCGCGTGATGAATAGTTACGTGCACAATTATTTGCAGGCGTTATGACCGCGCCTTTGCTGGCAGCGTCTGTTAACCACGATTCTAAACGTTGATGCTGAGCATCGTTAATGATGTGCGTGTAGTCTTTACGTTGCTCCCCAGTACCATACATTGCTTGGAATTGTTGTTGGTATGACTTTATTAATTCATCGACCTTATCACGAGGACATAAGACATAATCGGGGGCGACACATATTTGTCCTGCGTTTAAACATTTACCATAAATTAAGCGTTCAACAGCTGTGTCTATTGGCATATCTGGTGCAACAACAACAGGTGATTTACCACCGAGCTCTAAGGTTACTGGTGTTAAGTTGTCTGCTGCAGCACGCATCACGTGACGTCCAACCGTTGTAGATCCTGTAAACATTAAATGATCAAAAGCTAAGCTTGAAAACTGTGCGGCTATATCGGCTTCACCTTCGATGACTGCTACTTGCGAATCATCAAATATACTGGAAAGCATTGCTGTTAATACTTTATTGGTATGTGGTGTAAATTCAGATAATTTAATCATGGCATTATTACCCGCAGCAATGGCGGTAATTAATGGACCAATTGATAACATGATAGGGAAGTTCCAAGGTACCATGATACCTATAACTCCTAATGGCTGATATTCAACACGCACAGTTGCTGGCGCCAATAATAAACCTGCACTACGGCGACTTGGTTTCATCCATTTTCTTAATTTTTTAATGGTGTAATTGATATTCATCACGCAAGGTAGAATATCACCAATGATTGAATCTTGAGCTGGACGTTGATCATAATCTTTAGCTAAGGCTTCAATGAGAGATTCTTGACGAGATAACAATGCAGTCTTTAATTTTTTTAAGCTTTCTACTCGCTCTTTTTTACTCGTAACAGGCGCTTTAAAAAATGCATCTTTTTGTTGAGTGAATAATGACTGAAGTGTTGATGAGTCACTTTGTGAGGAGCTATTGAGAAACATGATGCAAAACCTTAAATTGACTGATTAGTCGGTCTATTACATCTTGTTTGGAATATAAGCACAAGTTGTTTCTAATATGAACATAAACATTGATTAAAAAAGTGAGAGGATGTTCAAACAATTGATGATAAAAAAGGCATCGTTACAAACGATGCCTTTAAATAATTAGCTAATTGTATATGTTGGGATTAATCGTTAATAACACAAGCGATTGATTGAGCTAAATAATCAACATTGTTTTTGCTAATGCCAGCAATACTAATACGGCTAGAATTGACCATATAAATACTGTAATCATTGATGAGCGTTGCTACTTGTTCTGGGGTTATTCCTAAGAACGAAAACATACCAGATTGACGAGTAATGAAACTGAAATCACGTGTAACCCCCGCCTTTTTCAAAGCTTCTACGAGTAATTGACGGTTTGTGGTAATACGATCACGCATCATTGCTAATTC
>CALJMY010000105.1 GCA_937981905.1 uncultured Enterobacterales bacterium
CAACAACAAACTCTTCTCCAGTGTCCATGTTATCTACAGCAGAGCTCAGTATATTATTTACAATTGAGTCATCAATTTCGGTTATAGGAACATAAAATTGAGCATTCTTAGTTAATTCTAAACGTTCGGGCATACTCGATACTTCCTTGTAGTGCTAACAGTTTATTATACGGAAAAGAGTGCGATAAATGTTCGCGCTATTTTCACGTTAAAAAATCACAATAAATTAATTTATAAACATTTACAACCACTTAAGTTTATCTTTTAAAATTAAATGCGTGAAAGGCGGAAATATTCCTGATAACAACGAAAAATAGACTATTATCATTGAACTGTATAAATAAACAGTTTAATTTTATGTATAATTCAATTTTTTTAAATCATATTAATCAACACATGCTTACACGCCATTATGCTCGTTTGACAATAAAATCGTATATATATTGGATAAAGTTTTATATAAATTTTAATAACAAACAACACCCCACCAAATTAAATGATGTCGACGTTGAACGGTTTCTGACGTATTTGACCGTAGAGCGTCGCGTATCTTCTAGTACTCAAGCTCAAGCATTAAATGCTCTCGTGTTTCTTTACAAAGAAATAATCAAACATCCATTAGAGCTTACGATGAACTTTAAAAAAAGTACTAAACAGCGGAAACTTCCAACGGTTTTAACCCAAAACGAAATGAGACTGTTACTAAGTAATATGCCACCAAAATATGCATTATTAGCAAAGTTAATGTATGGCAGCGGCTTACGTTTAATGGAAGCGATTAGATTGAGGATTCAAGATGTAGACTTTGACCATTTCACATTATCTATTTGGAGCGCAAAAGGAGGTAAAAATAGACGAGTAACATTGGCTAGAGAATTAAAATTAGCATTAGAAGAACAAATATTACACGCTGAGAAATATTATCAATTTGATATAAGCAATAAAACTTACGCTGGTGTAAAACTACCATTCGCTTTGAGTAATAAATATCCTAAAGCCCCTTATGACGTACTTTGGCATTTTTTATTCCCGTCCAATCAACTAAGTCTAGAACCCGGTACTAACAATCTCAGGCGTCATCATATTAATGAAACAACGTTTCAAAAAGCTTTAAAAAGAGCGAGTTTTGTATCTGGTATCAAAAAACGAATTTCGTCACATACATTAAGACACTCGTTTGCGACTCACTTATTACAACGTGGTGCAGATATTAGAACTATTCAAGAACAATTAGGCCACACAGACATTAGAACAACTCAAATTTATACGCATGTTATTCAAGCAGGCGCTAATGGTGTAGTCAGTCCTTTGAGTGATTTATAAATTAACCAAAAAACATAAAAAAAGAGACCAATTGGTCTCTTTTTATTGGTTTAACTATAAATATTAAGCGATTAGCTCAGTTGTTTGCTCTAAACTAAGTTGCGTTAAAATATCATCAATACAACTACCACAACCATTACCTGCGCCAGTTTTTTCTTTAATTTCTTGTACAGTTAATGAACCTTCATCAATGGCTTCTTTCACTGAATCTCTGTTTACATTCAAACACTGACAGAACGTTGTTTTGCCAATAACGTCACTCGCTTTTTGATGCATTAATTCACGTTTAACTGAATCAAATTTAGCAGGATTAAAGAAGTGCGATGTCCAACCTGCTGGTAATAATTGCTTAGAATTGGATACAAAACAACCCGCTAACATGCCATTTGGTTCAAGATATCCAGCTTGGTAATAGTCATCATGAGTACGTTTCAATAACGTACCGCTGGTACTTTCTAAGACAGTTAATAATTGCTCATATAATTCAGATGGTGCTAACGTACTAGCGATGTGATAACAATAACCGTTCGCTAGATTTTGCGTAATTTGATATTGCGCTAGCTCACCTGTTAATTGTGTGTCATCTAATTCTTCTTGAACAAGCAATAATGCTTCACTTTGATAATCTAATTTACTAATTGTCACTGCTGTTTGTTTAAAGGCTGGTTGACCTGAAATTGGATCAACAATACTTTTAATCAATTTAGAGACACTACCGTGATTTGCATTATCATGTGACCAATGAATTGGCACGAACATCTCGCCAACACGAACTTCATCAGTAACGTGACAACGAATATGCAGTGTTTCACCAATGTTTTCTATTTGAATGATTTCTTGATCAACAATTCCTGCTTTTTTAGCATTAACAGGATTAATATCAACAATAGGTTCCGGATGGCGATTGGTTAATTGTGCGGCTTTACCCGTACGAGTTTGCGTATGCCACTGATCTCGGTTACGGCCAGTGTTAAGTAATAATGCATCATCACTTGGTATTGGCGGAAGTTCAGCTGAAGTAACTATTTTAACTTCACCTGTTTTGTGGAAATACTTGCCTTGTTCGAAGAAACGTTGATCCGATAAACAAATCGATTGCCCTTTAGGTTGTGGCCATTGTTTAGGGATCCATTGGTCATATTGCGTAGTCGTTATTTGATCAAACGCTGAAATATCAAATGCGCGTGTGCCATTGTTATTTAAACCAGACAACGCAGCGTGCTCTCTGAATATATCGGCAGGGCCATCAAATGAAAATGCATGTGCAAAGCCCATTCGTTTAGCCACTTCACACAGAATCCACCAATCGGGTTTAGACTCACCATAAGGTTCTAAGAATGTACGTTGTCTTGAAATACGGCGTTCTGAGTTAGTTACCGTACCGTTCTTCTCGCCCCAACCTTGTGCTGGTAATACAACATTAGCAAGTGCGATAGTGTCATTGTTGGCAACACAATCACTCACAACAACCATGTCACATTTAGTTAATGCTCGTGCAATTTGTTGATGATTTGGCATACTCACCACAGGATTAGTTGCCATTATCCAAATAGCTTTAACTTCGCCAGTTTCAACTGCATTATATAAATCAACAGCTTTAAGTCCTGGTTTTCTAGCAACCGTATCTGTTTCCCAAAATTCACCTAATGCATCAATTAAATCGGAATCATCAAATTCAATATGACCAGCTAACGTATTGGCTAACGCCCCTACTTCGCGTCCGCCCATTGCATTAGGTTGTCCGGTGATAGAAAACGGACCACAGCCTTCGCGGCCGATTTTACCTGAAGCAACATGACAATTTATAATTGCATTACCTTGATCTGTTCCTACTTGTGATTGGTTAATCCCTTGTGAGAACACAGTCACCACATTGTGATGTGAACTATACAATTGATAAAACTGTGCGATTTGCTCTTCGCTCAAACCAATATCGTTAAGTTTGCCTGTTGCTTCTTTTGATTGCTCAATCGCTTGCTTAACGCCATCTAGTGATAGGTCAACTAAATCGTTTTGAGCTAAATGCGATAACAAACCGTTGAATAACGTTAAGTCGCACCCTGCTTTGATTGGTAAATGAAGATCAGCAAGCTCTAAACTTGCCGTTTTACGAGGATCAATAACAACGACTTTTAGTTCAGGACGTTTTAATTTTTCTTCTCGAATACGTTGGAATATGACCGGGTGACACCATGCTAGGTTTGAGCCGGCTAAAATTAGCAAGTCACTTTTTAATAAATCGCTATAACTTAATGGGACAATATCCTCACCAAAAGAGCGTTTATGGGCTGATACGGCTGATGACATACACAAACGTGAATTTGTATCTATGTTTCCTGTACCAATAAAACCTTTCATCAGTTTATTAGCAATATAATAATCTTCAGTTAATAACTGACCTGAAACATAAAACGCAACGCTGTCTCGCCCGTGTTGCTCGATGATAGAAGTAAACTTGCTAGCAACGTAATCAAGCGCACGAGGCCATGAAGTAGTAGTACCGTTAATTTTAGGCTGTGATAAACGTTTATCATTAGATAACGTTTTTCCAAGGTTTTTACCTTTAATACACAGTTTACCGAAATTAGCAGGATGATTAAGATCCCCTGTCACAATGGCTTGATTGTTTGAATTGTCAATTTTGACACCACAACCAACACCACAATACGGACACGTAGTTTTAATTGAGTCTTCAACAGATAAGATCGATTTAAAAGATAAATCGGATTGAGAAACAGAAGTATTCATTAGTTTTTCCACAGACACTGATTGCTTTAATAAGGCAACTACCTTGCCAACGTTGATTTTTATCCTTAGTTGCTGTTTTAATTGTATTTAATTTATTTGTTACACTTTTAATCAATTATTTCGTGATACAAAAGCGCTAAACTAGTGCAGGTACGTACTTAATTAGTGCGTAAATGCTGGTTCAACTGCCTAATTATAAAATAAGTGATACTAAGAATGAATAGTATGTGACGGTAATTCAATAACTTAAAATAAATTATAAGTTGTTGGCATTATTGTTGCGATACAAGGGCATAATCATATAAAAAGGCAATAGTAATGGAACAGCAAAAAGTAGTCGTAGTAGGTAATGGCATGGTTGGTCATCACTTTATAGACCAACTAGCAAAAACTTCAGATGATCAACACGAGATCATAACATTTTGTGAAGAAT
>CALJMY010000106.1 GCA_937981905.1 uncultured Enterobacterales bacterium
AGATACAATGATGACTAATACACTAGTTTCATTGGTTTACAATGTTTTGGAGCTGCGGAATAAAAAATTTAGTTTTTGTGGTGGCGTTGCGTTAAAGGCATATTGTTCCCATGATGAAAAATAGTTGTAACAAGCCAAGCCAGCAGGACAATGATCTTCCCCCTATAAAACGGACACCAAAATCTAACTAAAGATGAGGTGTCTCATGTCAAAGCAAAGCTGAGTTAAACACTCCACAAATTTTCTAAATCATTAATCACTCAAAAGTACTTTTTTCAGCAAGCCCGCCAATTGTTTTTGTTCACCACCATCAAGACCGTTCAGCATGCCTGACATGTTTTTAACATGCGCATCTAAAACAATATCTATTGCTTTTATACCTTGTGGAGTTAATTTCACTTTACAGCTTCTACGATCTTTTTCACTGGCTACTCTTTCTATAAAACCACGTTGTACTAATGTTTCTATACGTGTGCTCATTGCTCCAGAAGATAACATTAATGTTTGATAAAGCTCGGTAGGTGTTAATGGAATTTGATTACGGCGGAGTGTGGCAAGAATATCAAACTCAATAAAACTTAATTCTTTGTCTGTTAACACATGCTCTATTTTCTTTTTCCAATTGATATTTACTAATAATAAACGGCCAACAATGCCCATCGCAGAACAATCTAGTTCTGGTTTGGTTTGATTCCATTGTTGCAAAATATTGTCTATTGGGTCGTTCATAATACTCTCTTAAAAAATAACTTTTTAAAAAGATACTTGATTAAAAACTAAATTTCCATTACTTTATGCGAAAATAGCTTTTAAGAAAGATACTTTTGTTAGAGCTTTAACGAATTAACAAGGAAAATAACATGAAAGGTGCGCAATTATTAGGAACGATAGCTATTACGTCGCTAGCACCAATTATATGGGGAAGCACCTTTGTTGTAACAACAGAATTACTTCCGCCAAATAGTCCACTGCTTGCCTCAACGTTAAGAGCGTTACCTGCAGGTTTGATTTTAGTGTTACTGAGCAGAATGTTACCAATAGGTATTTGGTGGATGCGTTTAGCGGTTTTAGGCTTTCTCAATATTGGGTTTTTCTTTTATTGCCTATTTTTCACAGCAACGTATTTACCGGGAGGCATGGCTGCCTTAGTTATGTCAGGCCAACCTATTTTAGTCATGTTACTTAGTTATTTATTTCTCAATAATACGTTAAGCATAAAACAAGTATTTGCTAGTTTGCTAGCCATTATGAGTCTTGCGTTATTGGTACTCAATAATAATGCGGAACTTAGTCTTGAAGGGATATTAATTGGATTATTGGGAACAGTGAGCATGGCTTTAGGTGTCGTGATGACAAAATACTGGGGACGACCTGACGGTATGACATTGCTAAACTTTACCGGATGGCAATTGCTCTTTGGCGGATTAGTGTTATTGCCTGTCGCTTTGTGGTTTGAAGGGATGCCAAGTGACTTAACGCTCAACAACATATTAGGTTATAGCTATTTAAGTGTTTTTGGTTCAATTATTGGTTATTCGTTATGGTTTTATGGCATTGATAAATTACCAACGATTACTGTTTCTTTTTTAGGTTTTATAAGTAGCATATCAGCTGTGTTCTTTGGCTATTTTTTCTTAGACCAATCATTAGCATGGTTACAGTGGATAGGTGTTTTGGGTGTTTTAATTGCAATTATATTGGCTTCACCTAAACCGATTAAACATCACAAAAGAAAGGTATCCAATAATAATATAAATAAGGAACAGTCATTTTTTTATTATTTATATTTTAATAAATTATGTAAATAATTCAGATATTTGAACGTGAGCGTTTAAGATAAAACGGGTAATATAATTATTCATATTACCCGATATTAACTTATCATTTTATAGTTGATATTAAATTGACACGTTGTTTAATTCTTTTGGTGATTCTTCTACTACTGTTGCAGATTTCTTGAATATAACGACTCCAACAAATGCTAATAACAACGCACTAATAAACAAGCCAATATCTACACCCAATACAATATAATTTCCATTAGTAATCCAACCGATTAATGTATCTCCAAATAACCACATACTGGTTAATAATGTAGTAAAAATAATTCCAGCACTTAATAATAAAGTCGCTGATATTGCTTTTTTATAGTGAGATTGAATTGATGGTAATATATAAATAAACGCTGATATTGCTAACGCTATCCAAAAAACTTGTCCTAATACGTCTGTACGATTAGCTAGGTTAAGAGGCATTAATCGTTCACATAAAAATGCGATAGAGGTTGCGAAAATAATACCGACTGAACTAACCATAGTCATGTAACGTGCAACAGCCAATGTACGTGTACTATGATTACGCTGTTTTTCTCGTTTTTGAATCCACAATAAATTCCCCGTCACAATTAACCCACAGACCGCTAACCCTAAAATAAAATAAACGATGCGTAAACTTAGCGAAGCGTAATCAGCATAATGGAGTTTACGCAGTACACCAGTGCCAATAGTAATTGAATTTGGATTTTCGATATCAGATTTTGAAACTACACTTTCATCAACTAATGAATAAGTACTATCGTAATCGGTTGTTAGCTCGGAGGTGTCTTCTGATCTAAGTCTGATAACAGAACTTTCATCTCCAAAGTTATGAATAGTAAGCATGCGCGGTGCTACGCCTTGGTATTCTTGTGTTACTTTAGCAATTAAGCCATCGATATTAACGCGCTCGGTTGGTTTATCTTGCCATTCTGGTTCAATAAACTGAACGCCTGCATCTTGCAATAAAGCTCTTTGATCGCCACCATAAATCGTTAATGCAACAGCGATTTGGTAAATAATGACTAAATTAAATATTAAACCACTAATGGCGTACATTAATGTAAAAGGAATGCTAATAACGCCAACAACATTATGCATGTCTAGTAATTGACTGCGTTTATGTTTGTCTCCTCGGTATTGAAAGAAGTTACTGATTAACTTTCTAGCATGAATAAAAATACCAGAGATAATTGCAAATAAGAAAAATAGTGTGACAAACCCTAAAACATATTTCCCATTAGGAATATTAAGGTTGTAGTGTAGACGATAAATGAATTCGCCTAGATTAAATTTAAATCCTTCTGAAATCACTTCACCAGTTATAGGGTCAATGAATAGTAGGTCATAATGTTCTTGATCTGTGCCTTCACGATCTTTGATATCAACAAAAGCTTTATAATAATAAAATGTGTCGGAAGGGAAAATAATAGTGATGTGTTCTTTAGTATCAACGTCACGATTTGCAATCGCTGATTCAAGCGCTTGCTCGGCAGTTATTTCAGAACCGTTGGTCACAGGTGCATGCGGTTGCATTGACCATAAGTAGAGTTCTTGCCTAAATAGCGCAATAGATCCTGCAAAAAATATTATAAATAATAGCCCTGAAAAGACTAATCCAATCCAGCCATGAGCTAGCGTTAAACGTTTGATAAATTCTTTATTCATAATGATCTTAATTTAGTAAAAATAATGCATTAGCTATTGCAGAAGGCACGAAAAGGAAAGTGCAGCGTTTTAAAGCATGTTTAAAGCTGTCACTGGAATAACACCAAACCATGACGCTAACCCATAAAGGGAAGGCAAGCAGTAATCCAATGAATAAACGCGTATCTACTTTAAATGGCATAATAAAATTAAGATTAAGCATAAGTGAGATTGATAATATACACCCACCAAGTATTGCAATTGCTGTTTTAGACCACATTAAGCACCTCCTAATTGAGCAAGTGATAGTAAAGTAATAAAACCACCACACGATAAGTAAGATAATTTTACTTTCCAGTGACCGGCAATAAAAATGATGAATTGCCATGACATGAATAAAACTCCTAAACTAAATAACACCGAGGTTACCGCAGCAAATTCCATATTCAGCAAGTAACTACTTACAGTTATAAAAATTGCTAATAAGCTCCATCCTAATATTTTAGAAATTGGTTTTTTGAGTAGTTGTTGTGAAGGGCTTGCTAAATAAGTGCTTAACGCACCAGTCCATATTAAGCAAAAAGCTAATTCCATAGTAAACATAATTAAATTTTAATGTTAATGATAATGATTTCGCTTTATTTTATTGTGTTTTGTATAAAATAGCTAGTATAAAAAATAGCTAATGCCAGAAGACGTATCGATTGATAGATCCTTTCTCTATTTTTCATTCAAAGAGTTTATGATAAATATTTAGTTTGAACTTGCTGCAGACATCGCTAATATATGTAACGTAATGCCTATATATTTAATGAATTATTCGTTAGAATAAGCGGCTTTTTTTAGCATTATTTTCAATAATAGCGGTGAAATTACCTAAATGTTCGAAGTAAACCCGATTAAAAACAAAGTTGATGATCTTCGTGGGCGTTCAAACGTATTGCGAGATTATTTAGATTATGATCACAACAGTGAACGATTAACTGAAGTATCTCGAGAATTAGAAGACTCAGCTGTCTGGAATGAGCCTGAACGCGCACAAGCGTTAGGTAAAGAACGTTCGAATTTAGAAGCCGTGGTTAATACCATTGATTCAATGGAATCAGGATTAGAAGATGTTGAAGGGTTGTTGGAATTAGCAATTGAAGCTGAAGACCAAGAAACTTTTGATGAAGCTCAAAAAGAGCTAGACGATCTTGAAGTACTATTAGAAAAATTAGAATTTCGTCGTATGTTTAGCGGTAAGAACGACGCAAACGATTGTTACATGGATATTCAATCTGGCTCAGGCGGTACCGAAGCACAAGATTGGGCTGAAATGGTTCTTCGTATGTATTTACGCTGGGGCGAAGCAAAAGGCTTTAAAGTTGAATTAGTTGAAGTAACAGCCGGTGATGTTGCAGGTATTAAAGGCGCAACTATTAGATTTGGTGGTGAATATGCTCACGGCTGGCTACGTACTGAAAGTGGTGTTCACCGCCTAGTTCGTAAATCGCCGTTTGATTCTAGCTCACGTCGTCACACGTCTTTTTGTTCGGCGTTCGTTTATCCAGAAATTGATGACGATATTGAAATTGATATTAACCCAGCCGATTTACGCGTAGACACCTACCGTGCATCTGGCGCTGGTGGACAACACGTTAATAAAACTGACTCGGCAATTCGTATAACGCATTTACCAACAAATACGGTTGTGCAATGTCAGGCAGATCGCTCGCAACATAAAAATCGCGCTGCGGCGATGAAGCAGTTAAAAGCAAAACTATACGAACTTGAAATAGACAAGCAAAACGAAGACAAGCAAGTATTAGAAGATGGCAAAGCAGATATCGGTTGGGGCAGTCAAATTCGCTCTTACGTATTAGATGCTTCTCGCATTAAAGATCTTCGTACTGGTATTGAAAGTTCAAATACAGGCGCTGTATTAGATGGTGCTTTAGACAAATTTATAGAAGCGAGCCTTAAGAAAGGCTTGTAACTAATTATTTAGACAATGAATAGTTAATCGATTAACGAGACATTCGATAATCAACCCAAATTACACGAGTTAATAACAGGAATACACTTACCATGAGTGATCAAAACAGCGTAGACAACGAAGAAGTTGTAGACATTAACGAATTAGTAGCACAGCGCCGTGAAAAATTAAACGCGATGCGTGAAGCTGGTCAAGCTTTCCCTAACGATTTCCGTCGTAAAGATATTTCAGACGATCTTCATATTGCTTACGGCGATAAGGATAAAGAAGAGTTAGAAGAAATGAACGTTGAAGTTGCTGTTGCTGGTCGAATGATGACTCGTCGTATCATGGGTAAAGCAGCGTTTTCTACAATCCAAGATATGGGTTCGCGTATTCAAGTTTACGTAGCACGTGATTTATTACCTGAAGGTTTTTACAATACGCAATTTAAAAAATGGGACTTGGGCGATATCATCGCTGCTAAAGGTACATTATTTAAAACTAAAACGGGTGAGTTATCTATTCGTTGTACTGAAGTACGCTTAATGACGAAAGCATTACGTCCATTGCCTGATAAGTATCATGGTTTGTCAGATCAAGAAACGTGTTATCGCCAACGTTACTTAGATCTTATTGCTAACGAAAAATCTCGTGAAGTATTCAAAACTCGTTCTAAAGTTGTTGCGTTCATCCGTAACTACTTATCAAACAAAAACTTCATGGAAGTTGAAACGCCAATGATGCAAGTCATTCCTGGTGGTGCAACGGCTCGTCCATTCAAAACTCATCATAATGCGTTAGACATGGATATGTATTTACGTATCGCACCAGAACTAAATCTTAAGCGTTTAGTTGTTGGTGGATTTGAAAACGTATTTGAAATTAACCGTAGTTTCCGTAATGAAGGTTTATCGACTCGTCATAATCCTGAATTTACTATGCTTGAATTCTATTGGGGTTATGCAGACTTCAACATGCTAATGGACTTAACTGAAGATATGCTTCGTGAGTTAGCGTTAAGTGTTAAAGGTACTACTGAAATTAATTATCAAGGTAATGAATTTGATTTCGGTAAAGCGTTTGATCGTCTAACGGTTGTAGAAGCAATTCTTAAATACACACCGGGTACAACTGTTGAACAAGTGAATGACATTGAGCAAGCTACTAAAATTGCTAAAGACTTAGGCATTCAAGTGAAAGACAATTGGGGTCTTGGTAAAATTCAAATCGAAATCTTTGAAGAAACTGGTGAGCATCAATTAATGCAACCTACGTTCATTACTGAATACCCAGCGGAAGTATCTCCATTGGCACGTCGTAATGATGACAACCCATTCATTACAGATCGTTTTGAATTCTTCGTTGGTGGTCGTGAAATTGCGAACGGATTCTCTGAGTTAAATGATTCAGAAGATCAAGATCAACGTTTCTTAGAGCAAGTAGCTCAAAAAGATTCTGGTGACGACGAAGCAATGTTCTATGACGCTGATTACATCACGGCACTAGAATACGGTTTACCGCCAACAGCGGGTGAAGGGATCGGAATCGATCGCTTAGTAATGCTATACACAGATTCACCATCTATCCGTGACGTATTATTATTCCCACACATGCGTCCAGAAGGTTAAACCCTTACAGATGATCATTAAACCTCGCTAAGTAACCTTAGCGAGGTTTTTTTATACCCGTAATAACTAATAAGTAAGAAAGATGTCGACTTATACAATAACTACAGAAGCAGTACATGGTGGATTTGATCTTATTGTGAGTGACGATCAAACCTCTTCAACTCTCTTTATTCATGATAAAGCCCAAGCAATAGAGATTGGAGAACGAATAATTACGATCGCTAAAACAAATAAGATCGATATAAACAGCGCAACAGGGATCTTTAATCAAGGTATGGGCATGTTTAATAATCCTAATTCGGTCATTTAGGTCGTAAAACGACCATAAAACAATGATTTTGTATCTTTTATAGTCGATCAAAATAAAAGATCAAATAACCCCTTGCCAAGCATTAGGATCTGTCTATAATGCGCCTCACTGAAACGGAGCAGAGCATCACTTAGCGGTTAACGTTAAATGGCACTAAGCAACGATTTAGAGAAGAAAAACACTTCTTCAGATTATTTTTAAATCACTTTTTAAGTGCTTATAAAATAAAACGAAATTAGATGTTGACTTTGAAACTGGGAAACGTACTATACGCATCCCAACGCAACGGACCAGATGGTTTGAAGCGTAACTCCTTACTCTTTTATAGAGAGACAAGTAGAGTTGAAACGTTCTTTAAAAATTAGAATTCAAATAAACTGTGTGGGCATTTAAAATTAAGTACTGAGGTTCTTAATGAATAATGTCAACACAATGAACTAGAGATAGTTCAAAGTTATGATAAGCGTAACATCATCTTAGTTTTCGGATTGAGATGAAGGTTAAGCTAGTATTCATTGAGACCTTAGCTACTT
>CALJMY010000107.1 GCA_937981905.1 uncultured Enterobacterales bacterium
TGTTCTTTATCTGACGCTGAAGATATGACAGGTGAGTGGTTCGCACAAACAACTGCATCACCAGCAATTTGGTTTAAGAAAATATTACTTAAAACGTTTTCAACGGTGATATCATCGATTATCCAACCAGCAGCTTCAGAAACTGCACTGTCAGATGATATTCTAAAGCGTAGTTTAACTTCATTACCATTTAAAGCTGTTCCAAAGTTAATTGTTTCAAACCCAAATCCTGTTCCTGTAAATGCATCTCGACCAGCAATAGCAGCTTCAGTAATATCAAGCATCGTATCGTTGTAACCAGCAGATTCAAATTGTGCGCCAGGGATGGATAATGCATCAACCCAATCACCATTATTAATACTGACTTCAACAACGCCACCATCGAATTGCGCTTCGATAGTAAATTGATTATACCAATTTACTTTGAATTCACCTGCGTTACCAACTTGGAATATTTGAGTTTCAATGGCTACATCACTAGTAAATGCATGGTTTTTAAGGTTAATGAAATAATCATCACCACCCCAATGTCCACGTGTTAATGTGCCTTCCGCTGATTCACCACCAATCATTACATTCTCTGTAAAGCTGTTCATACCTGAAAAATCATTAAAATCGGTAGTATCAAGCGTATCAGTCAATGTTTTTGGCTCAAACCCCATGTTGACTGTTGTTGATAAATTATAGTCATACGTTATTGTTTCATCGGTCGCATCAGGGAAAGTTAATGAGAATGTAAGTTCATCGGCAATACCTGCTTCATTTAATGTCACTTCTATAGGTATGCTATTAGCTTGACCAAATAATGCAAGGTCATCAAATGTTACAACACCTGCGTTAGCTAAGGTTACGTCATGCCCACTTGTTACCGCTAATAAACCAGTAACATTTGTTAATGGACGGTCACCGTCATTAGTAATAGTAAATTCAAGAGTAGCCGTTTCTCCTTTATCTAAAATGCCATCTATTGAACAGAAACCTTGAGCATTAGCACTTCCTACATAATCGGGATTTAAAGTATGAGATACAACTGACAGTGCTGGAACCTCAATTGCAAAAGATTCTATAACACCAAGATGGTCTATTGAATCACGAGAGGGCGATTGCGCGCCAAGACCCATACCACGCTTAGCAAATGCTGCTAAAATAACTTTATAATCATCAACATCTTTTGCATAAGCTACTGACAATAAGGCGTCGCGTGCTTCTGTATAAGTTGGTGACACCGGAGTCATTTTATAACTAGCGACTAAATAATCCTTCATTAAACTTTGCGCTTGAGCAAAGGTATAGCGTTCATCATTAATTAAGCCAACATATGAATCCCACAACATGCTCGCCCAAATTTCACCAGAATCATGAACTTCTGCAGAAAGCTCAATATCTTTAAAGGTTAACGAATTAACAGTCAGATCTGTTGAATAAGGAACTCGGCGAATACCTGTTGCAAATGACGCGACAAAAGATGTTGCAGAGTAAGCTGTTTGGTATTCATCGTTACCTGCTTGTAATGCGTCACTCTCGTCACTTAATAATAATAAAGCATGGAAGTCACCCCAACCTTCGCCCATTGAGCGGCCTTGGTTATTACCTAAACCAGCACCATCGCCAATTAAACGATTACTAATGTAATGTCCCCACTCATGAGCAACAATACCATTATCAAATGAACTGCCTTTGAACTCAGGTGTTGAAGTGTTAAACATGCTTATAAATACGTCATCGTTAGCCATTGCAGCGTAAATCGCAGCACCATCATTTTGTGAAATAGACATATTAGGAATTTGTACAGCGTTATCAACATCGTCGCCACCCAATACAATAATAGCATCGCCGTCACGATTATTTGCAATGATTACACCTATTGCACCTGCTTCTTGAGCGAAAATAACTTTAGCTGTAAAGTTACAAGCTCCTCGATCGATAATCGCAATATTACCACTTATATCAGCGGTATTAACGGTAGTACTACAACTATCATTAATTGGAGCTGTATCATCTTCAATACGAACTAATTTACCTTCAACAGCTCTAAAAAAACTAGGTCCAAACGTAGAAGCCGTAGATGTTGCTATTAAACCAAGTGAAGCATCTGAAGTGACTGTAATACCAAAATCAACACCAACTTCCGTAACTTCACTATTCCATAAATACATTTGCATACGTGGCGAACCACCATCCGCAGGTGTCGACATGTTTGCGTTGTTTGTTCCGCTATTATCTTGAACTTCTGCAAGAATAGCGTCACCTTCTTCACCACCACGACCATAATTTGAGGTTTGTGCATTACCCGATTGTTCGTCAAAACCATGATCATAAAAATCATCATGTAAATAGTTATTTAACGAGAATAAAGCAACGATGGCTGCTTTACGGTTATTCACTGAGCTTGAAATTTGTGATTCATCATATTTATAATCAAATGTGTTATCACTAGTTGTTTCAGCAGTAAAATCACCGTTTGAAAAACCTTGTGGTGCAAGTGCATCAACATAGGCAAAAACATTATTACCTTCGGTTGTTGTCGCACCTTCTGCTAACCAAGGATCCATAGTGCTAATTGGGCTATGTGCTAACGTAACCAAAGGAGCATCTAGATAAGCGGCTGTTAAATAATCATCATCACCTGCTTGTGCAGGAATAACATTACCATGAGCACTATCCCAAGGTTTACCTGTATCATCTGCATATATACGATAATTATATTCACCAGCATGGCTGGTTAAGTCCTTTTTAAATAATACTTTGCCAGTGTCAGCAGCTATTACATAGCCGTAATATTGTGATTCAACAGTATCAACATCACTGACTTCTATTTCAACATAATGGGCTGGAACTAAATCGCCTTTGTTTTCAAATAAAACTTGTTTGGCGCGTGGGCTGCCGATAAGTTTAGCCCCTGAAACGTTATTTGAGGCAACTTTGTAAGTATCATAAGCACCTTTAGTTTCTTTTGATGACATAGATACTAACGAAGAATCTCCTCCCATATCTAAGAAAGCAGTTGATATTGCTTTATCTGATTCGCCAAAAGCTTTGTCAGGATTTTTAATAAGAAGACCTGTAATAGCACTCGATGCTTTATCTGCAAAGTAGCCTGATGATGATACTAAATTAAAATCACTGTCCATCAAGATGTTATATTCACGATTAAATACTTCAACGCCAGCATATTCTTGCTTATATTTAGCAATTTGAGCGCCACGACCAACATTATGAGTTTTGGCTAATACCGCGCTTGAAATACCACCTTTACTAGCAGACATTCCTGTCAATTGGTTGAGGTAGTTATTACCAGCTACAGCTAATTGCTGTTCAACTGCAATTGCACTTAGATTAGGTTTTACAATACTCTTACTAGCCCAAGCAAATGTTGTGCGATTTAGCGTTGAGTCAAAATGATTGCGCATCCCGCTTTTAGTTGATTTATTAGACAGATTAGATTGCTGTTTAAAAACAACATTCTCTATATTTTTTAATGTATTAGCATTTGCAGTTGTAGAAAGTAATATACTTCCTACACATATAGCTATCGCAGATCTCTTAAAAATCATTATTCTTCCTTAAGTTTATCAAAATGTTATATAAATATTATTTTTACACCCCTTATTATTTGGGGTTAAATGTACAATATATTAACGAGATGAAATATATAACAGCGATTTTGTAATCTTATATGTCAAGACTTCTAACAAATGTCAAAATAAGTGAGAATTTAAAAGTAGATAATATTTCTAAGAATTGAATAAGCTTGGTGTTCAACATTGTTTGTAAATTAATTAATGATGACGGTTAAGATGTGATGTTTAACGATAACTATAACGATGAAATTATGTTTTCTATAAGTAATAAATATCAAAAAAGCTGATTACATAGGTAATCAACTTTTTTATTATTTTATTATTTTATTTTTCGTGAATATGAAAAAGTAGTTAACAGTAATAAAATAAATAAACTAATGTTACCGCCGCTACTACTTTCATTTGATGAACTGTTATTGAGAGGCAAAGCATTGATTACATCAAGAGTATTAATAACGTTAACTGTAAATTGTTGTTCAATACTCTGGTTACCATCATCAACGACAATATTAAATATTAACGTTTCATCTTCAAGAATAGAAGGTGCTATAAATGAAGTTGTTGGCGTGTTAGTAGTGGATAGTGTTACTGCTGTACCACTAATTTGTGTCCATTGATAAGTTAAAATATCATTATTTAAATCAGTAGCTGAAATAGCAAGATTAACAACACTATTTTCATTAATAGTTTGTTCTATTGGAGTGATCAAGTTTATCAAAGGTGCTCGTTCTCCCAATACTATTATTGAAAAATCTTGTTCAACAATCTCGCTGCCATTGCTAGCTTTTACATTAAATACTAAGGTTTCATCCGTAGTCACACTCGGTGTAATAAACTCTAAACTAGAGTTATTAATACTTGTTAATAAAACGGGTGTGCCAGACACTTGTGACCAGGTATAATTGATTGATGTAGATTGCGAGTCAGCGGCAATTACGCGTAATTCTATGGTGTCATTGCTATTAGCTGTTTGAGAGATTTCAGAGTTAGAAGTAATTGCAAAATGACTATTGGTACACTCAACTGAATCTCCTGCAATTTGGGTAGTAAATACATTTGTTGATACATTATTAACAGTAATATCATCAATATCCCATCCTAAAGATTCTCCTACCGCGCTATCGGTTGACATTCTGAATCTAAATTTAACGTTATTACCGTTTAATTGTTCGCCAAAATTAATTGTTTCGGTTTCACCATTAATTGCTGATTGTCCTGTAAATGCTTGTCGACCAGCAATAGATGCTTCAGTGTCAATAAATAGCGTATTGTTGTATCCCGTATTCTCAAATACAGCCCCTGTAATTGATAAAACGTCAACCCAGCCATTATCATCAACATTTATTTCAACCACGCCGCCATCAAAAAACTCTTCGATGTTAAATCGATGAAACCAACTAATTGTAAAATCACCTGATGGAGCGACTGTAAAGCTACGCGTTTCAAAAGCAACATCACTAGTAAATGTATTATTATTAATATTAAGGTAGTAATCACTGCCAGACCATAAAGCTCTTGTTAAAGTACCTTGAGCACGGTCATCACCAATGATTACATTTTCTGAGAAATCATTAAGTGCAGAAAAATCATTAAGATCTGTGAAATCTACTGCATTACTAATAATATTAGGTTCAAAATCGACGTTAACTACAGTAGAGAAATTAAAGTCAGGCACAACCGTATCAATTGAGACATCAGGAAAGGTTAATGAAAATGTCAACTCTTCACCAATACCTGAGTTAACTAATTTGAATTCTGTCGGTGAGCTAGTGGATCTAGAGAAAGCAGTTAACTCACCAAAGTCGATAAGTCCTTCGTTTTCGATAACCACTTCTTGTGTACTTGTTACAGTAAGTAAGCCTTTAAGGTTTGGTATTGCAATATCATTATCATTTTTGACAGTGAAAGATAAAGTGCCAGTTTCTCCTTTATCAATAATATTATCAAAAGAGCAATAACCACTGGCTGGACCGTCGTAATTTGCATTTAATGTATGTGACTCTACCGAGAAAGCAGGAACTTCAGTGACGAATGATTCAATAACTCCTTCATGTGTGATTGAGTCTCTATCGGGCGATTGTGCACCAATTCCCATACCTCGACGTGCGAATGCGGCTAGAATAAGATCATAATCGGCTCTTTCATTTGAAAAAGCCACAGAGAGTAGGGCATCTCTCGCTTCAGTAAATGTTGGAGATATCGGGGTCACTTTATAACTAGCGACTAAATAATCTTTCATGATGCTTTGTGCTTGATCAAAGGTATAACGATCATCATTAATTAAAGCAACGTATGAGTCCCAAAGCATACTTGCCCAAACTTCTCCTGAGTCATGAACTTCAGCAGACTGTTCAATATCTTTAAACGTTAATGGATTAATATCCATGTTTGTTGAGTAAGGGAAACGACGAATACCAGTGACAAAAGAAGCAACATGAGATGTAATCGAGTAACCAGATTGATATTTGTCATTGCCAGTTTGTAAAGCGTCTGATTCTTCACTCAACAATAATAAAGCATGAAAGTCTCCCCAACCTTCACCTAATGAGGCTCCTTGATTATTGCTTAATCCATTTCCATTACCAATTAAACGATTAGTAATATAATGGCCCCATTCATGAGCAACAATACCATTGTCTAGCGCACTATCTTTAAATTCATTATTCCCATTGTTAAACATGCTCACGGTCATATCATTATTAGCCAAAGCGGCATAGATGATTGCGCCATCGTTTTCAGAAATAGACATATTAGGGGTTTGAATGGCATTGTTAGCATCGTCGCCACCTAAAACAACTACTTCGTCACCATCACGATTGTTAGCAATAATGACACCTATAGCTCCAGCTATTTGGGCATTAAGAACTTTTTCAGTGAAGTTACATTCACCACGATCAATGATAACAATTTTACCTGCTATTTCATTGGCATTTATAGCATCACTACAAGCATCGTGGATAGGCGCTATACCATCTTCAAAACGTACAAGAGTACTTTCAATTAAATCAAATATTTCAGGACCGAATGTAGAAGGTGTGCCTGTTGATATTAAACCTATTGAGCTATCTGACGTGACAGTAATTCCCGAATTAATCCCATTTTTATTAACATTATTGTCCCACAAAAACATTTGCATACGCGGTGAACCACCATCTGCTGGCGTCGACATATTGGCATTATTAATACCGCTATAATCTTGAACTTCTGCAAATATAGGATCGTTTTCTTGGCCACCACGGCCGTAGTTTGATGCCTGCGCATTACCTGATATTTCATTAAATCCATGATCGTAAAAGTCATCATGCAAATAATTATTAAGTGAAAATAAGCTGACAATGGCTGCTTTTCTGTTGTTGTCTATACTGGCTGATTGAGTTTCATCATATTGATAATCAAAGGTGAAATCGCTTGTCGTTTCTGCAGTGAAATCACCAGCTGTTAGGCCTTGCGGAGGAACAATGTCAACATAAGCAATAACATTATTCCCCTCTGTGCTGGTGGCATTATCGGCTAACCAAGGATCTCGAGTGCTAATAGGACCATGAGCTAATTCAACTAAATTCGCTGGTATAAATGTGGCCGTTCTATAATCGTTTGAATCACTGCCGATAGCTGCTGGAATAACGTTACCATGTGGACTATCCCAAGGTTTACCATCTGCGTCGGCATAAATACGATAATTAAAATCTTGAGCGTGGCTGGTTAAAGTATTTTTAAATAAAACTTTGCCATTATTTGCATCAATGACATAGCCATAATAAAAAGAATTAATAACATCGAATTCACTGATTTGAATTTCTACATAATGTGCGGCAATTAATTCACCATTGTTATCAAATAATACTTTCTTAGCGCGAGGTGTTCCAAGTAATTGAAGGTTGTTAGGCGTGTTATTAGTTACTTGATAAAGTTCATAATCATCTTTGATACCTGTTTGTTTTAAAGATAACGACGATGTATCGCCATTCATATCTGAAAATGCACTAATAATTGCGGGTTTTGAATCACCAAATATTGTAGATGGATTTTTAATTAATTGGCCTGTGACTTTTGAATATGCATCATTAGATAAATACCCTGAGGCGGAAATTAATTCATAGTCGGCATTCATTAAAATATTATACTCACGGTTGAATACTTCAATACCTGCATATTTTTGTTTAAATTTAGAAACCTTAGCACCTTGTTTCATTTCATAACTATGAGTTAACACAGCATTAGAGGTACCTTTTCTAACTGAAGACATACCTGTGAGTTGGCTAAGATAATCATTACTAGCAACATTAAGACGTTTTTCAAAAACAACAGGGCTTAAATTTGGCTTTACTATTTTTTTACCTGCCCACAAGAATGTTGTTTTATCTAATGCTTTATCAAAATGATTAGGCATACCGCTTTTAGTGATTAAATTTGTATTGTGCTCATCGTTTGTATCAGCTTTATGTAGGGAATTTTTTTTATTGTCATTAATTGCGGCCTCTACAGGAATAGTAGTGAAAATAGTCGTAATAAGAAGGCTAATAATAGATCTTTTAAAATTCATAAGACACCCTAAATAATTAGTGATTACAATGTATAAATTTAATCACCAATAAATTATTAAAGCAGGTAAGAAGCTATACCGAATTTACATTTATTACGTGATGGTTTTAAACAGTAGTTCAAACATGCTACAAAAAATATATCACGTATATATCACGTCAAGTACGTTAATGATGAATTTTTATTATCAGATGGTGAAGAATAAAATTTTGCTATGTATTAAAAATAAAGGAAATTGTTATCTTTATAGTGAATGAATATTTGATAGGTATTAAATGGAACTGCTGTGAAGATTAATGTTGCTTATAAATTAATGCACTTTAATAAAAATAAAGTGCATTAATGACAAAGTATTAGTAATTAGCTACCGCAACTTTCGCCTTCGCTGTGATCGTGACCACAACCGCCTTCTTGGTGTAAACCACCGTTTTCTTTTTCTGTTGGTGTTGCATCACGAATTTCTACAATTTCAACATCAAAATGTAATGTTTGGCCAGCAAAAGGGTGGTTACCATCAACCGTTACAAATTCTTCTGTAATTTCAACAACAGTAACAGGCATTGGACCTTGATCTGTATCTGCAGTGAATTGCATACCAACTTCTGGATCTAAGCCTTCAAATGCATCTGCCGGAACCTGTTGTTTACGTTCTTCAACGTATTCACCGTAGCCATCTTCAGGAGATATAGTTACTTCAAGCTTATCACCAGCTTGTTTGCCTTCTAATGCAGTTTCAAGGCCCGGAATCATTGTGTTATGTCCATGTAAATACATCATTGGAACATCGCCAAATGAGTTTTCAATTTCTTGTTGCTGGTCGTCAGTTAAGCGGTAATGAAGGCTTACTACAATGTCTTTTTCAATATGCATAATAAAGGGCTCAATGTTGATGTTAATATAAGGATAAAATTTAAGTCACAGTTTAACTGCTTGCTAAATTGCTTTAAAGGTTTTTCTAAAAGAAGAAAGCAAATAAAAGCATGAAACCTTGATATATATTTTGTAGTCAATTATCTCTACATTAACTTTACAATTACTGTCACTGTTAAGTTAGAATGCCTTTTTAAATTAAACTAATTGTTATCATGAAATCTCACCTTTTAATTGGTATTACATTTCTATTTTTATTAACCTGCATCACGGGTTGTAAAACGACGCCTGTTGATAGCCAGCCTGATAGCGCAACAATGACCGTTGCTAGGAGCTTTTTAAATAATATTGAAGCAGGCGAAATAGCACTGATGGGTTTTGATAGTGCAATGGCTGAGCAAGGTAAAAGTAGCCCTGGATTAGCGGAAATAATGAATCGTGTCTTCGCTGATATGGATTCAACTATTTTTGTAGAAATGGCTGCTACCATTTATGCAAAAAATTTATCGTATGATACGTTGGCTGAAGTCGAACGACACTCTCAAAAAGAATCTATACAGCGCTTTTTTAAAATTATATTTAATAAAGTTATTTCTGGTGAGAAAATAGATAATAAATTGTTATTGAGTCAATTTAATGCAGATGAGTTGCTCGACATCATGAAACTAGGCGCTAATGAATCTTTTATTGAAATGAAAGCTAAACTTCCTATTATTAATAATGAAATGGCAGTTCAGTCAAAAATGCTTGGAGAAAAAATGATGATGGATTATATAGAGAATAATTAATATATTAATACAACAAGCAAATACTCTGTCCTCATGAAAGTGTTCATGAGGAACTCATCTTATAAACTACTTCAATAATTCTCCTATCAATTTAGTGCAACATCTTTGATATAAAGTAATTTTCTCTCTAAGTTATAATCTTCTAAAAAATCATATTAACGTATTGTAGATATTAAAGTTGTTTGATTTTTAGTCGCTTATTCTATTTTGTAAGTAAAAGTAACAATAAAGACTGGTAAAATGAGTTATTGCGATTGACAGTTTTTAATAATCTGTCATCCTAATGGCAACTTTTTTACAGAGCTTTAAAAATGTCAAATATGACTACCACCCACATTATTATTACCACCGGAATTATTACCGGAGGCTAGGGTGTTTGCGCTGTAGAATGAAATTAGCAAAAACCCGCGCCTTAAATGTCGCGGGTTTTTTGCGTTTAGGGAAGTATCTTATTTCCTCCTTAAAATGACAATAAATTGATTAGAAAGTTGGAGTAAACAATGCGCGTAATGAAATTTGGTGGTTCCTCGTTAGCAGATTTAGAACGAGTAGAACGAGTAGCAGACATTTTAGTTGAGCGAAGTGGCAAAGGCCAAATCGCTGCTGTGTTATCAGCCCCTGGTAAAACTACAAATAATATTGTGGAAGCTGTTGATATTAATTGTACTGGTGGCAGTGACGTTGATGCTTTAACGCGTGTTGAAACAACTTTTAAAAATATTGTTGAAGGGTTAACTAACAAATATCCTGAATTTGACCAAGCAGCGGTTAACGCGACTTGGGACAAAGAGAATGCATTAGTTTCTCGTACGCTTAACGGTGTTAAATTACTAGCACAATGTCCTGATAACATTCGCGCACAACTGCTGGTGGTTGGTGAGCGTTTATCAATTTCTATTATGAGCCAACTATTAAAAGCACGCGGTGTAAGTGTTGGTTTATTAGAACCTAAAGAATTCATGAGTGGTAATAGTGATTACCTTGAAGCGCAAGTTGATATTGAACTGTCTCGCTCAAAAATTGAAAACAAAGATTTATCAGTAGCACGTGTTTGGTTAATGCCTGGTTTCACGGCAGCTAACAGCGATGGCGAAATTGTAACGCTTGGTCGTAACGGTTCAGATTATTCTGCGGCTTGTTTAGCAGCGTGTTTACGTGCTGATTGTTGTGAAATTTGGACTGACGTAGATGGTGTTTATAATGCTGACCCACGTTTAGTCGCTGATGCACAACTTATTGAGCAATTGAGCTATCAAGAAGCGATGGAATTATCGTATTTTGGCGCTAAAGTATTACACCCAAAAACAATTGTACCAATCGCGCAATACCACATTCCTTGTTTGATCAAAAACACATTTAACCCATCGGCACCAGGTTCATTAGTTTCTAGTGAACGTCAAGATGATGAAAATCAAGTGAAAGCAATTTCAAACCTTGATGACATTTCAATGATCAGCGTATCAGGTCCGGGTATGAAAGGCATGGTTGGCATGGCTAGTCGTATTTTCGAATCTATTTCTCTAGCAGGCGTATCAATTAGCTTAATCACGCAATCATCTAGCGAATACAGCATTAGCTTTTGTGTACCATCTGGCGATCATTTAATTGCTAAAAGTGCATTAGAAGCTGAGTTCGAATTAGAACTTAAAAATGATTTATTAGAGCCATTAGAAATTCGTCATCAATTAGCGATTATCTCGTTAATTGGCGATCGCATGAAAGCGGTTCAAGGTGTTGCGGCTAAATTCTTCCAAGCATTGTCGCAAGCACGCGTTAATGTTGTTGCGATTGCACAAGGTAGTTCAGAACGTTCAATTTCAACGGTTGTTGATCAACATCGTTGTCCACGTGCAATTAAAGCATGTCATCAACGTTTCTTTAACTCGCTACAGTTTATTGACTTATTTTTAGTAGGTGCTGGTAATGTTGGCGCTGAATTACTAAACCAAGTGAATCAACAAAAAGATTACTTAGCACAGCAAAACATTGCTATTCGTATTTGTGGTATCGCTAACTCTCGTCAAATGGCGTTAACTACTGAAGGCATCGACCCAAGTGATTGGAAGTCTGCTTTAGAAGCAACAACGACTGGTTATGATGTAGCGCGTTTAATTTCGTTTGCTCAAGAAAATCATTTATTAAACCCATTAGTGGTTGATTGTACATCTAGTGAATTAATTGCTGACCAATATGTATCGTTATTAGAGTCTGGTTTCCATGTTGTTACGCCAAACAAAAAAGCGAACACAGCATCACAAGAATACTACGTACAGCTTCGCCAAGCAGCGTTAACTAATCGTCGTCGTTTCTTATACGAAACAACCGTTGGTGCTGGCTTGCCAGTTATCGATAACTTACAAAATTTATTAAGCGCTGGTGATGAACTTGTTTCATTCACAGGTGTGTTATCTGGTTCATTATCTTACATCTTCGGTCAGCTAGATGAAGGCATGACATTATCTGAAGCGACTATCATTGCTAAAGAAAAATGTTTCACAGAACCTGATCCGCGTGACGATTTAAGCGGTATGGATGTGGCACGTAAAGTACTTATTCTTGCACGTGAAACTGGCATGGAATTAGAGCTTGAAGATATTCAAGTTGATTCCGTATTACCAGAAGGTTTTGATGCGTCAGGGTCTATCGAAGACTTCATGACTAACTTACCTAAAGCAGATGCTGTTATTGCAGAGCGCGTTGCTAAAGCAACGTCTGAAGGTAAAGTATTACGCTACGTTGGTGTTATCGAAGGCGAAAGTGATAATCGTGTATGTAAAGTGCAAATTAAAGAATTCGCATCAGATCAGCCATTATACGGCGTAAAAGGCGGCGAAAATGCATTAGCATTTACTTCACGTTATTACCAACCAATTCCATTAGTATTACGTGGTTACGGTGCAGGTAATGAAGTAACTGCTGCGGGCATCTTTGCTGATATGTTGCGTACTCTAGCTTGGCAGCGTGAGGTTTAATTTATGAGCATTCGAGTATTCGCTCCAGCGTCTATGGGTAATGTGAGTGTCGGTTTTGACATCTTAGGCGGCGCATTGTCACCCATTGATGGCAGCTTGCTGGGTGATTTTGTTACCATTTCAGCCACTGATAGTAATAATGTTATCGGTGTCGAGACTATTGGCAGATTCGCTCACAAATTACCAAGCGATCCAAAGCTTAATATCTTGTATGACTGCGCCGTTGTTTATCACGAAGCACTAGTGAAAAAAGGCCAGTCGCCACAATCAATAAAAATGGTACTTGAAAAAGAATTACCAGTTGGTAGTGGGCTAGGTTCTAGTGCGGCATCTGTTGTTGCTGCGCTTTACGCACTTGACGAATTCTACAATAACGCATTATCAAAAGATGAACTGTTATTGATGATGGGTAAACTTGAAGGTCAAATTAGCGGCAGCGTACATTTTGACAATGTTGCACCAAGTTATCTTGGCGGCCTTCAGTTAATGGTCGAGCAGGGCAAGACATTAACAACTAGTCTACCAACGTTTGACGATTGGTATTGGGTGATTGCTTATTCAGGCGTTAAAGTATCAACGGCTGAATCTCGCGAAATAATGCCAAAGCAAGTTGATTTAAAAACTGCGCTTAAATTTGGTCAAAACATTGCGTCATTTGTTGATGCAAGTCACCGCGGTGATAGTGATTTAGCGGCAAGTTTATTAGTTGATATTATTGCAGAACCAGTGCGCGGTGGTATCATCCCTAAGTTTGTTGAAAACAAGCAAGCAATGCTTGATTTAGGCGCAATAGCTAGCGGCATTAGCGGAAGTGGACCAACATTATTTGCGGTAACAAAGTGCGCTGATAAAGCAAAAGAACTAGCAGCATACCTGCAAGAAAACTATATTCAAAACGATGATGGCTTTAGCCACATTTGTAAACTAGATAATCAAGGCGCCCGTCGGGAGGCAAAACGTGGAACTGTATAATTTAAAGAAAAATGAGCAAAAAGTTACATTCGCTCAAGCGGTAAAATTAGGACTAGGTGATAACCAAGGGTTATTCTTCCCGTCGACAATTCCGACATTGGGTAATGTTGATGAGTTACTTGAATTAGATTTCGTATCTCGTAGTGTTGCTATTTTAACTGCATTTCTTGGCGAAGAGCTTGGTAATGACATGGTTGAAAGCATGGTGCGTAAAGCATTTAACTTTCCACTAGCAGTATCTCCTGTGAGAGACGGTGTTTACGCACTTGAACTTACTCACGGTCCAACGCTAGCGTTTAAAGATTTCGGTGCACGTTTCTTAGCACAATGTTTAAGTCATTTATCAGAAGGCGAGAAAGCAACAATCTTAACCGCTACTTCTGGTGATACTGGCGCAGCTGTTGCTCACGCATTCTATGGTTTAGATAACATCAACGTAGCAGTACTTTATCCAAAGGGTAAAATCAGCGTGCTACAAGAAAAACTATTCTGTACGCTAGGCGACAACATTCATACATTCGCTGTTGAAGGACGTTTTGATGATTGTCAGCAACTTGTAAAAGATGCATTTGACGACTTAGAATTAAAAGAAGCAATCAGCTTAAATTCTGCAAACTCAATCAACATTGCACGTTTGCTAGCGCAAATTTGTTACTTCTTTGAAGTGGTTGCTCAAATTCCTGCTGATCAACGTAATGAAATCGTAATCAGTGTACCAAGCGGTAACTTTGGCGATTTAACAGCTGGTTTATTAGCTAAATCTTTAGGTTTACCAGTTAAGCGTTTTATCGCTGCAACTAACTTAAATGATACGGTTCCACGTTACCTTGCGTCTGGCGAGTGGGCTCCAACGCCAACAATTGCTACACGTTCTAACGCAATGGACGTATCAGCGCCAAACAACTGGCCACGTATTGAAGAATTACTCAAAGTTCAAGGTTGGGATAAGTCTTTAATCACAGGTGTTAAAGTTGATGAAGCGCAAACGGTTCAAGGTTTAAAAGATCTTTATGAATTAGATTACTTGTGTGAACCTCATGGCGCGATTGCATCATTAGCATTAAACAATTCACTACAAGCTGGCGAGACTGGCGTATTCTTATGTACAGCTCATCCATCTAAGTTCCAAGAGTCTGTAGAAGAAATCTTAAACATTGAAGTGCCGCTACCACAGCCACTTGCTGATGTTGAACACAAAGACATTCTATCTAAGAATATCGACGCTGATTTCGCAGAACTACGTGGACACTTAATGGCTATCTAAGCTGTTAAATTTGTTACGTTTAAAGCCTGCTCCTTTATTCAAGGTGTGGGTTTTTTGTGGTTATTATAAAAGGGTTAATCTATTTTATAATAATAAGTCAGTTGTTCTATAACGAGAATAATTTACAAGTATTGTAACCTTCTATGTAAACTATTTTCGTCTTTAGTCCGGTCATAATCATAGTCAAAATTAATAATTAAGTAAGCTTCTTTAAAAACTTTATCGTTTTGTTGGAAACGATATTTTTTGATTGTATATAATGCACTTCTATTGAAAACTCGTACGTGAGAAGTTTTTTTAATTTTAGCGTTAAACACTAAGCCAACAGTGTTAATAGAAAAGCTTATCCCAACGCAACCTTTTCGTATTGATGGTCGATGAGGAGAGAATGGTAATCTAGCAAAAGATGGCTTAGTAATTTTGTTTTTGGTTAACGCTATTTTTTCTTTATATAATTCTTTACCACAAGGATCTGTTATTTGATCTTCAGCAGCAGCAACATAATGACTAAACCCATAAAGTGAAATTATTAATAAAAACTGTAATTTGATAACATTATTTTTAATCATAGAATTTCCATTTTAGTAGATATATTTATTACGAATAATATTTAATGCCAAAAAGTAATAGAGCTATAAATCTATAAAATAAAAAGTCATAACTAATGATGTTTTTATTTTTTAGACAAGTAAATTATATATTTGCATTTATAAAACATAATTAAAAGTAACACAATTGGCGGTAAAAACTGTAGTGGAATAACAACGTTATCAAACAGCGCTAAATTATCTAATTCACCCAATGGATAGCGCAAGTCATACAAGGGTAAAAATAGCGTAAATGACAACAGAGGTAAATTTGGCTTTAATACCAATAAAGGTAAAAACCAAATGAAATACCATGGGTAACCAGTAGGAGATAAAAGGAATAAAGAGGCGATAATAACCAACCACGTTTGACTTAAGCTTTCGATATTTATTGTCGTATATCTATTTTTAACGGTCAATTTCAATTGAAAAATAACTATTCCTACGATTAGCCCCGCAATGATATAGCGCGCTAGTGCTTGTGCGTTATAGTCAAAGTCTACCTGTGATTCTATATAACTTAATCCGTCTTCCAGTAAACCAAATAGAAAGCTATTAGTGCGCCAATATTGCGTGTAATTGGTTAATCCTGATTGTGCGTCGGCATAATTTAATGCTTGGGGTAACAACACGATAATTACTATAACAACACAAGGAATCATCGCTTTAAATAACTTTTTAGGCACAAAGAGTAATGGTCTAAACAATGATGGAAGAAGTAACAGAGGCCACAACTTAATGCCTACCGCTATGGCAAGCCCTGCGCCTGCAATGCTATAACG
>CALJMY010000108.1 GCA_937981905.1 uncultured Enterobacterales bacterium
AAAAAGAGCGAGTGCAAAAATTACAGGAATGGGCAGAGTCTCAAAAAATTTAGGAAGGTAATGTTATTGTCATTAATAAAATTGGTAGGCTGTTTACTTGGTTAAAGTTCGCGTAACAAAAAATTTATAAAAATAACTTACGTTCAAATCTAGTTAATTCTGAATAATTTCGACAAAAATTTACGAAATACGACTTATTGTTAAGATATTTAGGTCCTATTTATTCCGTCAATTTAACTTCAATAAACCAAATTAATTGTGGGTAGTTTTTACTTTTTAACACACTTACTCACAGCATAGGTATAGAAGTTAGAAAATTCTCGGGGCTATATAAAAAACTTATCCACAAATTATCTTATAGTGCTTAGTTTCTAATATTAAAATTTATATATAAGTAATCAAATATAGTCACGATTAAGCAGTCTGACTAAGAAATTTTTAGATAATACTTAATGTCAGTGAAGTGGTAACGCTATTGATTGAAGTTTAAAAGGGAAGTGATAATTGAATGATTAGGTAAGGTAAATTATTTAAACACTTTATGTTTTTAGAATAGATATAAGATTATTTATATGAAGCGTTTGATATAAAAAATTAAAAAAATACATCATGGCTCATTAATGTTGATGACATTAATTGAAAAAAATATCTGTCATCAACATTATTCTAAATTATATTTAGCATTAAAAAAATTCAGAAGCCATTTAATTTATTACATGATGGTGTGAATACCATTATGATTTTTCTTTAATTCTTGAGCTACAGCTTCAACAATTTTAGCCGGCTGTTTTAAATAATGAGAATGATCTAAAAGAACTGCACTTTCATTAACAGCCAATAACATTATTGGGAATGAACGCATTCCGATCAACTCTTGTATCTCGCCAACATCTTCAATAATTTGATTAGCATCATTACTCAAATCATTTTTAAAAACTTTATTTGGTGGTGATAATTTTAAATCACTTAGCAGTGTTTCAAATTCTTCACGTGTGTTCATTTCATTATTATCAATGAAATGACTTTTAGTAATGGCATTTAAAACAGTCAAAGCATGTTGAGGTTGTTTGTTCGCTAACCACGCCATAACATTTGCACTCATGTATGAGTCTTTTTTAGTCGTGATGTTAGCTTCATAAGCACTAGAAAATTTAACGTTAGCTTCACTTTTAACGGTACTTACTTGTTTAGCGCCTGGGCTATCAGAACCAGCATAATGTCCTGCATGCCAAATATGTAATTCCATATCAGGATAATTCTCAGCAATTGCGTTAACTAGAGGCAGACAAGCATAGCTCCAAGGGCAATGTGAATCATAAACAAAATATAGTTGAGTTGTCATAGCAGTATCTTCATTAGTAAAATTAAAAGTGATCTTAGGGTGTTTTTATTTGTTTTACAATTACTGTTTTCGTTAATAAGTTCTAATAATAAAAACAGGGATAAATCCTCTATTTATCTGCGTTTAGATCATTGATTTGTGATAAAAAGATACTAAATTGCTGGGCTTTGTGGTATTTTGCGCTAAATTTTATAAGAGTTAAAACACATGATGAATAACTTAGTATTACGTCGCTTACGTTACGCGCTTAACTTACGCGAATCGAATATCGTTGATATGTTCCAATTAGTTGACGTGACTATTAAATCTACAGCAGTCAGTGCTTTATTATTGCGTGAAGAACAAGATGGTTTCGTTGAATGTACTGATGTTGTTTTAACACAATTTTTAGATGGTTTAATCATCAAACATCGTGGTCTACCTGCAGATGGCAAAGCACCTGCTCCTGTAGAAGAAGGCGCAAGAATCAATAATAATATGATTTTAAAGAAAATTCGTGTGGCATTAGAACTACGTGAAGAACATTTATTAGATATTATGCAAATAGCTGATTTCCAATTTTCAAAATCTGAAATGAGCGCATTCTTTAGAAAGCCAGGAAGTCGTCAATACAAGCCTTGTGGCGATCAAATGATGCGTAACTTCTTAATGGGTCTGTGTAAAAAAAATAGACCAACAGAAGAAGCACCAGTTGAAACAGACGCTCCAGCAGAAGATAGCTAGAAACTAAAAATATTTAGTCTTCTCACAAAAAAGCCAAACATTATTGTTTGGCTTTTTATTAATAGTTAGACTTAACTACTTTGACCTTTATTAATCATCATCTTCAACTAATGTCATTAGTGACGTATTACCACCAGACGCAGTGACATCAATGCTTATCGTTTTTTCTGTAACAAGGCGACCAATCAAATTATCAAAATATTCAGATGTAATGACCGGTAATATAGCACCATGACGCTCAGCAAGTTTTTCACTAATATAGTGTTTACGATCACAATTACTATCAACTACAACACCTGACAACAATGGATGTGCCAACAGCGTTGATAGATGGCGTAATCTTGATACTTGAAACACACCTTCATCGGCACCGGTTGCAATAAATTTATTTCTAAATGCCATTGCTTCATCATAAAATAAATCTGACACCACGGTAATGACAGTATTACCTGTTGCCAATGCTGTCACAATTGATAATACCCAAAAATGGAAACTAACATTTTTGTCGGCGAAACAGATAATGTTACCTCGGTTCTCCAAATAGATAATATTAGATTCACCTGTTGGTCCTGGTAATAGTTGCGGCTTTTTAAGTCGCTTTTCAACATCAATTAATTGTGATCGTGACGACGCTAAGGTGTGATTTAAATCCTCAGCTAAATCATCAACAATATCAACGGTCGCAATCTTAGCTAACAACTGACGTACATTAGAAATTCGTGTATTTAGCTCCGTTAAACGCCATTCCTTTTCAGCAAAGTTTGCTTTTTCCATGAAGGCCATTGCCTCAATTGCTGATTCATCATCACCACTTAATGCTACTTCTTGCGACGGTAATAACCTGAAATTGTCTGGATTAGGCGTCGATTTTTCTTTGACTAAACGTGTTAAGTAATTAGGTCCACCTGCTTTAGGCCCAGTTCCTGAAAGCCCTCTGCCACCAAAAGGCTGCACTCCAACAATTGCACCAATCATATTACGGTTAATATATACGTTACCAGCTCGCGATAACTTAGCTAATTCGATGGCGCGTTGCTCAATACGAGTATGTATTCCCATTGTTAAGCCAAAACCAGTTGCATTAATTTTATCGACAACTGATTCTATATCACTTCCTTTATAACGTATTACATGAACACATGGCCCAAATACTTCTTTAGTTAATACACTAATATCATCTATTTCGTACAATCTTGGTGCAAAAAAGAAGTGCTCGTTATCTAAAACTTCACTGCCAATTTCACATTGATATAATAATCGGCCATTGTTTTTCATGTAATCAGTGTGTGCATTGAGTGCATCTAATGCTTTTTGATCAATCACAGGACCAATATTCGTGCTGAGCTGCGCAGGGTCACCTACATGTAATTCAGACAATGCACCTGTTAGCATTTCAATTATTTTATCGGCGATATCTTCTTGAACAAATAGAACACGTAGTGCAGAACAACGCTGTCCTGCCGATTGAAAACCAGAAGATATAACGTCATCTACGACTTGTTCTGGCAACGCAGTAGAGTCTACTATCATGCAGTTTTGACCACCAGTTTCAGCAATTAATGGCACTTGATCGCCACCGCGCTGAGCCAATGTTTGAGAAATTCTAGTACCCGTTTCAGTTGAACCAGTAAACATCACTGTCTTAATACGGTTATCAGGAACAATCACATCGCCGACATCACTACCACGGGCGATAACAGCTTGAACAACACCTTCAGGTAAACCTACATATTTCATTAGCTCAATAGCTCTAAGTGCTATTAAACTTGTTTGTTCTGCAGGTTTGGCAAGCACTGTGTTACCAGTCGCAATGGCGGCAGAGACTTGTCCTAAAAATATGGCTAAGGGAAAATTCCAAGGACTAATACATAAGATGACACCACGAGCTTCTAAACGTTCATCAGCTTCTTGCTCGATAGCACGAGCAGCGTAATATCGGCAAAAATCAACGGCCTCTCGTACTTCATCAATGCCATCTTGCGCAACTTTTCCAGCTTCTTTAATACAAAGCGCAATAAGCTCATTGGTATGACGTTCTAATATATCCGCAATGCGGCATAATAATGCTGAGCGTTCAACTACAGGAGTCTTTGACCACGTTGTAAATGCCGATTGCGCTTTGCTTATCATTAACAACATTTCATCTTTACTATGCAGCTGATGAAAGCCGATAATTTCACTATGATTGGCAGGGTTTACAACAGCCTTAGCACAATCAGGCACAGACTTATCGTTTAATAAATTGTCTGTAAGCCAAAGATCTAAAGAACTCTTTAAAGGTGTGAGTTCATTTATATCAGTTAAATCGATTCCTTTTGAATTGTCACGATTATCCCCCGATTCACTATAATAAAGCTCGATAGGTCTTAATATTTGGTTATTGTATTTACACTTTAAGCGTTGAGTTTTTTCGACAGGATCTTCTAATAAAGCTTCAACAGGTTGTGATTTATCAACAATCGCGTTAACGAAAGACGAGTTAGCGCCATTTTCTAATAAACGACGTACAAGATAAGCGAGTAAATCTTCATGGTGGCCAACAGGTGCATAAATACGACATTGAATGCCTTCATCACTCACAATTTGTTCGTATAAAGAATCACCCATGCCATGAAGACATTGAAATTCAAACCCTTCTTTGTCATCACCAGCAAGCTCAACTATAGTTGCAGCTGTATAAGCATTATGTGTCGCAAATTGAGGATAGATGGTATCGCGATAATCTAATAGTTTATTAGCACAGGCGTGATAAGAAACATCAGTTGATGATTTACGTGTAAATACAGGAAAATGTACAAAACCGCCTTTTTGAGCGTTTTTAATTTCAGTATCCCAATAAGCACCTTTAACCAAGCGCACCATCATTTTTCTATTAACCCGAAGTGTTAACTCACGTAACCATTCAACCACAAAAATTGCGCGTTTTTGATAAGCCTGTAACGCAATACCAAAACCATTCCAACCTTCTAAATCGTCATCACTAAACACAGCTTCGATAACATCAAGTGATATATCTAAACGTTCAGACTCTTCTGCATCAATAGTTAACCCTATGTTATATTTTTTAGCTTGTAGACATAACGCTTTCAACTTCGGCACTATTTCTGTCATCACACGTTCTTTGTGATTAAAATCGTAAAGGGGATGAATTGCAGATAGTTTGACTGATATACCAGGGACTTTCCTCGGGTCATTTTTACCACTAGCAATGGCAACGCCGCCAATCGTTTCAATGGCATCTTGATAAGACTTTAAATAACGCTCTGCGTCATTCATTGTTCTTGCGCCCTCACCAAGCATATCGTACGAATAGACGTAATTTTGTTGTTCTTTTTCAGTCGCACGTTTTGTTGCTGCAACAATAGTTTCACCCATCACAAATTGCATACCCATAATTTTCATGGCGTAATTCATTGATTTTCTGATGACAGGTTCACCTAAACGGCCAAGTGTTTTTTTAAGTAAGCCTAAAGTATCTTGTTTACGTTTGTCGGCATAATCAACCATGGTACCAGTGATTAATAATCCCCATGATGAAGCATTTACAAAAATAGAATCACTACTGCCTAAATGCGTACTCCATTTACCTTGTGATAACTTGTCACGAATTAACGCATCTTGTGTATCTTTATCCGGTACACGTAATAACGCTTCGGCCAAACACATCAATACAACGCCTTCTTCACTAGATAATGA
>CALJMY010000109.1 GCA_937981905.1 uncultured Enterobacterales bacterium
AGCTGGCAGCCGCGTTGTTATTGAAGAATTCCTAGACGGCGAAGAAGCATCTTTCATCGTTATGGTTGACGGCGATAACGTGTTAGCTATGGCCACCAGCCAAGATCATAAACGTGTTGGTAACGGCGATACAGGTCCTAATACTGGCGGCATGGGTGCATATTCTCCAGCGCCAGTAGTAACGCCTGAAATGCATAACCGCATTATGGATGAAGTAATTTATCCAACTGTTAATGGCATGAAAGCAGAAGGTAATACTTACACTGGTTTCCTTTATGCTGGTTTGATGATCATGAGTGATGGCACACCTAAAGTAATTGAATACAATTGCCGATTTGGTGACCCTGAAACTCAACCAATCATGATGCGTTTGCAGTCTGATTTAGTTGAACTTGTTGAAGCGGCTTTTGATAAGCGTTTAGATAAAGTTGAAGCTAAGTTTGATTCACGCGCTGCTGTTGGTGTTGTTTTAGCGGCTGGCGGTTACCCTGCAAGCTACGCAAAAGGCGATGTGATTTCTGAAATTCCTGCTGCAACTGATGACGCTAAAATATTCCACGCTGGCACTAAGCTTGTTGATGGTAATGTTGTTACTTCTGGTGGCCGTGTATTATGTGCAACAGCACTAGGTCAAACAGTAACGCAAGCACAACAAAATGCTTATGAATTAACTAAGCAAGTATCATGGAAAGATTCGTTCTACCGTACTGATATTGCTTATCGCGCTATTGCTCGCGAGTCTTAATTTATAATTAACCTGACATTTTGTTAGCGTTATAAAAACCATTGGGTGTATTTAAATTACTCCAATGGTTTTTTTTCGTTGTTCTTTTTACGATATTCTTGATAACGTGATTTTTTAGGTGAGTCTTCACATCATTATCTTCTTTATTAAAGCATCAATATAAAATTCATTGATTAACGATTCTCACCAGCTTCATCCACTTCTATAATTTCTGTTTCTGTTAATGCCGCATCAATCCATGAATTTAATGCAACATTAGCCATGACTGCATCTCGATAACTTTCAGTAGAGGGCAACAATGTAATACCGTAAGTTTCAAAACGTAAAATGACCGGTATGAACATACAATCAGCAATAGAGAAGTCACCAAATAACCATGGGCCATCACTATTTTGTAATAAACGATGCCATAACAATTGCATTTGATTAATTTCGTTTTTTGCATCATCAGATAATTCAATAGACCGTTTGGCACGAATATTCATCGGCATTTCATTTCGAATAGCGGTGAAACCACTGTGCATTTGTGCGCTCACTGAACGCGCAACAGCTCGTTGTGCTGCATCTTTTGGCCAGCCTCTCCCATTGAGATATTGTTCACTGACATATTCACAAATAGCTAATGAATCCCACACATTAAGTTCTTCGTTAATCAATACAGGTACTTTTTTACTATCTGAATATTGTGCCAAACGTGTCGACAATGATTGTGGAGATAATGATTCCATCACTTCTGTAAAAGGCACGTCAAAGTGACTTAGCAACAACCAAGGTCTTAGTGACCATGTCGAATAATTTTTATTACCGATGACTAGTTTCATTAATTTATATCCTTATTTTCAATATGTTGATTCATGTATAACAAACCTAGCATAACTCCTTGTCATTACATGCATTAACGCATGTAATTATTTTTACTACGCGGTTGATTAATCACTTCAATGAATAGTGATTACTTAATAATTCATTGGTTTCATAGTCGAAGTTTGTCGATACGCATCTCGTAAAGCTTTCATCGAATGATAAATTTGGTCTACTGAATAGGCTGCATAACCAAAAATAATACCTCTTTTATCAGTGTTTTTGAAACTAAACTGAGAAACTGCCATTAATTCTATATCTGCAATAGAAGCGGCTCTAAGTACCGATTCTTGTGTCACTTCAGCATGAAGCCAACCGACCAAGTGTAACCCTCCATCTAACGTTTGAATTTCAACTATTCCAGCTAAATATTCTTTTGCTGCTTCGATCATAGCTTCTTGCCGTTGTGCATACAGTATTTTCATTTTCCTTACGTGTCGGGAGAAATGTCCTTGATTAATAAAATCTGTGAGAACCATTTGATCTAAAGTAGAAGAGTGGCGATCTAACAACCAACGTACGGTGCCAAGTGGCTCGACGAGGTTACTAGGAACGACCATATAACCGAGTCTAAACGCTGGGAATAACAACTTACTGAAGCTGCCGATGTAAATCACTCGATCATCGTTAGCCATTGCATGTAATGTGGGTAAAGCGCGTCCTCGGTAACGATATTCACCGTTATAATCATCTTCTATAATGATTGCTCTTTTTTCCTCAGCCCACTGCAATAAAGCTTGTCGCCTTGCTTGCGATAATGTGGTCCCTAAAGGGAAATGACTTGCTGGCGTAACATAAACTAATTTTGCGGTCTCAACAGTTTGTCTTAAAACGTCGACATTCAAGCCATCGTCATCGACAGGAATCGTAACAATTTTAGCACCCGCTAATTCAAATACCATTGCTGCATGTGTATATCCAGGGTCTTCGAAGCAAACTACATCACCAGGATTAATCAATGTTTTTGCTAATAATTCAATAGCTTGTTGCGCACCTGCACTAACAACTATTTGTTCGGGTTTCGTACTAAGCGCTCTTGATGCGCCTAAATAGCTAGCGATAGCCTCACGTAAAGGCCAATAACCACAAGGATGACTTTTCTCCATCCAGATACTTGGTTTTTGACGTAATTGCTTAGTAACAAGCCGTGTCCATTGAGCGCTAGGAAATTCATCATACTCAGGCATGTTAGCTCTAAAAGGTTGAGCACTGTTTCTATCATTTGACGGTATTGACAATTCATGGAATGACAAATTACGGTAACGTTCTGAGAGTATAATTTTTTTAATAGATGTTAGTGATTTATTGTTTATTTTTATATCAATGTTGTTTTGATGAGGGTAATCCGCTGTCACACGTGTACCAGAACCATGTTTTGTAACAAGAAAACCTTCTACGGTAAGCTGTTCATAAGCATTGATAACAGTGTTTCTGGCGATGCCTAACTGCTTAGCTAATATACGTGTAGATGGCAATCGTTCTTCAGCCTTTAACCGTCCTTGCCAAATAGCATCCCGTATTTGATTTTCTAATTGGCGATAAATAGCAGTAGTATCACTAATGTTTACTGTTAACGCTTCAAATTGAAAACGTTGTTGCTTAATTATCATCAAATGGTTCCTATATAAAGTTAAAAGTGGCTCTTTTAAGTAAGCCATTAATATATATCATATCTCCTATTGGATATAACGTCCTTGGAAAAATTAATGATGAAGTAGTTATAATCAGAATTTTCCCTGAGTTAAAAATTTTAAATAACCTACTGGAATAGACATGAGAAAATTTATTAAAAACAGAATTAGAATGATTAAATCCACTCTCCTGATTTTATTATTAGTCAGTGCAGGAACACAGGCACAGGCCGCAGAATCTAAAATTGGAATAATTGTTTTCGATGGTGTATTAACCAGTGATGTAACTGCTCCTATTGAAGTCTTTGGTGCCGCCAGTAAAAAATCTTGGTTTTCAAATTATGACGTAGTTGTTATTTCAACAACGAAAAACAAAACTATAAAAACGGAAGAAGGTTTAGTTATCATTGCAGACAAAACTATTTATGATCCTATCAATCTTGACGTTGTTATTGTAGCGAGTGCATACGATATGGAACCATTAATCAACAATAAGACATTAATCCAATTTATTAAGACTCAACATAACAAAGCCAGCTGGATGGCAAGTAATTGTTCTGGAGCATTCTTACTAGGCGAAGCTGGCGTACTTAACGGAAAAAAAGCGACAACGTGGTTTGGTGGCGAAAATGGCCTTGCTAAAGCTTACCCCCAAATAAAGGTTCAATTTAATCAAAATATTGTAATTGATGATGGTGTTGTCACATCAAATGGTGGGCCTGTTAGCTATCAAGCGGCATTCGCTTTATTAGAAAAATTGAGTACTAAAAAATATTCTCAAGAAATATCAGAATCAATACAATTCAACCGATTACAATATGCATTTTAAAAAAATTCACTAATTTATTTTTAATTTAGTGATTTATTAAATGATAAATTAATAATATTTTCCGTTATTCTACTTCGTAGTGCAACGTGTTCACTGAACATAAAAAAAGCCGTTTATCGAGGATAAACGGCTTTTGTGACCAATCTATGTAATAAGTAACTATTTATGGAATGGACGCGATAATTCATTAACAGCTTTAATAAATGCACCTGCATTCTCAGGTGGTACATCTAAATGAATTCCATGGCCTAAGTTAAATACATGACCAGTATTATCATGACCAAACTGCTCAAGAATATGCTGCACTTCTTGGCCAATACGCTCAGGTGATGCATATAACATTGATGGGTCCATGTTACCTTGTAGTGCAACTTTATCGCCGATACGCGCTTTAGCTTCACTAATATCAATAGTCCAATCTAGCCCAACAGCATCACAACCAGTTGCTGCTATTTCTTCAATCCATTGTCCGCCATTTTTAGTAAATAACGTTACAGGAACAACACGCCCTTCATTTTCACGGGTTAAGCCATCAACAATTCTTGCCATGTAGCTTAATGAAAACTCACGGTAATCACGTGGAGATAAAATACCGCCCCATGTATCAAAAATCATTAACGATTGTGCGCCCGCTGCAATTTGAGCGTTCAAGTATAAAATAACTGAATCAGCTAATTTATCTAACAACAAATGCAATGTTTTAGGTTCAGCAAACATCATTTTTTTGATTTTAGTAAAAGCTTTAGAAGTACCGCCTTCAATCATGTAAGTCGCTAGAGTCCAAGGACTACCAGAAAAACCAATAAGCGGAACATCGCCATTTAAGCCTTTACGAATAGTACGCACAGCATTCATTACATAACCAAGCTCGTCTTCTGGATCTGGAATACCAATTTTTTGAACATCACGTAAACATGTAATAGGACGATCAAAAACTGGACCTTCACCTGTTTCAAAACGAAGACCTAAACCCATAGCGTCAGGAACGGTTAAAATATCTGAAAACAAAATAGCAGCATCAAGATCATAACGACGTAATGGTTGTAGAGTTACTTCACAGGCAAAATCAGCATCACGACACAGCGACATAAAGTCACCAGCTTTAGCGCGTAATTCACGATATTCAGGTAAATAGCGTCCAGCTTGACGCATCATCCATACAGGAGTTTGATCAACAGGTTGCTTTTGCAACGCACGTAAATATCGATCATTTTTTAATTCAGCCATTAACAGCAGCCCTTCAACAATAAAATTGGGGATTATTGTACCACCTACTAACGAAAAAAAACCAACCTAGTTACCCTAATTATTAATGCTAAGGGTAATTTAATTATTCATCCTTTTATTTAATCTACTTCAATAAGCACAAAAATCGGAACGACCGTCAATTTAATAAAAAAATTTCAATTATTAAAAATAAAAAAGTGATCAAGAACACATAAATAAAACAAATGGGATTGTTACAGACAAACAGATGATAACATAAATAAGAATCATTCCCATTATCAAAATGTAAGAGTAGAAAAATGTTTAATACACAACGTCCTAAATTCGTACTAAGCCTATTAGCAACCGCCATTGCATTATCAACTTCCGCGCAAGCAGCTGAATCAACGATTACTAAACTTGATAAATCAACTCAAGTAGTAAAAGAAACTAAATTAGAAAACGATAAAAGTATCGAAAGGCTAACTGTTTATGGTCGTCATAATCAGTTGATTTTAAATTCGGGTACTGCAACAAAATCAAGCATGAGTTTAATGGAAACGCCTGCTGCTATCGTCGTCGTTGACCGTATATTATTAGAAACACAAGCGGCTGCAACGCTGCAAGATAGTTTACGTAATGTTAGCGGCTTATCTCAAGCAGGTAATAACTACGGTCTTGGTGATAATCTTTTAATTCGTGGTTTAGGCGCAAACTATACGTACGATGGTATGTATGGCGGTGCTGGATTAGACAATAACTATAACCCAACGCGCTCAACCACAAACATTGAAAGTGTTGAAGTGTTAAAAGGCCCTGCAACTGGTCTTTATGGTATTGGCTCTGCGGGTGGAGTTATTAATTTAATCGAGAAAAAACCACAGCAAAAAGAAGCATATCAAGTTAAAGCCATTGTTGGTCAATGGGGTAATCGTGGCCTGATGTTTGATGCTACAGCCGGGTTATCTGACGATATTGCTTATCGCTTGGTCGCTAACACTGAAACAACAGATGGTTATCGTGGTTTAGGTTCAAAACGTAATGAAATTTATGGTTCACTGTTCTTTAATATTAATGATAACCAAACGCTTAATACTAGTGTTGCTTATATCGATGACGAAAATCAAATTGATTCAGTAGGACACCCTACTCGATTATTTAGCCGCGACTTAATTGATGGACTAGATGGTGAAGGTACGATCACTGCTGACGATATTCCTAATGACGTTTCTGATACAGGGCTTCAATTAACAGATGCACAACGAGAAGAATTAGCTTCTACGGTGACTAATACAGACGGTTTAAAGCCTTTTGACTTAGGCAGCCAAGGAGTAATATCTCCGATATCAACACCTACTGAAGGTAAAGAATTAAGAATTAAACTCGATTACACGGTTGATTTCAGTCAAGACACGATGCTTCGTCAGCAATTACAATATCGAGAATATGAATCTGATGGCGCTCGCCAAACAGGTGCAAATAACTATGTTTATACTGATCGTAATGGTGTGACAAATGTTGATCCACGTGCACCGTTAGTTATTGATAATGTGTTATATCCTTATGCTGCACGTCGCCAAGAATATCGCCGTACAAAAGTTGAAGAAAATAGTTTCCAGTATTTTGCTGACTTTAATTCTGATTGGAGTTTAGGTGATTTTGAAGGTGAGCATTTAGTTAGTGCCAACTATGAAAATCGAGATGTCGCGTTTAAACGTTGGTCAATTTGGGATGCTGATTACACAACAACTCTTAGCGATGGTAGTGTTTATCAAGGTGAAGTACCGTATATTTTAGATATACGCGACCCTAACTGGTCAGATTTAAGTTTTGATGATTTCAATCCATTAGTAAAAGCAAATTATGATAAATCAGTAATTGCTTATGGAATTAGTTTCCAAGAAGTTATTTACTTCAGTGACATGTTAACTGGACGCTTTGGATTAGCTAAAAGCCGTATTGAGCAAGAATATACTCAAAAAATTACAAGCTCTATTTTAGAAGATGAAACGCCTAATGATCAAACCGATGATGGCTCTAGCTATAATGTAGGACTTAATTATCGTATAACACCCGAATTCGCAACATTTGTTAACTTTTCTAAAGGCGTTACGGCATACAGTGTACTTAGTGATGTGGAAGATGAAATTCCTAATGCCGAATCTAAGTCATTTGATGTTGGTGTTCGATTTACCGCATTTGACGAAGAGTTATTAGGCTCATTTGTTTATTTTGAAACAAGTAAAACACACATTCAACGTACAACTGACTTGTTTAGAGACAATAAAGCAGATGGTATTTCTAATGTTGGTATCACCGAATTTACATACGATGATGAAAATAGAACTGAGGGTGTTGAGTTTGATATGAATTTAGCAATCAATGATCAATGGTCAATGAATGTTAATGGTACTTATCAAGAAGCTGTTGAAATAAGAAATGAAGATGAAGATCCAATATCTAGTCAACGCAAAGGTATTCCTAAAAAGTTTGGTAGTATTTGGGCAAATTATTCACCACAATTTAGTATGCTAGATAACCCGATTAAACTTAGTCTTGGTGTGACATACACGGGTGAACGTTCAATAAACTCGGCTTCATTTGGCTTACCTGATGCAAGCATTGATTCTTACACCGTATTAGATGCGGCCGTTAGTTACAATGTTAATGATTGGGATATTCAGCTTAACTTACGTAATCTAACTGACGAAACATATTACAGCAAAGCGTTATTTCTTGGCGGCTTACCAGGTGACTCTCGTAATGCAAAGTTAACTGTAAAATATAACTTCTAATACGTTGTATTAGTTCATTAAACCAATAGTAGATTTCTGCTATTGGTTTTTTACTTTCAAGTGCTTTAAGAATTTCATCTTATGAACCAACAATCTCACTACTTTTGGAGTGTTACCTCAAGAGTCATTGCTGCCGTTATTGGTGGCTACTGTTGCTGTATAGCTGCGAACTTTGCATTAATACCTATTTTAAATATTGCTTTTAATATGCCAATTCCAGACTCGGTATATCTAGCAACGATTTTAAGTTACCTATTTTATGTGACTTTCATTGTTTGGAGTTTTTGTCCTAAAACAGCCTTATTGGCATGGAGAGACATTTTTATATTTAATATTTTATGTGGTTTTATTTATATTTTAGCAATGCCTAAAGAAGGATTTTCGTCATGAAGCCTGACTTTCGAAAGACGATGGTTTGGTTACATACGTACAGTGGATTAGTCTTTGGTTGGATTCTTCTCACTATATGGACTTCAGGTACATTAAGTTATTACAACCAAGAAA
>CALJMY010000110.1 GCA_937981905.1 uncultured Enterobacterales bacterium
CTCAATCCGAAAATTAAGATGATGTTACGCTTATCATAACTTTGAACTATCTCTAGTTCATTGTGTTAACATTATTCATTAAGAACCTCAGTACTTAATTTCAAATGCCCACACAGTTTATTTGAATTCTAATTTTTAAAGAACGTTTTAACTCTACTTCTTATGAAGGAGTTACGCTTCGTGCCATCTGGCCCGTTGCGTTGGGATGCGTATAATACGTTTCCCAGTGTCAAAGTCAACACTTAATTTTAAAGTTTTTAGATAAAAGTTTAAAACGTTGTTTTCTTCTCTAAACCGTTGCTCAGTACCATTTAACGTTAACCGCTAAGTGATGCTCTGCTCCGTTTCAGTGAGGCGTATTATAGGGAGTTAACTTGTGCATGCAACCCTTTATTTAGCAAATAAATTCAACCGAATAAAAAACGACCCATATGATTTTTATTACATCATTATGGGTCGTTTTTGATCATAAATAACCTATGATTATTAAAGTTCGTTAAAGAATTTACTATTAGCTGTTACAGATACACTATCACCATCTTCTAATATAGCGTTCGCGGTAAAACTAATATCTATAACTTTCTTTTTTAAATTATATGGATCGGTAGATATGCTCATTGGTAATGTAAATATTTCACCTGCTTTTACCGAAACTTCATTGATACCTTGCCATGTAAAGTCATTAAGCCCAGTAAATGTAAATGTGTAAGTTAAATCTTGCTCTGTTTTGTTTAATATTTTTAGCGTGTAAACGTTCTCTAGCATTCCTTCAGAACTAATTCGATACAACTGATTTCTATCTCGAATTATATCTAACTTTATTGGTTGTATTGTCATCAGAAAGTATATAAATACAACTATCATTATCAATAGCACTGAAGCGTAACCAACAAGCTTACTCCTAATAATATTTGTCTTCTTACCTTCCAATTGAGTTTCTGTTGTATAGCTTATAAGATTCTTTTCATATCCCATCTTATCCATAACGTCATCACAAGCGTCAATACATGCACCACAATTAATACATTCGTATTGCAGTCCATCTCGAATATCTATTCCCGTTGGGCATACCTGCACACATAAATTACAATCTATACAATCACCAAGTCCTAAAGCCTTATGATCGACTTTACGTGAACGGGGGCCTCTACTATCCCCCCGTTTAGCATCATAGGAAACAGTAAAAGTATCTTTATCAAACATAGCAGATTGGAATCGTGCATAAGGACACATGTGTAAACACATTATCTCTCGCATCCAACCAGCATTTGCATAAGTACATAGTGTAAAAAATACAGTCCAAAAATAAATGATGCCACTCGAGTTTAATGTGAATACATCTATATAAAGTTCTTTAACTGGAATAAAGAATGCTAAGAACGTTAATGATGTTATTAGTGATATAGCTATCCATAGAGTATGTTTAAGTGCTTTCTTCCATATTTTTTGAAAGTTATTCGGTTGTTCATCTAGCTTTTTGCGCTTATTCATTTTTCCTTCTATTTTTTCTTCTATCCAAATAAAGACAAAAGTCCAAATAGTTTGCGGACAAGTGAAACCGCACCATACTCTTCCTATAAATGTAGTGATTACAAATAATGCATAAGCACCAATCATTAGCAAGACAGCAAGCAATACAAGATCTTGTGGCCAGATAATTAGTCCAAAAATATTAAATTTCTGCGCTGAAAGGTCAAACAAAACAGCTTGCCTATCTCCATAAGGAATCCAAGGAAGTAAAAAGAACCCCAACATAAGTATCCAGTTTATTTTTTGCCTTAGAGCAGTAAAAAAACCAGTTACAGAACGTACATAAATTTTACTTTCATTATGTTTTGTCTTTTTTTCAGTTGAAGGGTCTATAACTTTAACTATTATTTTATCGCTCATTCACTATCCTTTGCTTTCTCACAAAATGAATTATTATTTTAAGATTGCTATTAGTAATATTTGACTATATTTAATACTACATTAGTAATATATAATATCACGGTAGCCAATGAAGTATGAAAGATAGTAACTATTATGAAAAAAATGCTATTTATAATTGTCTTGATTTTAGGACTAGTTAATTTCAGAGATCACCCACTACTTAAACCTTATACAAATAAAGTTTTAAATTTAGTCTCGGAGCAAGCTAGAAGTACAGCAGGTATTATTGAGAGTCCTAAAGTATTCGATGATTTAAAAGTATTAGAATCTGAGATTTCATCATATGAGTATAATTTTATAATAAATAAAATCCATGATGTAGATCAAGCAAATGTGTTTTACCGAGCGCAATGTCATGATATAGAGCTATCACACGTGGTATTAACTCGTTATTCGATCAAGAAAACATGTGACATTTTAAGTAAGTATTTAAATTGGTAGGTTTTTAGAAAAGAATATAGCGGTTCAATTGATATTCATTTATTAGTATTGGAGAGAACTAGTCTCTCCAATACTTTATTTACAACTTTTATTCTACTGTTACTGATTTTGCTAAGTTTCTTGGCTGATCAACATCAGTACCCTTAATTATTGCCACATAGTAAGACAGTAATTGAAGAGGAATTGTGTACAGTATTGGAGCAACGATCTCATCAACGGCAGGTACATCAATTACTCGCATCGTATCATCACTCTCAAAATTACTACTCGCATCAGCAAAAACATATAAAATTCCACCTCGAGCACGAACTTCTTCAATATTCGAATGTAGTTTCTCTAATAATTCATTATTAGGTGCAACTACTATTACCGGGATGTCAGCATCAATTAATGCAAGTGGTCCATGTTTTAATTCACCAGCAGCATAAGCTTCTGCGTGAATATAAGAAATTTCTTTTAATTTCAATGCACCTTCCATAGCAATTGGATATTGATCGCCACGTCCCAAAAATAATGCATGATGTTTATCAGCAAATTCTGGTGCTAAGTTTTTAATAGCATCATTAAGCGATAAACTTTCTTCTAACTTAGCTGGTAATGAATTTAACGCTGATGCTATTTTTTGTTGGATATCTTTTGGCATATCACGTTTTTGGCCAATAGCTAATACCATCATTAACAAGCCAACAAGTTGAGTAGTAAACGCCTTAGTTGAAGCAACGCCAATTTCAGTACCCGCCTTTGTCATGAATGCTAATTCAGATTCGCGTACTAATGAGGAACCATCAACATTACACAACACTAATGACGACATATAACCAATTTCTTGTGCTAAACGTAATGCGGCTAATGTATCTGCAGTTTCACCTGATTGAGAAATAGTTACCAATAAACTATTTGGATGAACGAATGATCGGCGATATCTAAACTCAGAAGCAATTTCAACATTACATGAAATATTAGCTAAGCTTTCCAACCAATATTTAGCCACCATTGCTGCGTGGTAACTTGTACCACAAGCAATAATTTGAACATGTTGTACTTTTTCAAATACAGAAGAAGAACCAGCACCGAATACATCTTCAACGACAACACCATCAATTAAACGCTCAGCTAACGTATTTCTCACAGCAAGCGGTTGTTCATGAATTTCTTTCATCATGAAATGACGATACTCACCTTTACCGCTCGACTCAGCAGTAATATCTGTGTTTTTAGCTTCACGTTCAACCGCATTACCTTCACTATCAAAAACATGTACAGACTTTCGAGTAACCTGAGCAACATCACCTTCTTCAAGGTACATAAAAGTATGTGTAACAGGTAACAAAGCGCGTAAGTCTGATGCGATAAAGTTTTCACCAATACCCAAACCAATAACTAACGGACTGCCAGAACGAGCAACAACAACTTGCTCAGGATCATTAACCGCCATAATCACCATGCC
>CALJMY010000111.1 GCA_937981905.1 uncultured Enterobacterales bacterium
GTCATTTTCGACTATTCCTATTATTGCCGCGATTTATGTGCCCCTGTGCTTGTCATTTGGATTTTCTATTTTGGCTACAGCTGCATTAGTTGGAACCGCTGCCGCATTAGGCGATGCTGGCTCCCCTGCCTCTGATTCAACCTTGGGTCCAACGTCTGGTTTAAATGCTGACGGTCAACATGACCACATCTGGGACACGGTTGTGCCGACGTTCCTCCATTACAATATTCCACTAATTGTATTTGGAACAGCAGCCGCAATGATTCTTTAATGAGTTAGTTAGATAATCAACAATAAAAAGGCGATTAATATTAACTATTAATCGCCTTTTTTCTTTATCACTTAAATGATTACTTAAATAACTTACTAGGTAAAAAGTTGTTCTACTGTTTTCATTGGTAAGAAAAGACGAGTGCGGCCATTATGATCACATAAAACTTCAAACCCAAATTTCGTATAAAAATGTTGAGCAGAGTCATTCAGATAATCAACAACAATCGCATAAGCTTTCATATGATGGTTAACATCCCATAAGTATCTAAGCGCACGAATCAAACTAACTTTTCCTAGACCAGCACCATGAAACTCTTTGTGTACGGCAAGTTGCGCAAGTAAAAACACAGGAATAGGATAACGTGGTAATTTTTTTGCTAATTGTAACGGCAACGTTTCACGGCTAATTGAACTAGGAGTAACACTATAGAATGCACAAATAGCATATTTTTGGTTAAGTAACGGCTGAGCACTAGGCAATACCAGTGTGCGGCTAATACCCGCTTGCATATGTTTATATGCCTGAGTTTTAATGAACACATTTAATTCAGATTCACCACAATCAAAAGAATTACGATCATGACGTGATTTACTCAGTTCAACAAATTCGTTAGCCCAACTCACTTTATGCCAATCTCATCTGTAAATTTTACCGCATTAAGTAAGGCTTGATTAGGCGCTTTAGCTTTATCACACGCAGCTATAAATTCATCAAAAGCATTACTTTTAACGATAATGCTCTCGTGTTCTTCAATGACTTGTGTTGCATCTTCGTCCATTAATTTAACGACATATTCAGTTAAACTTTTTAAACCAAGCAATGCTGAGGCTTTTTCTGCTTTTGCTTTAATTTCTTCATCAAGGCGAATATCTAAACGTGCTGTTGCCATAACTCCTCCCACGTACGGAATTGTTCCGTCACTATCAAATTGAGTATAATACACTAACCTTATCAATTCAATTGTACGGAACATTACCGGAATTTAATTCAATGATTTAAAATTAAAGCAAATCTAAGCAGTTGTTAAACCTTGTTGCCAATCTTTCCACACCACTTGATAACCTTTACTGGTGATCATATTCGCCACTTGTTCTACGCTACGATTATCATCAATTGAAAACTGCTCTAACGCTTTGTCATCATTAGCATAACCACCGGGTTGTGTTTTAGAACCAGCGCTCATGCTCGTTACACCAAGCGCTAACATGTTGTCACGAAATACAGCCGATTCACGCGTAGACAATGACAATTCAACTTGATTATTGAACAACCGATAGGCACAAATTAATTGCACTAACTCTCGCTCATTCATCGGTGAATTAACCTCCGCGCCGCCTTCACAAGGACGTAATCTGGGAAAAGACAACGAGAACTTCATGCTCCAATAACGTTGTTCCAAATAACTCAATTGTTTAGCGACATAAAAGGCATCAGTCCGCCAATCTTCAAGTCCTAACAAACACCCTAGTCCAATTTTATTAATACCTGCATCACCAATACGATTAGGCGTTTGCAGGCGATAATCAAAATCTGACTTGTTACCTTTTAAATGGTATTTAGCGTATTTGTCACGGTGATATGTTTCTTGATATACCAAAATAGATTCAACACCTAACGCGTTCAATCGCTCATATTCTTGTGTTTTTAGAGGCTGCACTTCCATCGCAATATGACTAAAATGCTGGCGTAACACTTTAATCGCCTCTTCAAAGTAATCAATACCTACTTTACGTTCAGACTCACCCGTCACTAATAAAATGTGATCAAATCCTTTGGCTTTAATTGCCAATGCCTCCGCTTCAATTTGTTTCATATCGAGCGTAGTACGGCGAATTTTATTTTCCATACTAAAACCACAATAGGTACAAATATTTGAGCACATGTTTGATAAATACAGCGGCACAAACAACTGCATGGTTTTGCCAAAACGTTGTTGTGTTAATCGCTGACTTTCTTTGGCCATGTGCTCTAAATAAGGCGTAGCCGCTGGGGAAATAAGTGCTTTAAAGTCTTGTAATGATAGACGTTGATTAACGCGTGATTTTTCTAATGCGCTCACTACCGCCCCTTCATCACAAACCATTATGGCTGATTGCTCTTCTTGCCAATCTGTCATCGTGACTTGTGAGCTAAAACAATCTTCGGCTTTCATATCAACTTTGGGTTTATCAATATCAATCATGAGCGGCTTAACATATGCAGCAGTCATTAATCTAAGAATCCTGTTAACGGGCTAGTAGCAATCGCATGTTGATATTTTGGCGCTAATCCTGCTAAATACGCTTGGCGACCAGCTGTTACAGCCATTGCAAATGCTTGTGCCATAGCAACAGGATTATGTGAAACAGCCATCGCCGTATTAATCAACACCGCATCGGCGCCTAATTCCATCGCAAGTGCCGCATCTGACGGCGCGCCAATACCTGCATCAACAACCACAGGAACAGACGCTTGTTCGATAATTATTTCTAAAAAGTCACGACTCGCCAACCCTTTATTACTGCCGATAGGTGAACCAAGAGGCATTACCGCCGCACAACCAACTTCTTCTAATCGTTTAGCTAGCACAGGGTCAGCATGCATGTAAGGCAAAACAATAAAGCCTTCTTTCACTAAATATTCAGCCGCGCGAAGTGTTTCAATAGGATCAGGCATTAAATATTTAGGATCAGGATGTATTTCTAATTTAATCCAATTTGTACCCAATGCTTCTCTGGTTAACTTTGCTGCAAAAATAGCGTCTTGCGCATTTTTAGCCCCTGAAGTATTGGGTAATAAATTAATGCCAGAAGCAATTAATGGCTTAAGAATGTCATCGGCTTTCCCAGCAATATCGACACGTTTTAATGCCATCGTCACTAATTCGCTATGCGATGCTTTTAATGAATTAAGCATTAGTTCGCTATTAGCAAACTTGCCTGTCCCGGTAAATAATCGAGACTGGAATGTTTTATCACCAATAATCAACTTATCATTGGCGAACGTATCATTAAGTAAACCGTCATCAGTTGACTTTTTTTCTAAACTAAGAGAATTAACCACCAGCAATCGCTCCAAATACATTCACATTATCACCATCATTTAATACACATTGTTCCCAGTCTTGTTTAGGAATGATGTCATTATTTACAGCAACGGCCATTGAACCATTATCAATTTTCAACTCATTTAATACAGTTTTCACTGTCGTTTGATGATCTATAAAATTCATCTCTATGGCTTGATTTACCATAATTTTTATTGGCAATTTATCGTTCATTATTTTTATTCCTAATTAAGATGATCACGTTATTAATGAACTTTTAATTGATGAACAAACGTCGCATTGCGAATTCGCTTGGCGATTTAATAAATTAACCGCCATAGTCATGCCATCCACCAGCGCAATTTTATTCGACAATGGTGTGGGTAATTTCAATAAATATCGCAAAGCTTGATTCGCTTGATAACTACCAACAACGCCAACCATGGCCGGATTTATCCCCATGGTAGAACACGATTGTTGAGCATTAGCTTTTTGATCACTTAAACCGCCAAACAAACATTCATAACAACCATGTTCAGCTGGTTTATCAACTAATAACAATTGCCCTTGCCATCCAATAACAGAGGCAGACATAAGCGGTACAACATTCATCACACACCATTGATTAATCAATAAACGTGTATCAAAGTTATCAGTACAATCAAGTACTAGATCGTTACCTGTTAGCAACTCATCAATGTTAAATTTATCCAATTGATCAGGATTAACCGTGATATCAATGTCATCGTTTTGCGCGTAAAGGCGCTGCATTAATTCATCGCTTTTGTTTAAACCCACACTATCCATATCAAAGGATAACTGGCGAGGCAGGTTCGATAATTCAACATCATCACCATCAATTAATGACAACTGCCCAATGCCACAACCTGCAAGATAACTAGCAACTACGCTACCTAAACCACCACAGCCAACAATAACAACGCGACTATTTTTAAGTCTTAATTGTCCTTCTTCACCCCAATCATTAAGCATGATTTGGCGTGAATATCGGTTAAATTCATTATCTCGCAACTTATTAACCGAACTATTCATGGCTGTCACCTTGTCCAACAAGGGCTAACAGCGTTTGAGTTACTTCATCGGGATTACTCGCTTTAGTAATCGCGGTAACTAACGCAACACTACCAATATTACTTTGAACAACCTCATTAACTCGGTTTGCCGTTATGCCGCCAATAGCGACTAGGGGTAATTTGGTGTCAAAAATAGCGACTTGCGTATACAATTTTTCTAACCCTTGAGGACGTGATGGCATGTCTTTAGTTTGCGTAGCGTAAATATGACCGATCGCCATATAACTCGGACTAAATTGACTAGCCCACTGGGCTTCAAATATGCCGTGAGTACTTAACCCTAAACGCAGTCCTGCATTTTTAATCGCGTTTAAATCTGCACTGTGTAAATCTTCTTGACCAAGATGCACGCCATAAGCATTATGTTTAATAGCTAAGGACCAAAAATCATTAATAAATACTCGTGCATCAAACGCTTTACCCAATGAAATAGCGGTAATAATTGAATCTTCAATATCCTTATTAACTTGCTCTTTTATCCTTAACTGAATAGTCCTGACACCTTGCTTTAACAAGCGCTCCAACCACTCAACACTATCAACAACAGGATATAGACCTAATTGATCAGGACAGCTCGCATAAGCAATATCGGCATTATTAACAACATCACCAATCACAACGCCATTAAATGAATCAATCACGGGTAAATCTTGATAATTAATTGTTAATGACAACTTAAGCGCGCCGCCACGAGCAGTCCCTAACGGTTGTGCTTGTTGGTAGGTTTTATTCATCACGCCATTACTTAAAAAAATGGCATCACAAAATGTATAATTGTTTGCTACAAAACCAGCAATTAAACTCGCTAAAATACAGCCACTGCCACGTCTGTTTTCATTGTCACTGTAAGGTTGACGAATAACAAACTCATGAGCAGGTTCTGGAACATAACGGGTATCTTTTAAAGAATCACAACGTGCGTAATAATCAAAACACCATTGTTGTGAGCTTTCTTTGTGATCACTAGCCTGATTAAAAACATCATCAACATGACCGCCTTTTAATAATACTTGGCAGTTAAATGCGTTAGACAATGCAATAGTAAATTCGGATAGTGATTCTTGAGACTTAGGTTGCTCTATCAATAAGTCTTTTACTAATTCTTGAGATGGCTCTTTAAATAGTCCTTTAGTTAACAACAGCGCTTCAGGTAAATTAGGTATTAACAAATCTACCGACGGCAACAAGTATGATTTAATCGCCGTTAGCATATTATCAACAACAGGGTCGCTATCATTTGATGCGTGGGCACTTGATGCGCGTAAGACTGGATCGTAGATAACCCAAACAGAATTATTGAGCTCTTTTTTTAATGCGTAAAGCTTATCGCCAAGCCATTTGACTTGTTCAACGCTCACCAACAAACCAATTTTAATGACCATTGGATTGAATGCAATTTGCTCAGATACAAGAGACTTACATTGCTCAGACAACGCAACCCATTGCTGTTCTAGCACATCAATAGGTATTTCATGTTGTGCTAAAAAAGCATTAGAGTTTTGCGCAGTTACGCTAGTAACAATATTAACCCCATGCGCGCCACTCACCGCAATAGCGCGATTGTCTGCGCTAATGCCAGCAAGTGCTGTGGGGTCAACACCGCCAATACTCCACACTAGCGGTGTTGAAACCGAAGTGGGAGTTTGACGACTATTCACATCACTGTTGTTCACAAAATTGTTGTTCGAACAAATGTTAGATGGTGAATTCACTAGCTAACCTCTTCAGCCAGCTTATAAATTTCACTTCCTTGTTCGGCAAATTCTTTAGATTTTTGTGCCATTTGAGCCGCAACATCAACGCCTACTTCAACAGTCTCATCGAGTAATTGAATAGTAATCGTCTCTTGCTCAGCGGCATAATCTCGTACTTCTTGTGAGATTTTCATTGAACAGAATTTAGGACCACACATTGAACAAAAATGAGCAACTTTACCTGAATCTTGTGGCAACGTTTCATCATGGAATTCACGTGCACGTTGTGGATCAAGACCGATATTAAATTGGTCATGCCATCTAAATTCGAAACGTGCTTTAGACATTGCATTATCACGAATTTGAGCGCCAGGGTGCCCTTTTGCTAAATCAGCCGCATGTGCCGCAATTTTATAAGTGATTAAACCTTCTTTAACATCTTCTTTATTTGGCAAGCCTAAATGTTCTTTTGGCGTTACATAACACAGCATTGCACAACCAAACCAACCAATCATGCCAGCACCAATACCTGATGTGAAATGATCGTAACCCGGTGCAATATCAGTCGTTAATGGACCAAGCGTATAAAACGGCGCTTCGTCACACACTTCTAATTGCTTTTCCATGTTTTCTTTAATCATGTGCATTGGCACGTGACCTGGGCCTTCGATGATTACTTGAACATCGTATTCCCATGCAACTTTAGTTAACTCACCTAGTGTTTCAAGTTCAGCAAATTGTGCTTCGTCATTCGCATCAGCAATAGAACCCGGACGCATACCATCACCTAGTGATAAGCTCACATCATACTGAGCACACAATTCACAAATTTCACGGAAATGCGTATAAAGAAAACTTTCTTTATGATGCGACAAACACCACTTAGCCATAATTGAACCACCACGACTCACAATACCGGTAACGCGTTTTGCCGTCATTGGTACATAACTTAATAATACGCCAGCATGAATAGTGAAATAATCAACGCCCTGCTCGGCTTGTTCAATCAACGTATCGCGATACACTTCCCACGTTAAATCTTGCGCAACGCCATTTACTTTTTCAAGCGCTTGATAAATTGGTACTGTACCAATTGGCACAGGAGAATTACGTACAATCCACTCACGAGTTTCATGAATATAGCGTCCAGTAGACAAATCCATAACCGTGTCAGCGCCCCAACGTGTTGACCAAACAAGTTTCTCAACTTCTTCTTCAATCGAGGATGTCACTGATGAGTTACCAATATTAGCGTTAACTTTTACTAAAAAGTTACGACCAATAATCATTGGCTCAGATTCAGGGTGATTAATATTATTAGGAATAATCGCGCGGCCACGAGCTACTTCTTCACGCACGAATTCAGCCGTGATATTGGCTGGTAAGCTAGCACCAAAGCTTTCGCCTTTGTGTTGCTGTAATAATTCTTCATCACGTGTTTTTTCACGTTGCAAATTCTCGCGAATAGCAATGTATTCCATTTCTGGCGTGATAATGCCCTGCATGGCGTAATGCTTTTGCGTTACACATTTGCCCGCTTTAGCGCGGCGTGGTTTTGGTAGGCATTCAAAACGTAGGTGATCTAACCCTTCGTCGGCCATACGTTGTTGCGTGAAATCAGAACTTGCACCGCTAAGCTCTTGGGTATCATCACGATCTAAAATCCATTGCTGACGGACTTGATCTAGACCTTTACGTAAATCAATCGATATTTCACTCTCGCTATACGGGCCAGAAGTGTCATATACAAATAGAGGTTCATTAGGCACATGCACAGGATTCTTTTTGTCGCCACCAATTAGAGTGTCCGACAAATTGATTTGGCGCATTGCCACTTTGATGTCGGGGCGAGAGCCTTCAACATATACTTTTTCTGAATTTGGAAAGGGTTGACCGCAAATTTCATCAATAAATTTTTGCGCTTTTTGTCTATCTATTCTAGCCATGCAAACATCACCTAATTATTATAATGGGAGTTTGTCAGGAGAAACGGCAAGAGAGGCAAAAGTGAATTGTTATTTATTCCACTGCAAAAAATTAGTCACAGTGAATATGCGCTTTAACAATGACTACTCGAAAAATCGAACGCACCCAAAGGCATAAAATAAATAGTCTCTTAATAAATAAGAGATCGTTCTTACGATAGGCGTAAGAAGTTAATACAAGTTCAGCTTATTGCTCTTGTTTCCCTTCGCAGGTATTAGCCTGATCAGGTTCTACGGATCCCGTATTATTTACGGTCTCAGCCAGTGGCACTCCGACAAGATCATCTTCACAACGTAGCGATAATTTTTATCGCTAACTTGGTATTGTGAGACGCCGCTAGTATAAAAGCATGAACCAAATATTTTCAAGCTTTAAATCCAGTTATTTACAATAAGCACTTTCTAGATTGTTTTATAGACACAATTTATAGCCCCTTTATCCCTTTTATATAAAGTGGTAACGTGTCGATATAATCTCTATTAATTTATTCGGAATTTCCATTATGACCACTCATAAATTCCCACAGCAGCCTCTTACTATCGATAGAAACAACGTTACAGAGAAGAGTCTGAAACAAAATAATCTTAAAAAAATTAGCGTACTTGCCTTAACAATTACTACGTTATTTACCGCCAGTTGCTTTAGTGAACCTTCAAAAAACCAACAACAAGCCAAAAACAATGTTACAAATCATGTAAAAAAAGAAACACCTATTTACTCTCGAACTGCTATTCATCACCCTGTTTGGGCAGAAAATGGCATGGTTGCCAGCCAAGAGGCACTAGCAACTCAAGTTGGCGTGGATATTTTAAAACAAGGTGGTAACGCCATTGATGCCGCAGTCGCTGTTGGTTATGCACTGGCCGTTACACTTCCGCGTGCTGGTAACATTGGCGGTGGCGGTTTTATGGTGATTTATTTAGCGGCAGAAAAACGTAGTATCGCTATCGACTATCGCGAGATGGCACCAAGCAAAGCACACCGTGATATGTACCTAGACGAACACGGCAATGCAATCAGCCGCTTATCTCGTTTTCATGGCTTAGCCACTGGCATTCCCGGCACCGTAATGGGTATGCAATTAGCCTTAGAAAAATACGGCACAATGACTAAAGAACAAGTGATTGAACCGGCTATTAAACTCGCGCGTGAAGGCATTAAAGTCTCGCCAGATTTAGCAGGTTCGCTTGCTGCCATGAATAAAAGATTAAGACGCTGGCCAAGCACTTACGACGTTTTTTACAAAAAAGGTGGTGTTAATTACGCCGCAAACGAAACGCTATTCCAACCAGAATTAGCACACAGTTTAACGCTAATTAAACAACACGGCACCGACGGATTTTATAAAGGCGAAACGGCTAAAAAAATCAGTGAAGCGGTCATTAACGCAGGCGGTTTAATCACCCTTGAAGACATGGCAAGTTACAAAGCCGTAGAGCGTGAAACAGTTAAAGGAACGTACCGCGGTTATGACGTTGTTTCAATGCCGCCACCCTCTTCTGGTGGTGTTCACATTGTTCAAATGTTAAACGCTTTAGAGCAATTCCCGATTAAAGAAATGGGACATAATAGCGCGGACACCGTTCATGTTATGACTGAAGTTATGCGCCGAGCTTATGCCGACCGCAGCCATTATTTAGGCGACCCAGACTTTGCTAACGTGCCAGCTTCAGCGCTTGGTAGCAAAGTTTACGGTAAACAAATAGCCGCGAATATTGACCGTAATAAAGCAACGCCAAGCAGTGAAATATCACCCAACAAAAAACTTCCTTACGAGAGTAATGAAACAACGCAGTATTCCATTGTCGACAAATGGGGCAACGCCGTTTCAAATACTTACACGCTTAATTTCAGTTACGGATCAGGTTTAGTCGCTAAAGGCACTGGCATTTTA
>CALJMY010000112.1 GCA_937981905.1 uncultured Enterobacterales bacterium
GTTGTGAATCGCTCATGTAATACTCAAACCTTGAATGGCTACCTAACGCCTCAATAAGAGGCTAAAAATTGTTTGCTAAAATGTTTGAGGCACGAAAACAGCAAACTGTTTTTAGTCCTGCTTTATTGCCTTGTTAGGTGCTAAACCTGAACTATCGCGGTTTACCGCTGAATGCCAAAAATTTATAAATATACACAAAACGTTTTATTAAATATTAAGCTTTAATTTGTAACAAGGAATTGGAATGATAGATATGAGTTCACTCCTTGAACTTGAAAGATTAACGCCTGATTAATGCACCCTACTTTAAATGTTTACTAAACTTTAAACAACAAACAATTAAAGACGGCTGGAAGCCACCTAACGCTTTGCTAAGCGGCTAAAAATGGCTGGCTATAATAGCGAGGAACGAAGCACAGCCAGCTGTTTGTGTCCGTTTAAGCAACTTGTTAAGTGGCTGATACTCTTGACTTTACTGTATCAAAGCTTTCAACATTAGTGTTGATTTTATAGCCTAAATATATAACCACTTCGCGAGCACCTGCACCTACTGCTAGCTCACGTAAAACCCTTTCCTCTATATCTGTCAGTCCACCATCAGTTTTTTCTAACTGGTGCACAATGACTCTTGGGGATGGTCTAATTTTTGAATTATGCATTGTATAAATGCCATGCTGCAATATTTTCTCTGCACACATAAAGTCTGATACAAAAGAACGACTATGTTTGAAAGGATTAACGACTCTAATGTTTGGAGCTGATAGAGGTTTAGCATCCTTTCCGATTGCTTTTATGATTTCACCTTTTTTCGTATTTTCGATAGCAATATAAGGCTCTTCTTCGAATAACATATCTGAAGAAAAAGCTTTAATAGAAACTTTGTTTTCACTTAGTTCGAAAAGTAAATCATTGGAGAAAAAACTTCTAATGAATGTGAACAATACTCTCGGCCTCCGAGCCACTTAACAGCTTATTATACGGAAAAGAGTGCGATAAATGTTCGCGCTATTTTCACGTTAAAAATACAACATAAACTAAAAGAACATTATTTACAATGACTTGTAATCAAGACGGATGGATAAATGCGTGAAAGACGGAAATAATCCGTATAACACGCATTTATGAGCACATTGACAAACACTGTATTTAAAACCAGTATCTAAACAAAGTTTTTAGTGATGGGAGATTAATTAAAATGCATTCTTATGCGATCTAAATCGGCTTGAGTATCAACACCTGCTGGAGGTGCTTGCTGTGCAACGCCCACTGCAATTTTTTCACCGTGATATAACACACGTAGTTGCTCTAGTGATTCAATTTGTTCAAGCGGCGACGGTTCCATTTTTAAATAATCGCGAATGAATCCCGCACGGTAAGCATAAATCCCAATATGACGAAGGTAGTTTTTAGGTAATAACTCTTTATTACCTCGATACAAACCATCGCGGTCAAAAGGAATAGACGCGCGGCTGAAATATAATGCGCATTGATTTTTATCACACACTACTTTCACTGCATTGGGGTTATCAATATCAAGATTATCGTCAATAGGTACAGCAAGTGTTGCCATTGGAATATCTGTTTTATCAATTAATAACTGAGCAACCTGTGCAATATTTTGTTGTGGGATCATAGGCTCATCGCCTTGAACATTTACCACAACATGATCGCTAGGTAAGCCAAGTTTTTCAATGACTTCACCTAAACGTTCTGTGCCAGATTCATGGCTGTCGCTTGTCATACAAACTTGACCACCAAAACCGGTAACAACATCACTAATGCGTTGGTCGTCGGTCGCGACAACCACGTTAACAGCGCCAGATTCAAGTGCGCGTTCAACAACCCATTGAATCATTGGCTTACCACCAATATCTAACAAAGGTTTACCCGGTAAGCGACTTGATTGGTACCTTGCGGGAATAATTACACTAAAAGCCATGTGTTAACCCTCAGCTGATTGACTCAAATCTAATGGAGTAGCTTGTTCTTCTAACAACACTGGAATCGAGTCATTAATTGGATAAACTAAACGGTCAAATTTACATACTAAAACGTCATCTTCTTTTCTATACTCCAATTTACCTTTACAAATTGGACACGCGATAATGTTCAGTAATTTAACATCAAATGCCATGCTTAATATCCTCTAGTTTTTGTTTTAATTGATCAGTAGCTTGCTCATCTATTTGTGCTTCTACGGGGAGATAACACCAATTTTTTTGAGCGAATCCAACACATTTCACAGCGTCTTTTTCGGTCATTAGTAACCACTGATTGTCATTGGCTAACTTTTGTAGCGTTTGATGATCGTATGATTGGTGATCGTCAAATGCATGTTGATTTTTTACGGTAATGTTTAAATCGCTCAACGTATCGAAGAAACGCTGGGGATAACCAATACCCGCCATGGCGATAACATCTGAATTTTCGAAAGTGTCATTCATTGGCTGATGATCTATCACTCGCTTAAAACCCAGTGGTTTTAACATCATTAAATGCTCACCAGAATTTGGTTTATTAAGTAAATCACCGCCATTATTAATAGTCATCAATGAATTGTCGAGGCGCCACTGCCCTTCTCTATTTGGCCCCATTGGTAATAAATGATTATTTCCAAAACGGCGTTTACCATCGATAACAACAATTTCACCAGCACGACCAAGGCGATAATGTTGCAAGCCATCGTCACTCACAATAAAATCTAGTGGCGTGTTATTAAGTTTTGCTTGTTCAATTAAAAGCTCAGCAGCTTTAACGCGATTTCGGCCAACAGCTAATAAACAATTCGTCGAATTCACAATCAATTTAGGTTCGTCACCACATTCTTTAGGAGCTGTTGATGATGTGACTAATAGTTCACCTTCATTGTCACCGCCATAACCACGACTGATAACACCCACATTATAATTCATTGATTGTAATAATTTGACTAACCAGACAACAACAGGTGTTTTACCATTGCCACCAACCGTTAAGTTTCCAACAACAATGACAGGAACAGGTAATGTGATAGTTTCTTTAATACCAAGGCGATAGCATAAGCGTCTTAATGCGGTTATCACCCAATATAATAAAACAAGCGGCAGTGTCAGCCACATTAATGGATGGTGTTTTTGCCAAGATTGCTCAATGAACTTTTTCACACCCTATCCTTGTGTTTGCTGCATGGCGTGAAGTTGGTAATAAGCACCTTGTTTTTCAATGAGTGCTTGATGAGAACCACGTTCAATAATTTGACCTTGGTCCATCACAACAATCATATCAGCGTTTTCGATAGTCGATAATCGGTGTGCAACAATAATAGACGTTCGTCCTTGTTGCAGAGTGTCCAATGCGTTTTGAATAAGACGTTCGCTTTCAGTATCTAACGCTGAAGTCGCTTCATCTAAAATTAAAACAGGCGCATCACGTAAAATAGCACGCGCAATGGCGATACGTTGGCGTTGACCGCCTGATAAATTAGCACCGTCTTCTCCCACAGGGCTATGG
>CALJMY010000113.1 GCA_937981905.1 uncultured Enterobacterales bacterium
GATTGTATTTCTCTTAAAATACAATCTTCTGCATTTAACCAACCTTCTTGGCAAGTAGAACCATAAGGAGTATATAAAGAGCCACCAGTAAAACTAAGAGGGTGAGGTATTCTTTCTTTCTGTTTGTAGTCACCACTGCGCGATGTATTAAATTTACTATTGTGGTCATCTTCAAGCGCTGAACCAGTTAGATATCGTAAGCTTTCGTATAGTGCTGGTACCGTTGGTGTATAGAGTGCTAATTGTTGATTATCTAACTCTTCTAATAACTTTTCTCGGTTACTGATAGTACGTGTATACGGTTCTATTTCTATGTATAAAATAGTACCAAAAAATGATGGAGCGTTTAATATACCACCGTAAACTTTTCCATTTTCTTTTTGTTCTGTATTAGATGAACTATCAATAATTAAACTTAAAGCATTACCGCTTTTCCAGTCGCTTTGATTGACTATTTCTTGAACTATTGCTGTTAATTTATCAGATTCGCTTTCGTCATCTATTATGTAGTGATTTGAAGGGGTTGTTAGTGTTGAATTTGAATTAATATAACTACCATGCCAGCCAGTTAAAAATGATGTGTATGTACTGGTTGTTGGAGTGTTTACATATCTATCTTTTATATTGTTTTTTGTTTCTGTGAAAATTGCAGAATTTGAGGTTTTTTCACCTTTTATCTTAATTGATAAATTATCACATTTTCCTACTGTACAATTAGTATATGGTGTTACCTGTAAATATGCATTTTTAACTTTATGTCCTTGTGGAATAACAATATTATTAAAACGTAAGCCGATATAACTGTTATTTTTAAAGTTGAGATGGTTATTTGTTATTTTATTACCTTTTTCTCGTGTATCAATAGTAACATTACCATTACTGACCTCTACAGCATTATTTCTGTTGTCTGTAGTAGGGCGATCAAAGCGTGTTATTGTCTCCGTCGTTGATGAGTCTAAACTTGAAATTGGGTAAACAATAGCACCTGTGAATTGATTCGTACGCATAATACCTACATCAATGCCGCTTGCATCGGTGATGAAATCTGTCATCGCTTCTTTCATTACGGTAATGCGGTTTTCTTTACTCGTGTTATTACCTGGTAAATTAAATGCCATTGATAATGATGTGTCTAAAATCATCATGATTTTGGGGGTTGAATCACCACTCAAATAAAAAACTTCAGTATCATCAGCATGAGCAGTTGATAAACTCGCTAGAGGTAGAAAAAACCCCATAAAAAAATATTTAATACGATTATTGAAAGTATTCATACGTTAATCATCCCACCCAATTGTTGTGCCTTGTTTACGTAAACCTGAACTATCCAGTGTTAACACTAACTGTGTTGAATCGACAGGCGTTGCTGTTATTGTATAGCTAGCACCACTATTTGTGACAGCTAACGTAATATTATGTGTTGTATCAGAACTGTTTGCCGGAACATGGCTATTAAATACGAATGGTGTGTCTACATCTTCATAACTATTATTTTCACTAAAAAAACGTTCTAAACTTACCCCGATCTCAACCAACGTTGTTTGTGCTAAAGCCTTATCTGAACGCAGCACATAATCACGATAATGGGGGTAACTAATACTAGCCAATATACCAATGATTGCTACAACAATCATAAGTTCAATCAGTGTAAAGGCTGATTGTTTATTCATAAGTAAATCCTTGTACGACGTTTGTAGTTGCTCCTGAACTTGTTATCGTTGCAGTGCTTGTTGCTGTGAAATTAGTGTTTCTAATCGTAATGTCATCTTCTGCTGCACTTATTGAGAAGCCTGAACGTAATGGATTAGTAGTAGCTGCCTTATAAGACATAGTTACAACCATGTCACTCGTAGACATTGTCGTATTAGGAACCGAAATTGATCCCCCATTTACGGTGTTGATAGAGTTTGCCATTGCTACTATATTTTTTTCTTCTGAGGATGGTTTACTACTTATTATATCCATAGATTCAGCCATCGCACTTTCTGCTGCCTGAAAAGCTAAATCTCGTTGTTGGACATTGGTAATCATTTTTACTTGTTGCCCTGCTTGATTAAGCTCGGACACGGAAATTAGTGTAATAATCGCTAATATAACAAGTGTAATAACTAAAACAGCACCTCGTTGTTTTTTTAATACCATTGACATATTTATTACCTATTTCTAATTTGAATTGTTGTATTAAACGCATGTCTTAAACGTTTGTCACTGGCGTGATTATTACTTCCAGTACCACTAATAATAGCTTGTTGTGCTAAATAATAAGTATTATTGTCGTTATTCTTACGTACATTTTCTTGGCTTGTAATCAATAAACCTAACTGAATTGATGAAACATTTTCCATATCAGTTACATTGTCTTTTGTCACATATTTTACATTGTTTGTTGTAGGTAATACTTCACCATATAAAACTTGTAGGTTCTCTACACCTTCTATGAGCTCATTTCTTGTATAAGTAGCTGGTGAGGTTGAGTAATTAATATCGACTTCATATAGTGCATAAATTTTTTCATTTGCCGTATTGTTTCTACCCGTGTCACCAACAAAATAAAACTTAGATTGATATTTAGCTACAATTGCGCCTTCTTGATAAGTTTTACTTAAATTTGTAGTTATATTGCTGCTGGCATCGTGTTGTAAAGTGATCATACCTACTGCGGTGTTAACATCTGAAGTTCTAAATATGTCGGCATTATTACAATCTGATATATAAATAATATCATTTTTTTCAATACCTAAATCAGATACTTTATCTATAATGATATCACTTGAATTACTTGTTTGATCTTGTATAAGTTCTGAATTTAAAGAGGCCATTCGTGAAATTGATAATGCATTAGTTCCTGTTTTTATATCACTAATGATAGCCGTTTCATTTTCAAATATAGTACCGACAGCCCAATTAGTTTTTATATCATAACCAATAACTTCGTTTACTAAAGGATCGTAAGCTACAGGCATATTCTTAGCTATAACATTTGTTTGAGGAGATGTTCTACTTAAGCATCCTCGATAGCCAACCATACGTATATCTTGCTTTAAATATTCAAGTGCAAAACGGCCGCTTTCTTGTATTCTTGCATTAGCCTGGGTCGAATCTTGTGATACACGAACATTTAAATATATAGAAAATAACCCACCGGTTATTGCTATGCTAATAACTAAAGCAAGCATAAGTTCTATAAGGCTAAACCCATATTGTTTAGATTTTAGAATGTTGTTGTTCATTTAATTCATAACTCCTATCAATGAATAACTACTTGAAATTCATAATTAGCTTTACTGGCTGCACGGCTATAGGTACCGGTTGAACCTGATACTTCAGTTAACTTTTTAACAGCCCATTCTATTTTTATGGTAAATAAATTATCTGTCGAAGCCACTGCGGTTATCGTTGCTGATGCTCCAGGTAATTGTCGTCGATCATTATCATTATTGATTGTTTTTATTGTTTGTACCCATTGTCCAATATCAATATCTGCCAGTTGTGCACTATTACACCCTGATACACTCGTTAAACAAGTTACCGTTGGAGCATTAGTAATCTCATCGCTTTTGACTTCGTCAAAATTACCATTATCTACAGCATCAGGATTGTTTCTCATACGCTCTACAATATCTTGAGTAATAGTTACTGCTTGAGAACGTAAATAGGCTGCATTATTATGTTCAATAGATACCATATTTAATCCAGCAATTCCTAGCATTCCAATAGCTAAAATAGCGATTGAAATCATCACTTCTAATAATGTAAATCCTTTTTGATCATGATTATTAACTATGTACATGACGTTGTACTCAATTCAGACGTAACTAATGAACGAATTTGCCCGCCATAATTTAAAGCAATACCTTTAGCAAAACTAATGCCTCTGTCATCACAAAATAGAATTTGACCACTTTCATTTGGACTTCCTGTTGCGCTAAACGTAACTGTAGTGCTTGCTAAGTTTTGGTAATAAAGATCAATGTCTGAACTTAATGGCGTTGTTTTAAGTAATGAACCATCGCTATTCAATATAATTAAATTTTTGCCTGCTGTATTACAAGTTAAATGATCACTACTTTGACATATACTTATTGACGTCTGTCTTTTTGTTGCTTCACTTCTTGCTAAAGACATCATTGTTGCAACTTTATTAGACGTATTAATGAGTTCACTATTTTTTAGAAATTGGCTCATATTGGGAATGCCAATGGATAACGCAATAACCAAAATTGCAATGGTTATCATTAACTCGATAAGAGTTACTCCATTTTGTTGTTTCATTTACCTGCATCCAGTGAATATAATTTGATTAGTAATATACCATTCTATCGTATGAAATATAATCCCTTAATTAACCCATATAATCAGGGAAGTAATTTTATAATGTATGTCTTTTTTATCACATTTTATGCAGAGTTTAAAAAATACTTATCTTATAAATAATTATAGAAAATCGACTATCTAAAAAGAGACTTTAAATATTATTTTTCAGTTTAGTTAAGTACTTAAGTAAGTATCTTTATATATGCTCATCTATCTTTTATTGTTAAACATTTAAAATTATTAGTGAAGTTGGTCAACTTCTGATTTAATAGAAATTCTATTATGATGATAATTATTATTATTTAAGGGCTAATATCGGAATGTTACCGTAATATTATTTGATAATGGCCAGCAGAGGATTAAACATGAAAAAGATTGAAGCAATCATTAAACCATTTAAATTAGATGATGTTCGTGAGGCACTATCTAATATTGATGTAACTGGGATGACAGTTTTAGAAGTTAAAGGCTTTGGCCGTCAAAAAGGACATACTGAATTATACCGTGGTGCTGAGTATGTAGTTGATTTTTTGCCTAAAGTTAAGTTAGAAATTGTAATTAATGATGATTTGCTTGACCGTTGTATTGAGGTAATCCAAGCTGCTGCATTCACTGGTAAAATAGGAGATGGTAAAATTTTTATCACTAATATTGAACGTGTTGTTCGAATACGTACTAATGAAGAAAATGAAGATGCTATTTAATGTTTGATGTAGCATAAAAAAGGCGCTTAAGGAGTTAACCTGAAGCGCCTTTTTTGTTTCAATCAAATCTATTGAATATTTAAATCAATCATTGTTTGAGTTCTTTGGGCTAAATCATCTTGTTCAAGTGCTAAGTAAGCTGTTTTCATAATTGTTAGCGCAGCTACCGTTGATTTTGTATCACTAAATCGTTCTAAAATTTCTTTAGAACGATTTATTGCTGCGACATAAATATCACGATCAAGGTAATATTGAGCAACAGATAGTTGGTGCTTACTTAATCTGTTTTTCAATGCAACCATACGTTTTTGAGCATCAGGTGCGTAATAACTATTTGGATTGAGTTCAATTAGTTGTTTGAAATCCCGAAAAGCTTGTAATGAAAATTGAGGGTCGCGATCACTACGATCAATATCCAAAAATTCGTGGAAAATATTTTTATCAGATTGCATGTTTGCTAAACCACGCATATAAAAAACATAATCAATGTCTGGATGGGTTGGATTTAGACGTAAAAAACGATCAATGGTAGCAAGTGCTTGGTCGTTATTAGATTGACGGTAATATCCGTAAATTAAATCGAGTTGTACTTGATTAGCTTGCGGCCCAAAAGGGAAGCGAGACTCTAAAGCTTCTAATATTTGAATAGCTTTTGATGCGTTACCTAAATCTAATGCATATTGAGCTTGCTGATACATTAACTCTGGTGCTGTTATTTTTATATCTGATTTTTCAGGATTACTTGAA
>CALJMY010000114.1 GCA_937981905.1 uncultured Enterobacterales bacterium
ATTTTCGGCCCTGTTACTCCTATTATAATTTTTGATACAGAACAAGAAGCTATCGACCAAGCAAACGATACCGAATATGGTCTCGCCTCTTATTTTTATTCAAGAGATATTGGACGCGTTTGGCGTGTTAGCGAAGCATTAGAATTTGGCATGGTCGGTGTTAACGAAGGCATAATTTCAAATGTAGTCGCACCATTTGGCGGCGTAAAAGAATCAGGCAATGGGCGTGAAGGATCTAAATATGGTTTAGATGATTACTTAGAAATAAAATATATTTGTATGGGTGGCTTAAGTTAAGACAGGTGATAAATTCAAGCTCCAAGCAAAACTCACCTGTTTCACAATACGGCTCAAAGTCACCTTATATAGCTTTTTATTTAATCGCTTAGCTCTCTCCCTGTGAGCTATTTATTATTGAACCATATTATCGCGTCATCAATTACAATAAGCGATCATCTAAGCTTTCTATCTAAACAAGTTATCCAAGCGAGTTATTCATTAAGCATGTGAGTCTAAGTAAATATTCTTTTCATAAATTTATATGATTTCCTTCACACACAAACACAAATGATAACAACTCTCATTTACATTGTTATTTCCAAGTGTTAGCATCCCTCGAAATTTACCAAGTATCTAGGAAAATGACTATCATGAATAAAAAATTACTATTATTAACACCTCTTTATTTTGCAATGTTTGGAAATATACAAGCACAAGAATTAACACCAAATGTCGATGAAGTTATTACTATTGTTGGTAAGCAAGAATCTTATCTAAACACGGCGGTTTCTAGTGCAACAAAAGGATTATCAGATCCATTTGATCTTCCACTCACTATTAATATTATCAACGATGTATTTCTTCGCGATTTACGAGCACAAACCCTTGCCGATGCTTATGGTTACACCACAGGTTTAAGCCAATCTGGCGTTAACGCTAATAGTTTTACGCTGCGTGGACTACCAGCTAGCCTTCAAAGTATACAAGTTAATGGATTACCAGGACTCGCTTCTCGGTTTGGTTCACCGACAACTGCTAATGTTGAAAGAATTGAAGTATTAAAAGGTCCAGCATCTGTTTTATATGGCCAATTAGAACCCGGCGGTTTGGTTAATATCACCACTAAAAAGCCTCAAGCTGAATCAGCAATAAAATTTGATGTATCACTTCAGACGTATGAAACTGATGTTAGCTCTGCGGGGAATGATAATGGTATAAGTACGACGTTTGATGCAACAGGCGCACTAACAGACGACGAACGCTGGTTGTATCGTTTTATAGCCAGTGGGGAATCTAAAGATTCATTTAGGAACGATGTTAATTATGAAAACTATTATTTATTTCCAACGCTAACTTACCGTATATCTGATATTAGCGACATTACGTTTGGTCTAGAAATAGTGAGAGAAAACGGTACCGCTGATCAAGGCTTAGTTGCTGTTAATAACGATATTAATCAAATTGCTAGCATAGATACTCATTATCAAGAAAAAGGCGATAGCGACGACGATGAAGCAACTGTCTTATTTGCGACATTTAATAGTGAATTAAATGACAACTTCGATTTAACTGTTAATTGGCGTAGTGTGTGGCATGAAGATCAACGTATTTTGTTTGAAAATAACAGAGTGAACGATGCTGATGTATTTACTGAAGCTACATTAAGACGCCGTGACCGTAATCAATTAAACAAACGTGAATATCATTTTATTGATGCAAATACACGTGGTACGTTTGTTGTCGGAACAACAGAACACAATATTCTAGCTGGTATAAACATAGGTTCCGAAAAACGTGATTTTGAACGTATTCGTTTTGGCGTCGCTATTACTCCTAATATAAATATTGCCCAACCAGTATTAAATGAAGGAGTACCGGAGTCAACTGACGATAGCACAGGAACAGACCGTACAACCGATTTATGGAATTACGGTGCTTACATTCAAGATACAATTCACCTAAACGATCAATGGATTGTTATGGCAGGTTTACGTTATGAAAAACAAGATGTTGATTTTTTAGAAAGAACTCAAAACGTTACTGATTCACAACAAACAGATGCGTTAGTACCAATGGCTGGTGTCGTATTTAAAGCTAACGAAAACCTTTCTATATATGCAAGTTATGGTGAAAGCTTCAATCCTAATAGCATTGAAGATACAGATGTTAATAATGGCGCCTTTGACCCCGAAGAAGGCGAACAATTTGAAATTGGTCTTAAAGCGTTCATGTTTAATGATAAAGCCAATATTTCAATCGCCTATTTCGACATTACCAAAGACAACATTGTTGAAAGCAACGAAAATGGTAGTAATGAATTACTTGGTGCACTTGAAAGTACAGGTGCTGAAATTGAATTTTTAGCACAGCCTATCGATAATTGGCAAATAAAAGCAGGTTATGCGTATGTTGATTCAACTGTTGTCAGTAGCCCAGATGAAACAGTCAAAGGTAACGAAGTTGCTTTTGCCCCCCAAAATGATTTCTATTTATGGACTCGTTATAACTTAACTCAAACAATAGGTGGTTGGTTAACAGGTGCGTCATTAGGTGTTAATTACGAAAGTGAACGCTTCACCAATAGTGACAGCACAACGCGTGTCGCTCTGCCTAGTTACACTACGGTTGATGCGGGTGTTTACTTTGAACAAGAGAATTATTCTATTGCCTTTAATATTGAGAATATATTCGATGAGCTTTATTTTGATGGCGGATCACGTGATACACAAATATACCCAGGAGAACCAAGAAAATTATCTTTAACGTTCTCGACCAAATTTTAAGAACTAAGAACTAAGAACTAAGAACTAAAATACTAGCCTAGCTATGTAAATAATAAAAATTACATAGCTAGGTTATTATTAGATAAATATCACAGATAACATCGCTAATAATGCCGGTATACCCTGCACGGCTAGAATTGATTTTTTAACGGTTAATCCGCCATAAACAGCGGCGATTAAGACAAAGGCCAAAAAGAATATTTGAACTTGCTCGCCGATTAATCCATTTGGATGCACTACCCCCCAAATTAAACCAGCGGCCACAAAGCCATTATATAAACCTAAGTTAGCTGCCAATGTTTTAGACGTTTGTGCATCTTCTTTTGATACACCAAACACTCTCATCGCTCTTGGGGTTGTCCATAAATACATTTCTAATATTAAAATATAAATATGTTCGATAGCAACTAACGCCACTAATATCAAAGGTAAATAAGTCATCACTGTCCTTAAAACAACATCATTAAATAACTAAACCAGTATGTATTGGCTAACCAGGCGATTAAATGCAATAAGATCAAACGATCCTTTAAGTTCAAACTTCACACAACCCAACTCACTAAAGTACAGTTCAATTTCACAATCTAGATCAAATGTCCCAGCAGTTTCAAAAGAAAATGCCTGTATTTTACTGTAAGGCAGAGATGTGTAATCAACTTGTGACCCCGTAAGCCCTTTTACATTAGCGGCTATAACACGCTTATTAGTAAAAACAACTTGGTCGCGCATGCTTTTAAAACCAGCAAATATCTCTTC
>CALJMY010000115.1 GCA_937981905.1 uncultured Enterobacterales bacterium
TTCTTCTCACTATATGGACTTCAGGTACATTAAGTTATTACAACCAAGAAATTAGCCAATGGATGATGCCTGAATTAGGCACTCAGCCACCAGCTCAACAAATTATTAATACCTCGTTACAAGAATTAAATTTACGAGGAGTCGATGCAAAACGATGGGACATCAGCTTACCAAACGAGCGATCGAATCAGTTAAAAATAACGTGGGCAGATTCCTTAAAACGCCGAGCAAAACGTGAATCAATAATTTTACAAAGTGACACCCTTAAGCCAATAGAACCAAGAGAAACTAAAGGCGGTCAATTTTTTAGACAATTTCATTACACGCTACATATTCGTCAATACGGTGGGCGCTATGTGGCAGGTGTTGCGGCAATGTTTATGTTAGTCGCTTTGTTTAGTGGGATTTTTACTCATCGTCGATTTTTTAGAGATTTCTTTACCTTACGCTTTAAAAAATCGCTTAAGGCAATGGCTGATTTACATGCTGTTGCAGGAGTTATTACGATTCCATTTTGTTTCTTAATGAGCTTTAGTGCGTTATCTGTTTATACCGATATGTATGTGCCATGGAGCATGAATTATCACTATGAAGATGGTCGCCAAGGGATTGATAAGCATATAGCGACTAAATTATCTTCTGTCATTCCTTCAAATGTAGCAACGACACCCATTAATAACTTCGATCATATCGAGAAACGTATACATGATATTTGGCCAGAAAAAGGCGCAATTAGTAATATTAGGTACGAATACCCTTTTGATCAAAATGGACGCATTGTTGTATCAAGACAAGAGCGCTTTTCAGTATCTAGAAAAACTGAAAAAATCGCTTTTTCTCCTCATTCTGGAGAACTTATTGAAGTCGTAAAACCTGAAGGCGTCGCAAGAACGACTAGACGTGTTCTTTATGGCATGCACGAAGCGAATTTTGCGCCACCTACCATGCGATTCTTATTATTTTTTATGGGGCTATCTAGTACATTCCTTATTGGCAGTGGATTAGTTATTTGGCTTAACAAACGTTTAGAAAAAGTAAAAGAACGGCATATTGGGCATACCATCGTTGAGAAGTTAAACATCAGTACTATTATGGGATTATTATTAGCAATTGCAGGTTACTTCTATGCAAATCGTTTATTACCTATTGGTATGGCAGATAGAAGCATATTGGAGATAAATTCATTTTTCATTATTTGGCTATGTGTATTTGGCTTTGTAATGATTCGTCCAATAAAGCGAGCGTGGCGTGAACTTTTATTAGTTGCTAGTGCTAGTTATTTCTTATTGCCCTTCATTGATTTTTTCATTAATCATCAGTGGTTATTACAATCAATAAAAAATCATAATTTTATTTATGTAGGCGTGGAATTTTCTATGTTACTTACTGGCATCATTTGCTTGATGTTTTACCGATGGTTAAACAAAAAGGCTTGTTATGTTGCTACTTAGTTTTCTACTACAACTATTGGGGTTGTGGTCATTATCAATGGCTATGAATAAACATTTTCGTTGCACATTCTCAAAATCATTAACACCAACATTAGAACGTGTATTGAGTATTTTAGGTTATGGGGCAATTGGACTATCATTTAGTTTAATAATGCTATTAGAACCATTACCTATAATGATAATTTATTGGGTTGCTTATTTAGCTTTTAATATTACGTTAGTCGCTTTGCTCAATAGTTTTAAAGAAAGCAGATATAAAAAACGAACTTAATAAGCTCGTTTTTTATATTATTTTTAATGTATTTATTTTAATGACAATGCTTCATTAATGAGTTTTCTAGCAATGGTATGCTCACCTGGAATATCAGGTAAATTATCAGCACTATACCAATCAGCATCAATTAGCTCATTGGTATCAACGACAATTTCACCACTATCATAATCAGCAATATAACCTACCATAATATTATGAGGAAACGGCCAAGGTTGAGAACTAAAATAGCGTATATTTTTTATGTTAATTCCAGCTTCTTCTTTTACCTCTCTTGCAACGGTTTGTTCAAGCGTTTCCCCTACTTCAACAAAACCTGCTAAGACTGAATAAATCTCGCCTTTATTACGCTTGTTTTTACCTAATAATATTTGCCCATCTTTCACGACAGCCATAATCACCGCTGGTGAAATTCGAGGATAAGCACGATGACCACAATTACGGCATTGAGCTGCAACTTCCCATGCTATGGTCAGCATTTTTTCGCCGCACTGTCCACAAAATTTGTGAGTACGCACAAAGTTGGCTACCTGCCACGCACGGCCTAATAATGCAGATAACACATCATCGGATTGCAACATACAATCACGTAAACCGCGCCATTCGCCTTGAGGTAAATCAATCGATTGGTTTTGTAAGTCGACCAGAATACAAGGTAAACCTAGATGATAACCTAACAAATATTTAGAAGAATTTTCATCAAAGTTTACTGCTAGTGTTTTTAATGATTCTTTAGGTAATTGATCATTGTCTAATACCCAAAAATTTTCTTGCTGGCAAAAAAACCAAAAGGCAGGTCGTGTTGTATTTAGCTTTTTTATTTTTTTCATCACACACTCTTTATTTACACTAACTCTTTAAATTTTATAAGAAAGGTCGAAATATAATCAAGTTAGCATTACATAATAGATAGAATAACCTATTACTACAGAGCAAGGTAATATTTACAGTGAAATTCAGTGATAATGATTGCTTTCAAGCGCCGCATATCTTACCTTTAGATATATAGAATGCCAATTAAGAGATATATTGCATGTTAAATAAATTAGAGCAAGCGCGTCAACAATGGGGAGGAGCGAACTCATTAATCGATACTTGGCTCAATAAAAGACAAGAATTAATTGTTGCATATTGCCAAATTGCGGGGATGCCTCCTTATGAAAAAAATGCACAGCAATTACCTAAAGATGAAGAGATAAGCGAATTTTGTAATAAGCTTGTTGATTATGTTTCAACTGGCCATTTTGAAGTTTATCGCGAAGTTGTTTCAGCCTGCGAAACCCATGGTGAAAGCAGTATTTGCCATATCGAAGAATTGCTTCCAAAAATAACATTAACAACTGAGATGTCTCTAGAATTTACAGAAAAATATGTAGAACATGAGCATAATTTAGATAACTTAGACACGCATTTATCTACGCTTATTCAAGGTTTAGAACAACGTTTTGGATTAGAAGATGAATTATTATCTAATCTCTACGAAAAACACAGTGAGACTAATTAACTTTCTCAGTTAGTTGAATAAGTAATTTGATTATTAGACATAGTCATTAAAAAGGCCGCATAAATTGCGGCTTTTTTATATGTATAATAAAAGATAACTTAGCGTTTAAACTCTGACGCTTTACTCCATTGTGGCCAGACATTATCTTTGGATAATTCATAACCCACATCAAAGAAAGCTTGAACATCTTCAACAGCACCCGATAAATCCCACTGTTCATTATATTCATCACATAAATTGTGATAACAACTTTCCAGTGATTCTTTTAATGTTTTACGTAATTTAGCAGTTGCTTCATCTACTGGTGTTTTACCACTTTTAGCATAGAGGGCTGGCACGCCAATATTCGCGAATGAAAAATGATCTGAACGATAATAAATTCCAGCCGCAGGTCTAGGATCACCAGAAATTACGCGTCCTTGTTTACTAATGGCTACTGTTAAATAATCATCTAACTGAGATTGACCTAATCCATAAACAGATACATCGTTACTGCGACCATCAACACCTAACGCATCCATATTAATATTAGCTATTGTTTTAGCTGCAGGAAAAATAGGATTAGCGGCGTAGAATTGAGAACCTAGCAAACCTTGCTCTTCAGCCGTTACTGCCATAATAGTAATTGAGCGCTGTGGTTTAACGGGCAATGTTGAAAAAGCTTCAGCAATTTCAATCAACGCTGCTGTACCTGTCGCATTATCAATCGCACCATTATAAATTTGATCGCCAGTTAAACTTAAGTCGGTGCCTAAGTGATCCCAATGAGCTGTATAAAGCACATGTTCATCTGGTGTTGAATTACCGGGTAATGTCGCTATAAAATTATTAGAAACCGATTTTTTAATCGTATTGTTAACCTTAATACTCGCCGTTAAATCGCCTATTTCAACATTATAAGCACCTTGCGCTGCTTTGAGCTTTGCTGTTTTAAAATCTAAGCCTGCTGTTTCAAATAATTGAGTCGCAACATCGCTATTAATCCAGCCTTCGACTTTAACTCGGCTTTTATTCAAGTCATCACGTTGAAATCCAAATTGAGGACCAGACCATGAATTTCTTATCACAGACCAGCCGTAAGACGCAGGTGCGGTTTCATGAATAATTATTGCTCCGGCAGCACCTTGCCGACTCGCTTCTTCATATTTATAAGTCCAACGACCATAATAAGTCATCGCGCTTCCAGTAAAGTTTTCTGGATCTTTACTTACGTATCCCGGGTCATTAACTAATATGACGACAGTTTTTCCTTTAACGTCTAATCCTTCGTAATCATTCCATTGGTATTCAGGTGCATTGATTCCATAGCCAACAAAAACCAAAGGTGAATTCTCAATACCAATATTTTCAACATGGTGACTACTATTCATCACCATGTCAGTACCATATTGGTAATTTTTATCACCAATGGTTAATGACATATTAGGATCTGCTTCAATAGACACCAAAGGCACCTCTTGTAGGTAGCTATCACCATTACCAGGCTCAAAACCTAACGCTTTAAATTGGTTAGTAAGATATTCTAAAGTGAGCACTTCGCCTTGGCTTGATGGAGCACGCCCACCAAACTCATCAGACGCTAATACTTTAATATGTTTTATAAGTTGCGTGTCATTAATACTGTTATAACTTGTTATTAAGGATTTATTCTCATTGGCTACAATAATTTGAGACACTTCTTCTTTATTTTGGTTACAACCTGATAATACAGCGATAGCTATCATCGCTAAACTGATTATTTTTTTCATTATTTTTAATCTTAATTAGGAAGACATTGCTAGTATATATATCAGAAGAACAGTTATCAAAAAGCAATTTATGGTTCGACAATTTTGTCTTCTTGCTTTTATACTACGGCTAAATTTATATTAAGGGTAACTTCCAATGACTAAGCCTTTCTCACAAGCCTGTGAAAATAACAAACAACCAATCTTGGATAAATTACTCCCTCTGTTAACAGATAAAGCTTCATTATTAGAAGTTGGCTCGGGAACTGGACAACACGCTATTCATTTTGCAAATGCATTGCCACATATAACTTGGCAAACAAGTGACTTACTCATTAATCATGATGGTATTAATCAATGGTTAAATGAAGAAAAGTTAGCAAATATACGACCACCTATTGAAATTGATTTCGATAAAGCATGGTCTATAGAACATGTTGACGCTATTTTTACAGCGAACACATTACATATCGTTAGCTTTCCATTAGTCGCTAAGTTTTTTAAGACAACAGGAAAGCATCTAACTATTGATGGTTTATTGATTATTTATGGGCCGTTCAAATATAACGGTGAATTTACTAGCCCGAGCAATGGTGATTTTGATCAATGGTTAAAAGATATTGATAACACCAGAGGCATCAGGAATTTTGAAGAAGTATTAGAATTAGCTATTGATGCTAATCTTTGTTTAATAAATGATTATGATATGCCTGCAAATAATCAATTATTAGTTTTCAAAAAAAGTTAATAATTTTTATAAATTAGAATTCCCCAATGTAAATTTATGTAAGCATTTGCAAAACAATGTAAACCTCATCTAATATATGCAACCAATTGATAAAACAATGCTCTATCAATTCGTTAATAAATTTAAAATAACTCATAGATATATATGATATAGCATGTATTATAACGCGTTATATAATGACTGAAAAAAATACGGAGTAAACCTTAATGCTTTTAAACAAAATTTCTATGTCCATGAGGACGCTTTTGATACCAGCTATGATAATTACAGGCTTATCAGCTTGTGGTGGTGGTGGTAGTTCAGATGAAGGTTATATTTCGTTTTATAATGCTTCATCTAACTCACCTGCTATTTTTCTAACGCTTGATGAAGATTTAGACGATAATGGTACTGATGAGTTTGAACGAACTTATTCAAGTGTAGCCTATGCTGAAACAAGTGGTAATATTTCTGTTGATCCAGATAACTATACGATTGAATTAGCATTTCAAGATGATGATGATAGTAATGATCGTGATGATCTTAATATGATCTATACGAATGACATTAGAATTTCAAAAGACGATATTAGTTTTGTTGTTTTATCAGGTGATATCGCTGATCCAGTAATATTTACTTACGAGCTTGAACTTATTGATGAAGATGATGACATCGATGATGAGCTATTCAATATGCGCATATTAAATATGCATCCTAGTATTGATTCAGTTGATGTATATTTATCAGAAGATGATGATACATTTGCTAACGCTGATTTATTAGGTTCATTTGCGTTTAGTGAATTATCAGAAAATATGAAATTTGATCAAGACGATTATACTTTCTATATTACATTAAATGGTAGTACTGAAGTATTGTTTACATCAGATGAAATAGCTTACGATTTCCCATCTCAATACGTCATGATTATTCGTGATAACCAAGGTGTAGGTGTATCTCCTTTCACATTGGATAGAGTTAGTGGTGCTAGTTCAATTGAATTCCCTGATGATGTTTCACAAGCTCGCTTTCAAATATTTAACTCAATTGAAGTTGATAGAGTAATTGAAGCTGCTGAATATAATGAAGAATTATTAGAAAATTACACTGGCACTGTTGATGTAGAAGTTAATGGAAACATTGGTGATAGTGCTGATGACTCTCTTATTTATGAATTTTCATCTTTAGCACAAGGTCAATTCACTGATTCTCAACTTGTAGAACGTGGTGATTACCGAGTTACTTTAAAAATACCTGGTACTGAAGAACTTATTGCTGAAAGTCGTTTACTGTCGCTAAGCGAGAATATTGATCGTTCAGTATTCTTCTACATAGCAGAAGAAGAAGTAGATGACGACAATGATGGTGATACTGATGAAAATCGTGACGGTATTGTTGATGAAATTGAAGTAACTATTGAATCTCTTGTTGTTACAAACAGTACAACTAATAGTGTTTTTGATACAGAAATTAACATCATAAACTTGGTTGATGATGAAGATTTCACTTCTGTAACATTTGTTTTTGTTCTTGATGATGAAATCATTGATACAGCAGATAATTTTGAAACAGCGAGCTTTGCTTCACCTGATTCAATTACACTGATTAACAATACTTATACGATTCAAGCTATAGCAAGAATTAATGCTAGTAATGTTGTTTTGGTTACTCAAGAATTAACACTTGATGCTAGCAGTGTAGATCAGTTCTTATTATTTGAAGAAGATGACACATCTCCTACTGGTTATAAGATTACAATGCATGACCAAGCACTATAATTTAGAACTTTAATTTAGAACTTTAAGTTAAAGCTATAAATCATAAATATGTTAAACGCCGTGCATAGCACGGCGTTTTTTATTGCTCTCTTTAAAGAACAACACCTTCTTAGTTAATACATACCTCTAAAAATCATCAAATTAAATACACAATCAACCATACTAATAACAGCATGTGCACATAAGAGTATCGTGTTAATCGTTACAGCATTAGTAATTGTTATCCACTGCTAAGTGGGACAAACAACATAAAACTAATTTCTATATTAATTTTTTGAAAGGTAAGAGCGTTTTACATTGGTCTTTATAATGAGCTAATTGTTCACATTCTTGCTCACAATAGTCTTTAATAGCGGGTCTAAAATCATTATTAGCGATCCAATGATAAGAATAGGTAGTTACAGGTTCAAAGCCACGTTTAATCTTATGCTCACCTTGTGCGCCCGGATTAAATAGTATCAAACCATGCTTAATACAATAATCAATTCCTTGGTAATAACACAGTTCGAAATGCAGGTTATTCACTTCTTTACTACAGCCCCAATAACGACCTAATAACTGATTATCATCAATAATATAAAAAGCGCTTGCGACAAATTCGTCATCATGGCTCGCCATTATCAATAAAATACGATCAGGTAAATTAGCGATTAACCGCGCAAAAAAATCACGATTTAAATGAGGTGTATGTTGTCTTTTTAAATAAGACGATTGATAGGCAATGAAGAAATAATCTAATAACTCATTGGTAATATCTGCGCCTGAATAATGTGTAATCTCAATATTTTGATCAATAATTGATTGGCGCTCTTTACGCACATTCTTTCGTTGTCGTGCCGTAAATGTCGACAAAAATGCATCAAAGTCAGCATAATCACGATTAAACCAATGAAATTGTACAGTATGGCGTTCAAATAAATCAGGATGAGGTTTTGTCATTTTTTGACAAAACAATAAATGCCAACTATGAATATCGTAAAATTTACAATGAGATATCACAGCCTCAATGATTTCTGGCTGTGTTAAAGTCTGGCTTATTAATTTGTCGCTACTAACAGGAGTGAAAGGAATTGCTGTTACTAGTTTGGGATAATAATCTAAACCATGGCGTTCGTAAGCCTCAGCCCAATCCCAATCAAAGACAAACTCGCCCCATGAATGTTCTTTTAAATAAGACGGCAACAACCCTTCATTTTCACCGATGGCTAAATGATGCGGCGACCATCCTGCTTTATCGCTCACACACGTTGATAACTCTAAATCATTTAAGAAATGCCAATTAAGTAAAGTCGAATTAGAATGATTAACCTCGTTCCAATCAGTTTCTGAGTATTTATTAAGATTGGGGAATGTGGTTATCTTCAACGTTAATTCCTACTTGAAAAATGAATAATAAATTTATCACACCAAATAGTAAAAAAGTAAGTAATCAACGATTACTTACTTTTATAATTTGACATGTTACTAGAGGTTTAAATAAACCTTACCGTTTATCGTCTTTGTAACGTTACTTCTGTACGACCTAGTCCTGCATATTCAACGACTGTAGGCTCGTCAAACGCTAAACGAACAATACCAGCATAAGAACCAGTAATAATAGCTTGGCCAGCTGTGAAACTTATACCGCGCTTGCTCATGAAGTTAATTAACCAGTGAACAGGTTGCGCTGGTAATGGATTCGGGTGCTTACCTTCGAATGTTTGTTCGCCACTTGCTTGTGTCATTTTAATATCAATAGTTGCAGCTTGATACGCATCCGCTTTATTAATCTCATTACCAATGTATAAACCTTGGTTAAGTAAAATATCAGCTAATGCTTCAGGAAAACTTTGATCTGCATCTTTAGCAAAACGACTTTGCATTAATTCAAACGCCATGTGTGTTTTACCAATAGCAGCATCAATTTCAGCTTCAGTGTAATCTGTATCTTTTGCCGGTAAATCTTTAGCAAGAATAAATACAATTTCAGGTTCAACACGAGCTACGCCATCATCTTCATTAAGTTTAGCGACATCACCTTGGTAGATAGCGTCAGAGAAGATAGGACCAACAATAAGACGATCTTCACCTGGTGGTAATAAACACTTCCAACCACCAACGCTTGCCGTGTGTTGAGCTGCCATTTCAGATTGAATAGCTAATGCATCTTCTAACGTTTCTGGACGAATATCAGCAGAAAGACGAGGGAATTTAGTTGTATGGTTACGGCGTTCAAGTAATTCACGAGCCGCAGCAATAGTTGAAGTAGTCATAAGATTCTTTTTATTGAGTTGATGTTGGTAGTAAGTTTACCTTGTTAATATGAAAAATAATATCTGGATTAAAGTGTTAATAATATAAAATCTTCATATTCCTTGATGGAAAATCTCACCCACTCTGAATTTATATAATATTAAATCTACATGCGTTGACAGATTATTAAAATTTAAAGAATTATTTAAATTTAATCAACATTATATCTATAGATAGTTCTTAATTCGTATTTCTACTTTTCATTACATAAATGTATTCTTTATCATAAGTAAAAAAGCCTCAGCAGTTTTCACTACTGAGGCTTTATTAACTTAACCGTTAATCACATCCTGATTAGAAGTTGTAACTTGCTTTTACGTAGTAATAACCACCGTTAATACCAATAGGCGAAGTTGTTGGGTATCTAGAACCAGCTCCAGAAGCTCCGAATTCAGTATTTTCGTCTGGACGCTCATCAAATAAATTTGTTGCGCCTAGTGTAATATCAACATTATCACTTAGTGAATAAGCGATTTCAGCATCAAATACAACTTCAGACCCGATATTAATTACATCAGGATTACCAGAATCTAAATGATCTTCAAAAGTACCGCCAACATAACGCATACGACCTAGCATGCGCCAGTCTCCGTTTGTATGATTAGCTGTAAAGTTATAACGGATTGCAGGTAGATTATTTTCTAACGTTCGTATACGCGGTTCAGAAATATTACCCGTTGACGAATCTACAACCGTCTGTGTCCAGTTATAAGCAAATGAGAATGTAGTATCACCACCAAACATCTCCTTATCGTAGCTGGCAACTACATCTACACCTTGAGTGGTTGTATCAAAATCATTAGTAAAAAATGAAATTTCAGAGAAGCTTGATGCGTCACTTACTCCAGAAGCAACTAAATCAGCACGATCTTGATCAGTTAATTCAATACCTGATGCAGTTGCAATACGATCTGTAATTTCAATATTGAAGTAATCAATTGTTAAGAAAACACCATTGTCAAACTGTCCTACTAAACCAAGACTATAGCTCGTTGACTCTTCAGGTGTTAATAACTCTGCACCTTTAAAGGCTGCTACTGGATTTGTTGGTGGTAAAATCGCGCGATCAATTAACTCACCACCTGAAAATGCTGTGGATACATTACGTACGGTAGTTTGACCAATAGTTGGTGCTTTAAAGCCTGTGCTTACAGCTCCACGAACAGCCCAATCTTCAATAAATTCCCAACGAGCTGATATTTTACCTTTGGTTGTATTACCAAAATCAGAGAAATCTTCATAACGTAATGCAACACCAACGAGGAAATCATCAGTGAAGTATGTCTCAGTATCTATATAAGCGGCTACACTGTTACGGCTTGATTTACCTGCACTTCGTGCTGATAATCCAGGGAAGCCATTAGAACCAATACCAAAGCCTTGCTCTGCAAATTCACCGACTTCAAATGATGCAATATCACCAGCAACGCCTTCGTAAGATTCATTACGATATTCAAAGCCAGCCGCTATATTCATTGGTTCTTCAAGACCAACATCAAAAGCTTTAGATAAATCAATATTAATCATATTTTCAGTTTGAATATAACTAGCTGGTTTAAATGATGTAGGAGAATCTAAACCTAATGAAGGGTTGAGAGTATTTCTAATCTGAAAATCAACTTCATTACGACCATGTGAGAAACTCACATCATAAAATATTTCACTATCGGTATCACCTTTAGTACCAAGTATTAATGAAGTATCAATAATTTTCCCACCAAATCTTGGCGTGAAGCCACCAGGAAATACCTCATTAAAAGAGAAACATTCAGAATTATTTGCTACACCATCAATATAGTTTTGTTGTGTTAAAACATTATTCGTTGTGATATCAATTACTGGACAAGTTATATTATTGTTTGGATCTATATCACCGACCAATAATGTATCTCCACCATCATTTGAAAAAACACCGCCGCGTGTATGTGGATTACGGTAGAAAAAACCGCCTTCAACTTCACGCTTTGCAATGTTACCAAATGCATAAGCTTCTGCACCATTACCTAAGTCAATACCCGCATTAACGAATACTTTAAAATCGTCTTTAACTTCAGGAGAACCCCAAATTTGTGCCGGGTTAGCAACAGCTACATTACCAGCCTCAATGAGTGCTGCAGCATCGTCACGTTGAACGCTTCGACTTGTTGGGTTAGATGATTTATATTCAAATGACGTATTGAAAAAACCATTTTCAGTTAACGGTAAACCAATATTACCTGAAATTTGTCTGCCCTCACCATCACCAGCAGCAAACTGACCGTATTTAACTTCTAATGAACCGCCTTCACTTGCATTTTTTAAGGTGAAGTTAATAACACCAGCTAGTGCATCAGAACCGTATTGCGCTGCTGCACCGTCACGTAATACATCAACTTGTCTAATTGCAGAAGAAGGAATAACAGATAAGTCAGGACCTTGTGCACCATCTGACAAGCCACCACCTAAAAATGTAATAACGGCACTACGATGACGTCGTTTTCCATTAACCAATACCAAAGTATGATCAGAAGCTAAACCACGAAGATTTGCAGGACGAACCAACGTTGAACCATCATTGATTGGTTGGTCATTCACATTAAAAGATGGCACTACATTTTGTAATAAACTAACGATATCTGATGGGCCTTGATTAGCAATCTCTGCACCATCGATAATATCCACAGGTACTGCAGATTCAGCAGCAGAACGAGGCGCAGCACGTGTTCCTAATACTGAGATTTTTTCAATGTTTTCTTTTACGGCAGGAGCATCATCACCTTCTGCAGCAAATGCTGGAGAAGCAGTAATTACGGTTGAAACAAATAGTGCAAGTGCACTTCTTTGGTAGTTGTTAGGCATACATTATTCCTTAAAGTTTAATCAAAATTCGTTCAAATGGAGGCATATACTTGCCCTATCCACGGATATTAACGATAAATTTATATTCCATAAATAATTTCCTATACATAAAAATAGAAACCATTATTAGTAAATAAAATATGAATAAATATCGGTTAATATTAATTAACGTTGTTAATTTCTACGTTAAATTGGTAATAACTTCAATAATTAATTAGTACAAAAGTATTTCTTTTCATTTCAATTCGTTGATAAAACAAGCGATTTATTGTAACCATAATTTACATGAAAACCTCGCTAAACTACTAATTAATATATAATTACAAGGAAATGAAATGTTACAATTCTTATTACAAATAACACGACATTATCCTAAAATTAATATTTATATGGCTTATTAAACGTAAAAAGCACATATCCGTTTCATACATTAAACATGATCAAGATCACATTTAAATATGGATAGAATAAAGACAACCAGCAAGCATTAATGAATAAAAACCCATTTTAATGAATTAATATTCATTAAAACTCTAGTTTAAATGAATATTAATTCTCTATGTCATAACTTATATTTTATAATAAATATAAACTATCTCTTTTTTAAAAATGATAGTATTGATAAAATATATTAATAATACTTAAACGAACGTTATAACCTATGATTAAGATTCGTGACTTAGAATATTTAGATGCTATTGATCAACATAGACACTTTGGAAAGGCTGCTGCTGCATGTTTTGTGAGCCAACCAACCTTAAGTGGTCAGTTGATGAAACTAGAACAACAACTAGATTTACAGTTAGTTGAGCGCCACAGGCACAATGTTATGTTAACGCCTGCAGGTACTCAATTAGTTAAAGATGGGCGAAAAGTATTACAAGCTGCTGAAGATTTTCAACGTTCTGCTAAAAATTTATTAGACCCCTTTGCTGGGGAGTTGCACATAGGATTAATTCCAACATTAGCACCTTACTTATTACCTCATATCATGGGTGATTTGGCGAATTCATTACCCAAAATACAATTTTATTTACATGAGAAACAAACTAAAGATTTATTAGAACAACTCGATAATGGCAAACTTGATGTTCTACTTTTACCTTATTTAGACGAAATGGATAAATTTGAAAGTTATCATTTATTTGATGAGCCTTTTATTTTAGCGACACCAACATCACACATATTGAACAAACAGAAAATACTTACGTTAAGCGATCTACATGATCAAAACATTCTGACATTAGAAGATGGTCACTGTTTAAAAGATCAAGCATTAGGGTATTGCTTTTCTGCAGGAGCAAAAGAAAATACAAGTTTCCAAGCAACAAGTTTAGAGACATTACGCCATATGGTAGGCAGTGGTATGGGAATAACTTTGCTACCAGCGCTGGCAACATTACAAAAACAAGACAATATCTGTTATCAATCTTTTAATAAACCATCACCATTTAGAAAAATAGCGCTAGTGATAAGACCAAATTATTCACGAATGGAATGTATAAGAGCGTTAGTATCTTCGATTAGAACATCGATGAAAGAAGTAACAATGTAAAATAAAAAAGGCCTTCTAATGAAGGCCTTTTAGTAAAAATTATTTACTACAAATAATTATGCAGCTTGATCAGCTTTTAATTTAGCTAATTTATTTGCATGATGCAATGAGCTTAAATGTGCAAAGATTGGTGCTAAATAACCACGCTTACGTAATTCTAAGAAATCTTCATCAGGCAATTCACTTAGTTTCTTTTCATCAACTAATAACAAACCATTTAATTGTACTTTTTCGCCATTAATTTCAACAGTTAATGTTTGTTCAATTAATAATTCTTTTTCTGAAATAAAATTACAGAATTCACGAGTTACTTGCATGCTGTTGAAGTAATTAGATAATGCTTCCATACGCTTTTTAAGGTATTCAGTTTGCTCTTCACCATCAAATAACGCTTCACCTTCAGTTTCACTAACTAGTGAGCTTTCTTCTTGAATAAGCATTTGTAGGCGGTTTTCGTCACCTTTAGTTGGCAACATTGCAAATGGATGATGTGTAACAACAGCAGGTAGATATTCACCAACCCATTTACCTTCTGAAAAGAAAAGATTCTCATCTGGTTTTAAGCCTAGAAGCGCAGCTGGCTGAACACCTTTTTCGTCTTTATTTGGACGAATAAAAATAACAGGCATAGCAGAACCTGCTTTACCAAATTCATGAACTAAAAGCGGTAAAACTTGTTGGTTTTTAGTACCCTCTAGATTTAATTCATTTTTGATTTTTACTTTACTATGTTCAGTAGAGTTCAACGCTTTCATTGGAGCTGCCATATTAAATTCCTAATTCATTATTATTTTATAAGTTATAAAATAGATATGGGGAGGATATTAAAGAACACAAGCCTAATGCTAAATTTCTTTAATAAAAGATGTTATACACTCAGAAATTGTGAATCTTCGCGTTAAAATAACTTAATGAAGTGTATAAAAAAAGCCAGTTTGAAATACAAACTGGCTTCATAAAGGGTCTCAATCTATTAAAAAATTAGACTGTTTCTAATTAATGAGTATTGGTAATATCGTAGAACGTTGCTAAACCGTAATCATGATCATAACCAGTATTATTTTGATTATAGACTCCAGCTTTAAAGTACATATATTGTTCTTCATCATTCACTGATGGGTAGTAACCACTATCAGACATATCATAATCTGCAACTAAATCATCTTTACCCTCTCGTGAGATAGTAACTGTTAATGTTGTACCAGTAACATCAATTACATAACTAAATACTTCACCCAATGCTATTCCATCTTCTGGATTAGGCAATGATCTTGAACGTGTTCCAATCATTTCAGTATAAACATCATTATCTTCTTGTGGTTCATGTGCAAAATAAATAGCACCTTTAGAATTTGATGGTAGTTTACGATAGTAAAGACGAATTGGTTCATCATCATTAGCATGAATTTGCCCAATAATGACACGGCCAACTTGTGATTCATCACCACTTATAGAAACGTAATCGACCGATAGTGTTGCCTCTAATCGTCCACCTACAGCAGCAGCTCTGGTTTTTTGATCGGTTGTTGCATTGTCAAATATCCAGTTATTTTGATTAATGCCTTGAGTATTGATGCTCTCAGTTCCTCTACGTAGCATTTCACGAAGTTCAGTTCGGGTGAACTTCGTACCCGAAGAAGTACGCCCGCCAGCTAATGGAGCAGCAAACACCAATCCACCATCCGCTGATGGAAAGAAGAAATCATCTTCATAATCATTAGCTAAATCGATTTCATCAATTCGAACGGCGATATCAACCCCATCGTCAACACGATCAATTTCAGGAGTATTTAAATACCAATCAATTAATTCAATCGCATTACTTTGAGCTGAACTATTAAGTATAGGCTTAACATAAGCAGGAATATCACCTGGGATATCAGTTAAATCTCCACAATGATTAGCCACAATTTCAATAATACCTATAGTATCGCCGTTACCAGTTACTCGTAGGTATTGAGCGGTTGAAGAGATTAAGTCATAAATTTCAAAAGTATCTACCGAAGTATCTGATGATTTTGATGATAGAACATTAACCCAAGTAATACCGTCAACTGAAGTTTCAACATCAAAGTTAGTAATAACTTGATCATGTTCACGCCATAAGATCGCAACATTATCAATAGTAATTGACTGATTGAAGTCCAATGTTAATGTTTTGCTACTATTGTTCTGCCAGAAAGATTCTGTCGTGATAAGACCATCAATAGCTAAATCTGGCGTTAAATTAGTAACGTTATCATTTTGATCAATATAAGTAAGGACATCACCACTAGCCGATGCTGTTGTCGATAGTAATGTACTATTTACACAACCTAACAATACGTCAGTCTCTATTGGTCCTATTGCAGTTACCACTGCCGAGAATGTTGCGCTATTAAATGGGTCTGCACTTAGGTCTGCACCAACATCATAACTTTCAAAGCTTTCTGAAAAAATATTTACGGTTCCAGCTTCATCTGAATGAATAGCAATATCATCAATTAATACTGCTGTCGCCGCTGTATTACCATTCGATGATAATCTAATCGATAATGCTGTCACTTCAACATTCGGTGTCTCATTTTCAGCAATAAATGGACCGTAACTCACATCATTAATAGCTACGCTATAAGTACCCGCTTGTGTCGCTGACGAAGTGTTCCATGTTAACTGTACTTTAACAAATTCATCCTCATCAAAACCGATTGGGAATGTGAAGCTTTCATCATTGTTATTACGTAAAGTTAATCTACCAGTGTCTAATCTTAGCTCTCCAATAAGAGAACCTGTTGAGTTAGCACTATCAAATAATGAAACACTTAACGTTTCAGTTTCACCTTCTGCATACAAAACATTTAAAGAAGCACTACCTTGCGTAAGACCTGAAGAAAATCGATATCTTAACTCGCCTGTATCATTTGTAACTGTATCTGTAATAGAAGCAACTTGATTTACGTTTGATTCAGCATCAGTTGAATCATCTATATTATTTTCAACAACCGTCACTACACGAATTGCTAATGATGAATTACCCGCTGAATCTGTCGCTTCATACGTCACTGTATAAATACCTACAGTACTTGTATCAACGTTACCCGACAGAGAAACAACAACCTCACCATCTTGTACATCAACCGCTGTCGCGCCTAACTCTACGTAAATGTCATTTTGAGTAATTAATAAGGTTTCATCACCTGTCAATGTAATAACAGGCGCGGTTGCATCAACAACAGCCGTATCATCACCAACAGTAGTATCGCTACCAACAGTCGTATCACCACCAACAGTAGTATCATCACCAACAGTAGTATCATCACCAACAGTAGTATCATCACCAACAGTAGTATTGCCACCAACAGTAGTATCATCACCAACAGTCGTATCGCCACCAACAGTAGTATCGTCAGCAGTAGTATCATCATCAGCGACAACGTCTTCATTAACAGCGGCTTCTTCTAAATCAGCTTCAACTACAGTTAGTTCTGTTATTGCAGCTTGTTGATCTTCTGTTAGTTCAATACCAGATTCAGCAGCAGCAGAAACAATAGTTGTTGTAACAACCTCAGCAACATCAGCAGCTCCAGCTAATACTTCTGTTAAAGATAATTGAAATCCACTATCACTTGTTTGATTTGTTGTAATGACACCTTCATTCTCTACAAGATCTGCTGCAACTTCAGCCAACTTACTTGATAAAACATTTGAACTGCCTGATTCACCTGAGAAAATAGCTTCCATTATTCCAGAATTAATTAGTCCGTATTTTAATTCATCTTCATTATCTTCATTTATAACACTATCAGTGTCAGTTGTTACTGTTGGTTCTAATAGTGTGATATCCCCCGTAATACCAAAGATATTTGCTATTGTCTCTGACTGAGTAGCAACAACATCCGCGGTGACTCCATTCTCATCTTCTTCAATCAATGCAGCAGCTAAATGCGTCAATGCAGATACATTTAATTTAACGTCTTCACCATTGTCAGCACTCACAACAGAAATAGCTGTTAACTTAAATTCCGGATCGAAAGCAGTTAAATCAATTGATTCACCAAAAATTACATCACCACATCCACTGGGAGCATCACATATCATAATTGTAGGATTAGCAGGATCGTTACTTGGAGATAATTCTATTTTGATAGGGCCACTAAAGTCTAGAAGCGTAAAAGTATAATCACCTTCTTGATTTGTTGTTATTTCTGCATTACCAAGTTCTTCACTTGTAAGAGGGACAGCTACTCCATCTATAAATTTAGACACTGTAACAGTAGCATTATTAAGTACGCCTTTTACTGCTTTACCCTCTACAATAGTTTCTGTAATAGGCGTAGCATCAGAAGATGAACTTCCTGACGAACCACCACAAGCAGAAAGAATTGATGTAAATAAGATGGCTGATATTAACTTAAAGTAAAAACTGAGTGGAGGAATTGAATTTAAAATTGGTAATTTTGATAACATGGATTTTTCGCTATTAATTATGCTCTAATCCATGAGACAGATATATTTTTAAGCGCATTCTATAGTAAACAACTTTTTCCGCAACAAAATAATAACAAAGTATCAATTATGTTATTTTTAAGTTGATATTAAGTTTGTATTACGAATATTCTATAAATTACCTAACAGAGAGCCAACAACACCAACTCTTTGCAATCTAAGAAATTACAAGCATAAAAAAAGGCCACCGAAGTGACCTTTTTAATCAATCTAATTTCCCATCGACCTAAGTCAACGAAATATTAGTCGATAATTTTTGCAACAACACCAGCACCAACAGTACGGCCACCTTCACGGATAGCGAAGCGTAAACCTTCGTCCATCGCGATTGGGCAAATAAGTTCAACAACAAACTTAAGGTTATCACCAGGCATTACCATTTCTACGCCTTCAGGAAGCTCTACAGCACCAGTTACATCAGTTGTACGGAAGTAGAACTGTGGACGGTAACCTTTGAAGAATGGAGTGTGACGTCCGCCTTCATCTTTCGAAAGAAC
>CALJMY010000116.1 GCA_937981905.1 uncultured Enterobacterales bacterium
AGATCTAGACGGTGGTGGTGATACTGGTTTTAATAAAAACTCATTCATGGCTAAATTTAATTATGACTTATCAAATGACGACATTGATCAATTAATTGAAATAAAATTAGAACATGACACAGAAGGTTCTAATGAAAGTTATTTAGGATTAACTGAAGAAGATTTTAATCTAACTCCTAATCGCCGATATGCTGCTTCTAGCAGAGATAGAATAGAATGGGAACATAGCAATGTTTTACTATCACATTTTGTAGAGGCGCAAGATTCAACCTTAACAACACGTGCATATTATAATAAATTTGCACGCTCGTGGAATAAACTCAATGGCTTTGGTTCAAGCGTTGACATTAGTAGTGTTGTTGCCATTGAAGATGTAATTGCTTCTCCAACTAATGGATCAAATGCCGATTTTCTTGAAGTAATACGTGGTGAGCGTAATAGCGAAAATGTTAACGAAAATTTAGTCTTAGGTGACAATGATCGTGAATATTATGCGTGGGGAGTTCAATCAGATTTCACTACTAACCTTGAATTTGCTGGGTTAACTCATGAGCTAGAAATCGGAGTTCGCTATCATGAAGATGAAATAGAACGTTTTCATACTGTTGATTTCTTTTCTATTACCGATGGTAAGTTAGATAAACTAACTGATGCTGAACCTGTAAAAACGGCCTTTAATACAGAATTAAGCAAAGCTTATTCTATTTATATTCAAGATAGTGTCACTATTGATGCTCTTACTCTAACCGTAGGTCTGCGCGGTGAATTTATTGATTCAACTTTCCAAAATACCTTTAATGAAAATGACTTTTTAAAGAAAAAGAGTCGTATTTGGTTACCAGGTTTTAGTGGGTTTTATAAGACTAGTGACGAATTAGGTTTCTTATTTGGGATTAATAAAGGGTACGTACCTACAGGCCCAAGCCAAGATCCTCAAGTTAAGCCTGAAGAAAGTATTAACTATGAATTAGGTACTCGTTTTAACAACGGCACAACTCAAGCCGATTTAGTATTGTTCTACAATGATTTTAGTAATCTAACCGAAAGTTGTACATTTTCAACATCGTCAGAGTGTAATGATATTGATACAGTGTTCAATGCTGGTAATGTTGATATATACGGTATCGAAGCAAGTTTAAATCATACCATCGCGCTAACAGACAACATTGATATGCCATTAGGCGCTGTCTATACTTATAGTCGCTCAGAGTTTAAAGAAGATTTCGAGTCGAGCTTTCCTCTATGGGGTAGCATAACTGCCGGCGATGAAGTTCCTTATTTACCAAAGCATCAGCTTACTCTTACAATGGAATTAGTAAGTAATGGCTGGCAAGCAGCGTTATTAGCGAAGTACATTGGCGAAATGAAAGAGACCTCAGGTACTGGTGTTAATTATGAAGGTGTAAGTACTAATTCATTAACGGTACTAGATTTCTCAAGTAGCTATGATATTGGCGATGAAAGTAGCATATACTTTAAAATTGATAATATTTTTGAAGCTGTTGAGTCAGTGAGCCGCCGCCCATTTGGCGCACGTCCAAGTAAACCTCGTCAAGCAACACTTGGTTATAAACTGTCATTTTAAATATTTAGCAGGTTTTAAGAGCCCTTAAAACCTGCAAAGGTTACTCTTATTTATAATATGATTAATACGATAAAACTTGAACTGACAAACACAATAACAATGATTGCAGGATATGTAAGTGATCCTAATCAACGTATCTATTGGTTATACCTTGTAGCAGCATTCATGATGACTATTGGGTTAACGTTTTTTAAAAACCTCCCTCTTAAACAAGCATTTAATATAAAAACTTTATGGCATAAATCTGCACGCCAAGATTATGTTATTTTTTTTATTAATCGTTTATTAAAAAATCTTGGCATAATCCCTGTTATTTTCTTAATGGCTCCTGTTGCGATAGCTTTTTTAGGATGGTTGGAAAATAATTTTGGTACTGTTGGGTTTATCCAATTACCGCATTGGATTATTGTTTCTATTTTTACACTAGTACTCTTTGTAAGTGACGATTTTACGCGTTTCTTATTACACTACACTCTCCATAAAGTGCCTTTTTTGTGGGAGTTTCATAAAGTACATCACAGCGCTACAGTATTAACACCCATTACTATCTATCGTTCTCATCCAGTAGAAAGTTTACTTTATGGTATGCGATCAGCACTAACCCAAGGTATAGCAGTTGGTTTTTGCTATTACTTTTTAGGCCCAACTTTATCAATGGTTGATATATTAGGAGCCAATGTTTTTGTTTTTGTATTTAACATTATGGGATCAAACTTACGTCATACCAGTGTATGGCTAAGCTGGGGAACATCTATTGAAAAGTGGTTTATTAGCCCTGCACAACACCAAATACATCATAGTGATAAACGAATTCATATTGATTGTAATTTTGGCTCTGCGTTAGCTATTTGGGATAGGCTATTTAAATGCCTTATTTATGCAAATAGCGTTAAAGACCCTAAAGATATTAACTTTGGTTTGGGAAAAAGCTTTAGTGAACATAATTCGTTAATTAAATTATACTTTTTGCCTTTTTATAACGGAATAACTATAAATTTAAAAAAAATTAAAAAAAAGTGACAACTATCCCAAAAAAATACTAAGATTATTTAAGTGTAAATATTTTGTTTGTAACATTTTATATTTTCACTTAAAGGTTGTTACAATAGGACTGTTAAATTTATAGGGAATACCATGCAACTTAATTTAAAAAACAAACTCATCTTCGCTTTTTCACTCATTTTAATAATAATTATAGCAACCGCTATATTTAATCTTTATTCAGTAAACAAGACATCCTATCTGCAAAAGGAAATTACTGAATATCAAATAAAAAATGTTAATAGTACTAAAAATATCACTAATGCTATTAATAGTTCTTTAGCCTCTTTACGAGGTTATATTATTTTAGGAAGTGATAGCAACAAAGCAGAAAAAATGCGCGCATCTCGCCAGAAAGCTTGGGAGACGATCGAGCATGAAATAGCGTTCTTAAAAACTCATCTTTCACATTTTTCACAAGAAAATAAACAACGATTAGCTCAATTAGAAAGTATTTTAGTCGAATTTAAAACTAGCCAAAAACAGATAGAAGATATCGCGCAATCGCCTGAAAACATTCAAGCCTATAATTTGTTGCTAACACAAGCAGCTCCTACGGCGGCTAAATTAATTACATCAATCACAGCAATTATAGATTTAGAATCTAATTTATCAGCAACAACCGAGCGAAAAGCACTATTAAAATTATTAGCTGATTCTCGTGGTTCGTTTGCCATTGGTTTAGCTAATATACGTGCTTATTTACTATCAGGTAAAAACGGTTTTAAATTACAGTTTGATCAAAAATGGGAAATAAATACTGATAGGTTCAATGATATTACTAGTAATTATCAAGACTATTTCACTTTAGAACAAATGGTTCAATGGCAAATATATACAAAATCTCGTGACCAATTTGAATCATTACCACCAAAAATGTTTGCAATGCGTAGTGCTGAGGATTGGAATACAGCTAACTATTTATTAGGCACTCAAGCGGCACCTCGAGCTACAACTGCACTAGCATTATTACAAGCTGTTGAGTCATCAGAAAATAAGTTATTAGATGAAGAAATTATTCTACTAAATGAATTATCTGATAATCAAAACTTAATTATTGTTGTTAGTGCATCACTTTCAATTATTTTGTGTTTAATAATTGCTATTCTATTTTCAAGAGATCTATTAAGCCGTCTACTGCCAATATTGTATCGTGCAAGAAAAATAACTAATAATCACTTAGATTCGAAAGCATTAATTCCTCAAGGTAATGATGAGTTAACCGAATTAACTATTGCTATTAACGCGATGAATGATTCGTTAACTAATACGATTAAACTGACTGCTGATACAATGGAAGAAACGTCAATTCAAGCACATAGTATTTATACTGCAAATACTGATATGTCAGCAGACATCAATCAACAAAATGACCAAATAGCATTAATAGCCTCAGCTATTGAAGAGTTATCAGCATCAGCAAATGAAGTATCAAATAATAGTAGCCAAGCAGCTGAAAGTGGACAACAAACTTATAATACAGCTAAAACTGGTGGAGAAATTGTTTCTAGTTCATTAAAGAAAATGGCAGAAATTAGTGACTCTTTCGATAACAGCTCTGAATCAATTTTAGAATTAAGTCAGCAAAGTCAGCAAATTGGTGAAATATTAGGTGTTATTCGCGGTATTGCTGAACAAACTAATCTACTTGCACTCAATGCAGCTATTGAAGCTGCAAGAGCCGGCGAACAAGGACGTGGTTTTGCTGTAGTTGCTGATGAAGTACGTAATCTTGCCAGTAGAACAACACAAGCAACTACAGACGTAGAGGGCTCAATAGAGCAAATGCGTGCTCACACTGATACCGCTGTAATTAGTATGAAGCAAGGGCGTGAAAAGGTTACTGTAGGTATCAACGAGTCCCAAATGGTATCAACAATATTATCAGAAATTATTGAGCATGCTAGTGATACCTCAGAACAAATAGAGAGCATTGCTGCTACAGCAAAACAACAATCAACAGTGACATTAGAGATAGCGTCAAATTCGGATAAAGCATCTCGTATGTCTCAACAAGTCAGTGAAAGCATTAATAAAGTAGTAAACTTGTCTGAAAATGTCTCTAAAAACACGCATGACAATGCAATAAAACTAAGTAATATGGTTGGGTAAAGAACTAACTTAAAAACCAAAAAGCCAACAAAGTAATTAATTATTTTGTTGGCTTTTTGATTTAATAAATTTACATCTTTTATTCAAATACAGTTCTACTAAACGCTCTATCTTTCAAACACAAGATTGTCGATTAACCTTGCACTACCTAAATAAGCCGCTGCTAATATAACTAGTTTTTTATCATCGTTATTTGGCGAAGATAAATTATCAGCACGTTGTACATGTAAATAATCAGTAGTTAATGGCGTACTAGCTAAAAATGCCTTTGCTTGTTCAACTGCATCATCAATTTCTACCCCACTACAAACATGAGTTTCAATAAGTTTCATTGTTCTGTATAACAATGGTGCTACATCTAACTCTTGCTGACTTAAATAACCATTACGAGAGCTTTTAGCTAGGCCATGCTCAGTACGAACTGTTTCAACACCAATCACTTTAATATCTAATGATAAGTCTTCTACCATAAGCTTTATAACTTGCAGTTGCTGATAATCTTTCATACCGAAACAAGCAACATCAGGTGCTACTAAATTAAAAAGTTTATTAACAATCGTAGATACGCCGCGAAAATGCCCTGGTCGAGATTCACCGCAAAAGACATCAGTAATATTAGGAACTTCAACAAAGGTCTGAGCTTCAAGTCCTTTAGGATACATAATATCTGGCGTTGGAGTAAATAATAAATCGACACCCTCACTAATTAATTGCGCGCTGTCTTCTTCAAGTGTACGAGGGTAATTAGTCAAATCATCGGGGTTATTAAATTGTAGAGGATTAACAAAAATACTCACTACAACTTTTGAAGCGTGCTTTTTAGCCTCAGTAACTAAGCTAATATGTCCTGAATGTAAATTACCCATCGTAGGAACAAACGCTATCGTTTCTCCAGCTTGCTTCCAAGCTTTAATTTGGCGGCGTAATTCTAATGGGGATGATGCTAATAACATGGCATGACTCTGCTGATAAATAACGTAGGAGAAAGTAAAGGACGTGAGTACGTCCTTTTAAATAGATTAAGTTAAATTAATTAAAACTATGCTCTGGACCAGGAAAAGTTTGTGAAGCAACTTCTTCCACATAACTAGCAATAGCTTTATGCATATCGCCTGTTATTGCCATATAGTTTTTTGAAAATTTAGGAATGTAACCTGTAGATATACCTAAAAGATCATGCATAACTAAAATTTGACCATCACATTCAACACCAGCACCAATACCTATGACAGGGATAGATAATGAATCACTTAAGCGTTGTGACAATTTACTGGTGATACATTCAACCACTAATAATTGTGCACCAGCCGCTTCTACAGCTAACGCTTCTTCAATAATAAGATCAGCTTGCGCTTCTTCGCGACCTTGAACTTTGTATCCACCAAAGATGTTGACTGATTGTGGCGTTAACCCAAGATGAGCACATACTGGAATACCGCGTTCAGTTAATCCTTTAATCGTTTCAACTAACCACTTACCACCTTCAAGCTTCACCATGTTTCCACCAGCTTGCATAAGCTTTGCTGCATTTTCCCATGCTTGCTCTGGTGTTGAATAACTCATAAATGGCATATCACTAATGATAAGTGAGCCTTGGTTTCCTGCTTTTACACATTTAGTATGATAGACAATATCTTCAACGGTAACTGGGAGTGTTGAATCATGTCCTTGTAATACCATGCCTAACGAATCACCAATAAGTAATATATCGACGCCTTGAGCGCTAAATAGGCCAGCAAAACTTGCATCATAAGCTGTTAGTGCTGAAATTTTTTCACCATTAATCTTTTTCTGAATTAATTTGGTGCTAGTCATATTCTTTTTCATTTTGTCCCCACTACGCAGCGCGTTTATTGGATTTCATTAAAAATTTGCAAGCCATTCTTAGGGCAATTTTCAACTAAAGTACTGAGTGTTTTTTTATTTGGTAATATTAATAACGGTTCAATTTCAAATAATGGATATAATACAAACTCGCGGTTACACATTCCATAATGAGGAACAGTTAATCGCTCATTTTCAATTTGAAGATTATCAATTAATAAAATATCAAGATCTAACGTTCGAGGCCCCCATCGTTCATCTTTACGAACACGGCCTTGCGTTAGTTCAATTTGTTGCAGCGCATCAAGCAATGCTAAGGGCCTCAAGCTAGTCTCTAATTTAACAACAGCATTAATATAATCAGGTTGGTCGCTCGGTCCCATAGGTTTTGAGCAATATAACGATGAAGCATTAATAACAGAGGAATCTTTTAACTCTTTTAAGGCAATAATTGCCTGTTGAGCTTTTTCAACAGGATCCCCTAAATTACTGCCAACACCGATATAACAAATAGACATGTGTATTAAGATTTACGCTTATTAGGTGCACGACGACGTTTAGGGCCACTAACTTTACGAACCATATCACGTTGAATTTCTTCAGTAGCATGTTGGAACGTTGTCCACCACTGTGCTAACTCAGCTGTTTCACCGCCTTCAATTTCACCACGAACTAATAATAAATCATAGCCAGCACGAAATTTAGGGTGTGCTAATAATTTGAATGCTCTAGCACCAGCACGGCGTGGTAGTCGTAATTGCAAGCTCCACATGTCTCTTGCCATGGCAGAGAAACGTTTAGGAATAGAAACACTCTTACAATGAGAGTCACACACTTCGTTCATAGCAACCATCATCGCATCATAATTATCCATGCCAGATTCATGCATTACAGTTTGCGCTTGACGTTCAATTGGATACCATAAAAATGCAGCGATAATAAATGCAGGCGTAACACGTTGATCGTTAGCAATACGGTTATCTGTATTTTTACAGACTAACTGGAATAATTTATCTTCTTTGCCGCCTTCATTACCTTCCAACACTTCAGCTGATAACGGAAATAATGATTCAAATAAATTATATTCGTTAAGCATTTTATAATTAGCTAATGCTTTGCCTGATAAGAAAAGCTTTTGATACTCTTCAAACAAACGTGCAGCAGGGATAGCATGCATTAAACTAGACATTTCTTTTATTGGCGCGCGAGTATCTTCGCTAATGGTCATGTTCAATTTAGTTGCAAAACGAATAGCACGAAGCATACGTACAGGATCTTCTTTATAACGAACACGAGGATCGCCGATCATACGTAAGATTCCATTTTCTAAATCTTGTAGGCCGCCGCCATAAGCTTTAATCGAAAAGTCTGAAATATCGTAATAAAGTGCATTAACGGTGAAATCACGGCGCTCAGCATCCTCGTCAATGTTTCCATAAACATTGTCACGAACTAACATCCCTTTATCGTTTTGTTTACCTAACGCATCAGTCTCTGTATTTTCGTGATGACCACGTAATGTAGCAACCTCAATAATTTCACGACCAAATAAAATATGTGCTAAGCGAAAACGACGACCAATAAGACGGCAGTTTTTAAATAGATCTCTAATTTGTTCAGGGGTTGCATCAGTAGCAATATCAAAATCTTTAGGATTATGACCTAGTAATAAATCACGTACACCACCGCCTACCAGATATGCTTGGTATCCATTTTTATGTAATCGATTGAGGACTTTAATTGCATTAATACTCATATTAGAACGAGACACATCGTGGTCATCTCGTCCGATAATTTCAAGTGCTAATCCTTTACGAGCTCCATTATTCACTTTTGAATGCCCTTCTGAGCCTATAACTTTGCGGTACAGCCCAATCACCTTAGAAAAAATACTCCACCCCAATAACATAATTAAAATTCCGGAGCATCATACCCTACCAAGTCCCTAATGATAAGCCTTTAGTAGCGTTTAATTAATTGCTAGGAATGTAACTTCTTGAATAAGAATTGTAGATAGTAAAAGCTGACTATTTATCTATGATTATATTGTATAAAATTTAACAGATTATAGTTAGTCTATGATTTTAATATCTGAGATTGTTGAGGGATAGTATTTATATTCCAATGAACAACAGCGTGTTTTAATAACTGTTCTAGAGACATATCTAAATAATCAGATCGAATAACTTGTCCTAGAAAATCTAGGGCTTGGAGTATTAACAATTTACGTTGAGTTAAATCTAATGCTTTTGCATGATTTTGTTTACTGAGCTTTAATCCTGAACTTGTTACAGCCAAAGGTAGATGTAAATAATCAATCGTTGGTGCAGACAAGCGATTAAGCAGCGTCATTTGCCGTGTTGTTACTTCAAGTAAATCACTTCCTCGAACAACATGATTTATTTGTTGATCAATATCATCTAACACAACAACTAATTGATAAGCATAAAGGCCATCTTTACGTTTTAAAATAAAGTCTTCGTTAGCAAAAGTGTCATCAACGTTAATATTACCTAACAAGCGATCAGTAAATTCGCTAACCCCATTAATATTTTTAAATCGTAGCGAATAAGGCGAGCTTAATTGTTCAATCGATTTATCGCTACAAGTACTTTGATATAAACCACCACCAGCCATAATCATTTTTCGGGTGCAATCACAACCATAACAATCACCGTTTTCAATAAGCTCATTTAAATGATGTTGATAAAAATCATGACGATTGCTTTGATAAACGATCTCATCATCCCAGCATAATCCAAAAGATTCTAACGTCGATAAAATAGATTTGCTAGCGCCTATAACTTCACGTGGAGGATCAATATCTTCAATACGAACTAGCCATTTACCTTTATGCGCATGAGCGTCTAAATAGCTACCTAATGCTGCAACTAAAGAACCAAAATGAAGTTCACCAGATGGAGATGGTGCAAAACGACCACGATAAGGTTTAATTTTTGAGTAAGTATTATTTGAATTGGTATTAATAGATTTTGCCATCGACTCGCCATGAATAGGTAGAGCGAAAAATTTTTATATTTTCATAAAGATATAAAAAACGGTGCCGAAGCACCGTTTATATTCTGAATTAGCCAGCCATTTGGCGTTCTCTAATTTCAGAAAGAGTTTTACAATCGATACATTGATCAGCCGTTGGTCTAGCTTCTAAACGACGGATTCCTATTTCGATGCCACACGTTTTACAGAATCCGAAATCATCTTCTTCTATTAATCCGAGCGTTTTCTCAATCTTTTTAATCAATTTACGTTCACGATCACGTGTACGTAATTCTAAAGCAAACTCTTCTTCTTGAGCTGCACGATCAACTGGATCTGGGAAGTTAGCAGCTTCATCTTGCATATGATGCACAGTACGATCAACTTCTTCACGTAGCTGGTTGCGCCAAGCTTCTAGAATTTTTTTAAAATGCTCTAACTGGTCTTCATTCATGTACTCTTCATCAGGTTTCGCCTGATAAGGTTCAACGCCAGCAAGCGCCATGATACCTAATTTTTTAGTTTGTTCTGTAGGCATTTTATTTCTCCTGTACTAGCCAACACCACCACTTCCGTTAGTCTTGTAAAAACGGCGCGCTATGTATAGCAAATAAATAATGTTATAGCAATAATTACTTAGTATTATATAAAGTAATTACTCAAAATATTTAGCTACATAAATGAAAAGAAAGGGAATAATTTAAAGAGCTAACTTAAATGAAAACAGGTAATTGTTCTTTAATTACTAGCTCGTCATTAGACATATTACAACTATAAGCCAGTACCTCTACGCCAGAATTTACTGCTTGTTCTAACAATTGAGCATACAATGGGTCAACATCAGCAGCGGCTGATACAGATTCAATACCACTATGTAACACTACAAATAACAGCACAGCACGTTGCCCTGTAGCAGCAATAGCCATAAGTTCACGTAAATGCTTTTGACCGCGAGTCGTGACTGCATCTGGGAATTGGCCCAGTCCGTCTCCTTTATATAACGTAACGCTTTTTACTTCAACAAAGCAATTAGCCTTGTTATTGAGCTTTTCATTGCTATGAGAGTCATTCAATAGAATATCTATCTTGCTATTTTCATCACCATATTTCACTTCACGTGTTAAATTTTCATAGTTTTGTAATTGCGTTATCACACCATTTTTAATCGCTTCCTCAGCTAACTTATTTGCTTGCATTGTATTAACACAAATATAATGATTATTGTTAGTTTTTGTTAACTCCCAACTAAATGGATATTTACGTTTTAAATTAAGTGAAGTGCTATACCACACTGTATCACCAGGGTTTGCACAACCAGTCATAGCGCCAGTATTTGCCACGTGAATAGTTGTTTCAGTACCGTCTTCTAGTAAAATATCAGCTAAGAATCGTTTATATCTTTTTATTAATGTTGCTTTTTTTAGCGGAGTACTAAATAGCATGCTATATCCCATTTTCTGTTAATATTTTTGTAGTATAAATGTTTTTTAATAATAGCTATCTATTATAAATACGATTTAATTTACATCGAACAATTTGACGTATATCGGGTTATGATAAATAACGTCAGTATTCTTATTTTCAAAAGATAATTAATAATTATCTATCATTTTAAATTACCGAAAGTTATAACTATAAACACTTACTTACCAATTTATATTTAATTAGGACGCATTCATGATCGCACCACTTTCTATTTTATTATCATTTACTGCTAGCGATCCCAAATGGGGAAGCAATGCATTATTAACCAGTAATGGTGACGCTATGTCAATTCATATTACTGATGAAACGACGCAATTAGAATCTATTCAACGGGGCGCGCGCCGCCTGCAAACACAAGGTATTAGTAACGTAAAATTAGAAGGTGAACATTGGTCATTAGCAAATCAATGGGCCTTTGCTAAAGGGTTTAGTGTTTCTAAGGGTGAAGCTAATTTAACATGGACGCCATCAACGCCAGCTGATGATATTCAGATTTTAAATGCACGTAGAGACTCACGTGACTGGGCTGTTACTGCTATTAATGCTGCACCAGAAGTAATGTATCCTGAATCATTAATTGAAAGTGCTATTACTGAAATTACACGTGTTGCTGGTGACAACGTGTCTTATCAGATTATTAAAGGCGATGAATTATTGCAACATAAGTGGATGGGTATTCATACTGTGGGGCGTGCCAGCAAACGTATACCTGCGATGTTATTACTTGATTATAATCCAACGGGTAACACCAACGCACCTGTAGATGTAGCACTAGTAGGGAAAGGAATAACTTTTGATAGTGGTGGTTACAGCCTAAAAAGTAGCCCAGGTATGATTACAATGAAATGTGATATGGGCGGCGCAGCAACAGTAACGGCTGCTTTATCGCTAGCTATAGCTCAAGGCTTAAAAAAGCGCGTTTCATTAATATTATGTTGTGCAGAAAATTTAGTTAATGGTGAAGCATATAAGCTGGGTGACATTATTACTTATAAAAACGGTACAACCGTTGAAATTTTAAATACTGATGCTGAAGGTCGATTAGTACTCGCTGATGGGTTAATGGCGGCAGGTGAAACTGGTGCCCCACTTATTATTAATGCTGCAACATTAACAGGTGCAGCAATGACCGCAATTGGTACACATTATAATGCATTATTTGCATTCGATAATGAATTAGCAAGTCATGCAATAGCTCTTGGTCATAGCGCTGGTGAGATGAATTGGCAATTACCTTTGGCACCATTTCACATGCATGAATGCCCTTCTTATTATGCAGATACAGCCAACACAAGCATGACTAAAGGTGGTGCAGGTGCTAGTAACGCTGCAGGATTTTTAGCACGTTTTGTTCCTAATAATGGACAAGGGTGGTTACATTTTGATTTAGCAGCATGCTTCCAGAATTCAGGTTCGTCTAAATGGTCGGCCGGCGCCACGGGATTAGGTATTGAAACGATTGCAGAGGTGCTTTTAAATAATAAGGATATATAGAGAATATTTAAAATAAAATTGAAAGTGTTTATTAAAGATAATAAACACTTTTTTATTTATTAAATGCTTCGATTGAAGCATTTAATAATACTATTGAATTCTTATTTATCAGCAGGCTTATTGTTAAGCGCTTCAAGATCAAGATTATCAAATGTACCTTCAGGAAGAAAATCTTCACGTGGAGGACTGAACATATCGATTAAGATACCGCCAGTTGGACATGTAGCACCATGGTCAGCCCATGGTTGAATTAGACAGCTATCGCCAGCTTTCATAATAGTTGTAACACCATCGATGTTAAAGTGAAATTCACCTTCAACAACGTAAGTTACTTGAGAATGACGATGAGCGTGGTTGTAACCGATAGCGCCTTCTTCAAACCAAATTTTTACAGCCATTAATTCATGGTTGTAACCTAATTGTTGACGTTTTAAACCGCCGCCTATGTCTACAATTTCTGCGTCAGCAGCAGATGTAAAGATTTCACTCTTGCTCATGAATTTCTCCTAAAAAGTAATACCTTCGAATAAATTACATTAATTATCAAAGGTAATGAAAATTTCTTTTCTTTATAAATTATAGATAATGCTCATCATAAAAATGATACAAAACTATATTACGGTTTGATGATATAAGTAACACTTATTACTGTGTTTATTTATATCATTACAGGGTGGCTATGTTATCTACAGATATTAAATACACAAGGGAAAATGTTATTTTTTACAAAAAAATACACGATCCTAATCATTTTCTTTCTGTCATTATAAATAAAGCTTAAATATCCACCTTTAAAAGTAAGTATTTATTATAAATAAATCAGATGTATTGAGTTTATATCTGATCAAATTACATAATTAGCTCGGTTCATTATGTACTTTAAGTACATTACGGATGTATCTATTATTAGTATGCAAACATTGAATTAATAGTAATAACACATCGTTACTATCTATTTAAAAGATAAAAACCAAAAAATTTAACATATTGACAACAATTAATTAATGTACTTATAATCTGAATACAATTTACCTAAAAGTAATATTCAGTGAAAAAAATATTTATACTTATATTAATCATTTTAGGCGCTTGGCAAGCTTACTCAGCACAGTCTGTAGAAGTTCAAGCTGAAATAAAAACAAAAACAGATTATTTAACTAAGCAATTTTTTAATAGCGATATAGCACATAGCTTCGTTAAAGCTAAAGCAATCGTCCAATCAGAATCTTATTTTGTATGTGATAAAAGACAATTTTGCTCACAAATGGATAACGTACAAGAAGCTCAATTTTTCCTAGATAATTGTCCTAGTGTGCAAATGGATGTCGATTATGATGGCATCGCTTGTGAGAAAGAATTTCCAGAAATTTAGTATGCATAATAAATTACTCGTTACTTTCAATTAGACCATGACTAACGGCATATCTAATTAATTCAGCCAAAGTATCAACTTTTAATTTAGCTTTTATATTACGACGGTGTGCATCTACTGTTCTAAAACTAATATCAAGTTTTTTAGCGACAACTTTACTTGATAATCCACTAGCGACATAAGACAAAATAACTTGCTCTCGGGTTGTCAATTGCTCGCTACTTGTTTTCATTGGGTTTTCAATTAACATTTTTGAAATAGAACTACTAAAATGAGTATGCCCTTTAGAGACAGCTTTGATGGCAAAATAAACTTCTTCTGACGATGTATCTTTTAAAACGTATCCACTTGCTCCAGCATCAATAGCACGTCTAACAAACTCAGGACTATCATGCATAGTAAAAATTAAAATACGTGTATCAGGGATTTGTTCTGAAATGATTTCAGTGGCGTCTATACCATTCATTTTAGGCATACTAACGTCCATCATAATAACGTCGGGTTTAAGTTCTTTTGCTTTTTTTAGTGCTTCCACGCCGTCATTGGTAGTACCAACAATAGTAATATCATCATAAAAAGCTAAGCATGCCATCAATCCACCTTGAACCATCGGGTGGTCATCAACAAGCATCACAGAAATGTTTGCTTGTTCCTCATTATTATTCATTATTTTCGTTACCTATCGTGGTTTTATTGAAATAATTTACAAAGCTCGTTGTAGGAATTTTCACAGTAATAAGAGTACCAATAATGGCAGGCTTAATATTAAAAGTTCCTTTATGGTATTCAACTCGTTCAGCTAAATTCCTTAAGCCAATTCCGTCGCATGGAACTTTCTCGTGATAATTAACATCGAAACCGACCCCATCATCTTCAATAGTTAAGGTTAACCATTCATCTTTAATTGATAATCTAATAACTACATTATTGGCGTGTGCATGTTTTTGAATGTTAGTTAGTGCTTCTTGCACAACTCTAAAGAGCGTTGTATTGATAAAGTCTGGTAATAATTTTCTAAGTGTTGGTTTAAACACATCAATGTTAACATTAGTACGCGTTGAAAAATCATGAGCTAACGAATCAATGGCAGATGACAACCCTAGTTCATCCAATATTTGAGGATGCATATGATGAGAAATTCTTCTTACTTCTTGAATGGTAAAAATTAAGTTTTTTTCAGCATGTAATAACGGTTCAGGATTGTCTTGCTTGTTTTTCGCCAAAAATAATTTAGTCGCTTCTAATGAATATTTGACTGAGATTAATGTCTGAATAATACCATCATGTAATTCTCTTGATATATGACGATTTTCCTCTTCTTGAACATCAATGACACGTTGGCCTAACTCGCTTATTTTTGCTTCTGCTTTTCTCTTATGGCTAATATTTACAGATATACCGACAATGAAAATAAAAAAGATAGAAGTTAACGCGACAACTAAAATAATTTGTTTAGTTGTATTTATATGCTGATCAATTTCGTCTTGAATATTATTGAGTTGTTCGTATACATCATCTAAATAAACACCAGTTCCTAACATCCAATCCCAACGATCAATTTTCGTTGAGTAACCCATTTTTTGAGAAGGCTGCCCTTCTGAAGGTTTAAACCAATTGTAACGATGAAATCCCCCTCCAGCTTGCGCGTTAGCGACCAGTATTTGAATTATTTTCTCACCATTATTATCTTCTAATTCCCACCAATTCTGCCCTACTCTGTTAGGCTCTTTAGGATGAACAATACCATTGCCTACATTATCGTAAATGAAAAAGTATCCATCATCACCGTTGTATAGCATTTTTTCAACAATAGCCGCCACGACTTCTTTATTAGTGTTTCCATCATTTTTATCAAGTGTATGAAGATGCTCTACAGAAGATAAAGCAATAGATGCATAATTCTTTAGTTCTTGCTGCTTTTGCTCTATAAGAAAATTTTCTAATGTTTTGACACTTTTAATAGACAAATCTCGATATTCATTAGACACTAAAGAATAAGTGATAATAGATGTAAAAATGACTTGAAAGACAGTGAGATAAAGAAGGCGTAGCGGCAATGTCATAAAGAGAACCTTTAAGATATTAATATACATCGTTGTATATCAGTGCGCTTATCATCACAAATATTTCGTCATTTTACTACATTAAAAATACTAGGTATTTATACCTACGTACTATTTATTAAATACTAAGTGTTTATACGAATAGTTAATTATTATTGCTTATGTGAAATTAGATAGGAATATAAATACGCGTTAAATCGCATACATTAGGAGTCACAATGTCTAAATCAATAATAATAAAAACGTTGTTAGTAATGTCAGTTGCCTTTTCAGGTTTTGCTGATGCCGCCAGCGAAAAAAAAGTAAGATGGCGCTTAGCTGAAACATGGGGTCCAAATTTTCCTATTTTTGGTGATTCACCAAAAAATATGGCTAAATTAGTTAAAGAATTATCAAATGGTCGATTCACTATTCGTATCGATTCTGCAAATAAGCACAAATCACCACTAGGTATATTTGATTTTGTTAAAAGTGGCCAGTATCAAATGGGGCATTCTGCGTCTTATTATTGGAAGGGCAAAGACTTTAATACTATGTTCTTTACGACGGTTCCTTTCGGTATGACGACGGCAGAGCAAAACGCTTGGTTTTATCATGGCGGCGGTATGGAGCTAATGAAATCTGTTTATGATAAATATGGATTAATGTCATTCCCTGGTGGAAATACTGGTAATCAAATGGGCGGTTGGTTCCGTAAAGAAATTAATACTGTTGAAGACCTAAAAGGTTTGAAAATGCGCATTCCTGGTTTTGCAGGAGAAGTATTAGCTAAATTAGGCGCTAAACCAACAAATATTCCGTCTGGCGAACTTTACACAGCACTAGAGCGTAATACTATTGACGCCTTAGAATGGGTAGGTCCTTCGTTAGATTTACGTATGGGCTTTCACAAAATAGCACCTTATTACTATACAGGTTGGCATGAGCCTGCAACTGAACTTCAGTTCATGGTTAATCAAAAAGCTTATGACAAATTACCGGAAGATTTACAAAAAATCTTAGTCGCAGCAATGAAATTAGCCGCTTATGATATGTACACACAATCGACACATGAAAGTGGTAAAAACTTAGCGACTATTCAAAAAGAATATCCAAACGTAAAAATGCGTACTTTCCCTAAAGCTGTAATGGATGCTATCCAAGTAGCTAATAGTGAGTTACTTGCTGACTTTGCAAGTAAAGACCCTAAGACAAAAGAAATCTTAGATTCAATTCAAAAATACCAATCACAAGTTCGTGGCTGGACCAATTTCTCTGATCGTGCTTACCTAGACAGCTTCAGCGCTAAATAATCAACTTCCTAAATCTATAATTACCGATAATTTAATGTCGGTAATTATGGAGGTCAATATGCAAACCCTATTAAATATACTTAAAAAATTCATTGATAGCATTGGCGCACTTTGTAGTGCATTGATGATTTTAATGATCTTAAATGTCTTCTATGATGTGCTTATGCGTTATTTTTTCAATGACGTTTCAATTGGCATGCAAGAATTAGAGTGGCATCTTTTTGGTGCCATGTTCATGTTTGGCATTGGTTACACTTTTAAAGAAGATGGCCATGTTCGTGTCGATATTTTTTACGATCAACTCTCTGAAAAATCACAAGCGATTATAAATATCGCCGGCGCTCTATTATTTGCTTTGCCATTTACTTTCCTTATTTTATATTTCAGCTTGGATTACACATATGAAGCATACAAAATAGGCGAAGGAAGCGCAGATCCAGGTGGTCTTCCTTATCGTTGGATTATCCGTAGTGTTATTCCAGCTTCATCCATTTATCTACTTATTTGTATTTTGTATGTGGTATTAGTTCAAATTCAAAAAATTACTGGCTCTGTAAATACGAAGGGAGATAAATAATGGTTGGATTAATATTATTTGCCATCGCTTTATTATGTCTATTCTCTGGATATTCAGTCGCATTTATTTTTGCTGGCGTTTCGGTATTAGTAGGCATAATCGCATTAGGCACTGACCTTTTTGCCTTTATGCCTTACCGTATTATGTCGGTAATGGAAAACACAACATTGATGGCAATACCTATGTTTGTTTTTATGGGGATTGTGCTACAAAAAACAGGATTAGCAGAACGTCTTTTAGAATCATCAGCAAAACTATTTGGCAGTATGTCTGGTGGCGTTGCTATTTCAACGATATTAGTAGGTACACTATTAGCAGCATCAACTGGCGTAGTTGGCGCGAGTGTTGTAGCAATGGGGGTTATTTCGTTACCTGTAATGCTTAAAAATAAATATCATGAGCCAACAGCTGCTGGTGTTATTTGTGCTTCGGGTACTTTAGGTCAAATTATCCCACCGTCGATTATTTTAATTATTCTTGGTGATGTAATGGGTGTTCCTGTCGGTGATTTATTCAGAGCCGCTGTTATTCCTGGTGCATTATTGGTTGTCGCTTATACGCTTTACATTATTGTATTAGGGAAAATCAAACCTGAATTCATGCCTCCGATGGTCATTACAGAAACAAAAACTGAATTATTAAAGCAAGCAGCTAAAGACATTATTCCGCCGTTATTGCTAATTATTACCGTACTAGGGTCTATTTTTTCGGGGATTGCAACGCCTACTGAATCATCTGCTATCGGTGCTGTTGGTGCTATTGTTTTATCTGTGATTTATGGTCAATTTTCGTTATCAAAGATTAATAATATCTCTAAAGAAACAGTTAAAGTAACTTCTATGATATTTGCTGTATTGATAGGTGCTACAGCATTTTCAATGGTATTTAGTTATTCTGGAAGTGAATATATTGTTGAAGATTTTTTCTTAGACCTACCCGGTGATAAATGGACTTTCTTATTACTGGCTATGTTAGCAATTTTAATATTAGGATTTTTCATCGATTTTATTGAAATAGCTTTTTTAATTGTTCCAATATTAGTGCCTGTTGCGATTGTGTTAGAAATTGATTTAGTGTGGTTTGCTATTTTAATCTCAATGAATTTACAAACATCATTCTTAACGCCCCCCTTTGGTTTTAGCCTTTTCTACCTCAAAGGTGTTGCACCACCATCGCTTAAAACAACCACGATATATAAAGGAGTTATTCCATTTATTATCATACAAATTGCAGTATTAGCGTTGGTGTTATTATTACCTGAATATCTAATTTATAGATAATTATTATAAAATAAAACAGGATATAAATATATTTATGTCCTGTTTTTACAACTATAGTTGAATCAATTTATTGAATCAACTTACTAACTCCTCAATAACAATCCTAAAAATCATTCTTATCCAACAGTAGCAAACTGAAGCTTGATATGATTTTCAAATACCACTACGTTTTATCAACTAACACCTATACTCTATTACCCGCTATGATCCTCATACACATTCTGTTACTTTATCACCCTCAATAAATAAGCCTGTATTTATGTTATGTATTAATAAGGTAAGCGTTAGTTTGTACTCTTATTTAATTAATTTTACTAACAACATAAAATGCATATTAATAAGCGTAAAAAGCATATAAGAATACGAATTAACATGACAAATTTAATATTAGTAAAAGTATTACTGGTTATTACAATAGTATTTTCTGGTTTAGCGAATGCAACAGGAAATGAAAAAGTAAGATGGCGGTTAGCAGAAACTTGGGGACCAAACTTTCCTATTTTTGGTGACACTACTAAAAATATGGCTAAGTTAGTTAAAGACTTATCTAATGGCCGTTTTATTATTCGTATTGATTCCGCAAATCGCCATAAATCTCCCTTAGGTATTTTCGACTTTGTTAAAGCTGGTCAGTATCAAATGGGACATTCCGGATCCTATTATTGGAAAGGTAAAGATTTTAATACGCTATTTTTTACCACTATCCCATTTGGCATGACAACGTCAGAACAAAACGCTTGGTTTTATCATGGTGGCGGTATGGAATTGATGAGATCGGTCTATGACAAGTACGGCATAATGTCATTTCCTGGCGGTAATACAGGCAATCAAATGGGTGGATGGTTTCGTAAAGAAATTAACACTGTTGAAGATTTAAAAGGGCTAAAAATGCGTATTCCAGGTTTTGCTGGCGAAGTGCTTGCTAAATTAGGTGCTAAACCAACAAACATTCCATCAAGCGAACTTTATACGGCATTAGAACGTAATACCATTGACGCCCTAGAGTGGGTAGGCCCCTCGTTAGATTTACGAATGGGTTTTCACAAAATAGCCCCTTATTATTATAGTGGATGGCATGAACCAGCCTCTGAACTTCAATATATGGTTAATCAAAAGGCTTATGATAAATTACCGAGAGATTTACAGGTAATATTAGTAACAGCTATGCGATTATCAGCATACGATATGTATACCCATTCAACTCATGAAAGCAGTAAAAACCTTGCTGCTATCAAACAAGATTATCCAAATGTAAAAATGCTTACCTTCCCTAAACCTGTAATGGACGCGATTAAAGCAGCTAATGATGAATTACTTACTGAGTTTGCTAATAAAGATCCAAAAACACGAGAAATTTTAGATTCTATCCAAACATACCAAGCACAAGCCCGTGCTTGGACTAACTTTTCTGATCGTGCTTATCTAGACAGTTTCAGCGTTAAATAACACATTTTATTATCTGCATAACTACGACGTATTAAGTTGTAGTTATGCAGATGGCTATTGAAATAGTTATGGAAATATCTATCGAAAAAATTATAGAAATAGTGATTATTCACAATACTTGCTATCTTAATTTCAATGAGCCCAAAATATCATTCTTAGCATCACTATTTAGCTTTACACTTTCTCCTAAAACAGTCGCTTACCTAGTTCTTAAACAACTACAAGAAATGAAGGTATAACTCACTTTTATTATCATTAAATAGCCGTTGTATTATTAGTCTTAACATTTCCTAATTATTTATTCTTAATTAATTACTTATTTAAAGTAAAAGTGCACTTTAGTTGCACTTTTACTTTGTAAGGTTAATGCTAGATTAATGTAAAAATTTCATAAATTAATTAGATGACCAATTTATAAGGAATAACAATGAAAGAATTTAATAAAAACAAACTAATGATTGCCTTTTTATGCTTTGGATTAACTGCTTGTGGAGGTTCATCTGATGATGAGTCATTAACAATAGATGACACAACTTCTGAGACAACGACGGATAGTACTACCCAAGACACAACGACAGATAGTACCACCACAGACACAACAACAGATGATACTTCAACAAGTAATTTATTACATGATGCTTATTCAGAATTTGATACCGATAATGTAGATGTTGTACTAAGTGGTGAGAGCGTTATTATTGAAACAAATGGCCTACCTAACCATACTTCTCCTTATTGGTCAGAAACTCACGAACTCTACATTGAACCTATCGTAGCAGTAGGCCTAGCACCTGGTAATATTGATGATTTTGAAGGGACTTACACACTAACAGTTGCTAACAACCCTGAAAAAGCAACAACAACGTCAGCAACGGGCTTAGGTGCAATTGGTATTGCTGTTAGTGGTTCAGTTATTTATAACGATGAAGAAGGCCCTGGCGTTGCATTAGATAATGCAGTAACAAGTCTTGATTATAATGGAGCTCATACAGGCCCTCAAAGCTTCCATTACCATTTAGAGCCTATTTCAATTTCAGATGATGATAGCAACCTTATTGGTGTAATTTCGGATGGTTTTTTTCTTTATGGCCGTAAATGTAACTCAACAGGTGATTATCCAACAGATTTAGATGAATCAGGTGGCCACACAAGTATTACTCAACATACGAGCGATGCTGAATATCATTATCATGTCGAAAATGAGTTATATCTAAGTAACTATTACATTCTTTTCCCTGGTAATTACCAAGGTACAGCAAGTGCAATTAACTAATGTTGTAGCGCTATTTATATTTTGTATAAGTAGCGTACTTTCGCTGCCAATAAACGCTAGTTCAATTGACGCGCCTAAAATAAATTACCCTTTAATAAAAAATATTCAATTAGTGAATAAGAAAGAGATCACGATCTCTAAAAAAACTGGACTGCGTTTATATAAAGGCAAACCTTATAGTGGCAATGTTGCTGTTTATTACCCTTCAGGAAGATTATCTAAATTATCTACCTATGTATTAGGTCTAAGGCATGGCCTTTTAAAGCAATGGTTTAGTAATGGGGTTTTAAGTTTTAGTGCTCAACATGCCAAAGGCATATTAAACGGTGATTCAAAAAGTTGGTGGAGAAATGGTAACAAACGCTCTATTAGCCCTTTTTTAAATGGCAAAGTTCATGGCGATACAATGCAATGGTATGCCACGGGTGAGGTATTTAAAAAAATGCATTATGAGTTTGGCAAAGAAGTAGGTTTGCAACAAGCATGGCGCCGTAACGGTAAACTATATAGTAATTATGAATACGTTAACGGCCGAATTTTTGGGCTCAAACGTTCTAATATGTGTCTGGAGTTAAAAGATGAAAAAATTATTAAAAAAGAGAAGTCTTAACAGTGTAATAGTTATTGCTCTATTATTTGTATTCAATACACAGGCATTAAATGCAACTGTAAATAAGACTATAACATTACCCTATTACAATTCAGCAGAATTTAGTCCTCAGTGGTTAACTCCTGGCAGTGCTGAGTTAAAAGATTTTCATACAATTTCTGATTTTAAGTGGTTAAATCAAGACGGCGATTATATTAGTTCAAGTACCTTTGATAAAAAGATTTATGTAGCCAGTTTTTTCTTTACTACATGCCCAGGTATTTGCCCTAAAATGCGTTCTCAATTATTTCAAGTGCAACAAGAATTTTTAGACAATGACAATGTTGCTATTATTTCTCATTCGATTCAACCAGCCAATGATACTGTCGAAGTATTAAAGAAATACGCTGATGATAATGCTATTAAATCAGGGAAATGGCACTTAGTTACTGGCGAACGTGATGATATTTATAAAATTGCACGCAATGATTATTTTGCTAATGAAGACTTAGGTGAATTTGTTAGTAATAAAGACTTTCTGCATACAGAAAATTTAGTGCTTGTTGACGAAAATCGTCATATCCGTGGTATTTATAATGGGTTAAATAAAGCATCAGTTACTCATTTAATTAGCGATATAAAAACATTAACAAATACAAAATAATAATATTTAGTATAACTTTCTATAAAGCTTAAATAAGAACACTAATAGGTAAACTGTTGGTGTTTTTTTATGACTAAATTATTAAGATTTTCACTTCATATCAATGTATCTATCTTTCACTTTACGGTAGTATGCGCCATTACTTTTCAACCAAAGAAATTCATGACGATCCCAATCATTAACCTGTCTAATGCAGAACCAACAAACAACGATATTACCTGTTCAACATGTAAAGCTTGCTGTTGTAAATTAGAAGTAATGATAATTACGGATACAGGTGTTCCAGAAGAACATATATCGTACGATGAATGGGGCGCTGAAACAATGCTTCGCTTAGATGATGGATGGTGCTCAGCCTTAGATCGTGAAACATTTATGTGCACTATTTATGAAAAAAGACCTTGGATTTGTCGAGAGTTTGAAATGGGATCTTATGAATGCATTGAAGAAAGAACGGCGTGAAGAATAAACCTTTAATAAAGTTACTCATATTCTTAACCGCATGGCATAAATGTTTAAGAATTATACGCACAATGTTAGAGCAAAAAATAATTAAAAATGCCCTATTATTAAAAATAAATGAATATTTTAGGCATAAATTAAATTAGTAACAATTTGATAAAGGTAATGGTTGTCACAGATTTATCACAAAAACTTATAATGTTCATGCAATTGTAATATCTTTAGATTAATATTTGCTCGATTAAGAAAAACAGGTACAAGTATTGCTTTTACTTCCTGACTCTCTAGTCAGGAAGTAAATAAAAAGACAAAAGAGATAATAATTAAATCAATCGAATTTTCACATTTTTGGAGTACTTATGAAGTTTAAATGTTCTATCCTTATGGCCGCTATGTTCGCGCCAGCATTGTATGCAAACGACTTAATTATAACGGGAGTTGCTGATGCAACACTTACAGGAGGAACTCCTAAAGTTGTGGAAATATATGCAGTTAACGATGTTGCTGACTTAAGCGTATGTGGTATTGGATCTGCACAAAATGGTGGTGGTACTGATGGGCAGGAATTTACATTTCCAGCAGGCGATTCAATTAAGGCGGGTGAATATTTACAAATAGCCACTGAAAGTGATAATTTTGAAGCGTTTTTTGGTGTTAAACCTAATTATGAAACTGGCGTTGTCGGAATTAATGGTGATGATGCAATTGAGCTTTTTTGTAATAATGTTGTCATAGATACGTTCGGTGTAATCGATGTTGATGGTACAGGCCAAGCTTGGGAATATTTAGATGGTTGGGCATACCGTAAGGCAAACACAGGACCAGAAGGTGCTTTATTCACGGTAGATAATTGGACATACAGTGGCGTTGATGCTTTAGAGGGAGCCGCCACTAATGCTACAGCTGCTACTCCATTCCCTATAGCTTCTTTTTCAGGAACAAGCGATGGTAGTACTCCAACACCTGCCGATCCAACACCAGTTATTACCTTAGAAATAGGCGCATGTTTAGATGACACTACGCTAATTAGTGCTGTTCAAGGTACTGGCGATGTATCTCCTCTTGTCGGAAACATGGTTGTTGTAGAAGCTATTGTTACAGGTTCATTCGGTGACATAAGCGGTTTCTTCGTACAAGAAGAAGATACTGATATGGATACAGACAGCACAACATCTGAAGGTGTTTTTGTTGAATATAGTGGAACATTACCCGCTGCTGGTGAGGTAGTTCGTGTTTTAGGTTCGGTAAGTGAAGCATTTGGTAAAACTAAAATTACAGCCACTGAAGTAATTACTGGGTGTGCAGCAGCAACGCCAAGTGTTGCATCTTTTTCTCTTCCATTTACGGACTTAGCTGAAATTGAAGCCCTTGAAGGTATGCTAGTTACTAACAGTCAAGAACTTGTCGTAAC
>CALJMY010000117.1 GCA_937981905.1 uncultured Enterobacterales bacterium
TAATAGTCTCGCCACAATAATTTTATCCGTATCCTTGTCATCTAATTTATCTTTAATGGAATAAGAATAATGCACACTTTATCCCAGTTAAAATCAGGCGAATTGTCTGGTATTACTCGCCTAGCTCTCTCAGAAAAATTAACATCATTCCCATTAGAATTATTATCACTGGTAGATACATTAGAAGAGTTAGATTTATCGAATAATCAATTAACAACACTACCTGATGAACTCGCGCAATTTACCAAACTTAAAAGATTATTTGCGTCAAATAACCCTTTTGAGACTCTGCCTGAAATATTAGGTAAATGCCCTAATTTAGAAATGATCGGTTTTAAAGCGAATAAGATTAAACATGTGCCAGAAAACTCATTACCAATAAAGTTACGCTGGCTTATTTTAACTGACAATGAAATTGAGCAATTACCAGATTCTTTAGGGTTACGACCTCGCCTGCAAAAACTTGCTTTGGCTGGTAACAAATTAACATCATTGCCTTCTACGATGTCACAATTACATAATCTTGAATTACTACGAATTTCAGCAAATAATCTCACTAAATGCCCGACTCAATTATTGAGTTTGCCAAAACTTGCATGGTTAGCATTTGGCGGTAATCCTTTTACAAAGTCAGATGTTAATGTGAAATCGGTGCCGAGCATATCGTCATCAAGCTTTACGCTTCAAGAAATTCTTGGTCAAGGTGCATCAGGCATTATTTCAAAGGCAATTTGGAATGAATCACAATCAATATTTCCTGATGATATTGCCGTTAAAGTATTCAAAGGTGAAGTGACTAGCGACGGTTACCCTGAAGATGAATTACAAGCCTGTTTAAAAGTAGGCAATCATCCAAGCCTTGTACAATCATTAGCACAGGTTAATGAAGATAATTATTTAGCGTTAGTGATGAATTTAATACCGCCGACTTATCAAAATTTAGGATTACCACCAAACTTTGATACTTGTACTCGGGATACATTTCCTACTGGATTTACATTACCTATAAAAGACATTGCTAAAATAGTTGAGCAAATGAAAGAAGTGTTTGAGCATTTACATACAAATCAAGTATGTCATGGTGATTTATATGCTCACAATACCTTGTTTGACGTCGATGCTAATATTATTTTTGGTGATTTTGGCGCTGCAACTATGTATCACATGCTAACGCCAATACAGCAAGCACAAATCAAAACGATAGAAGTACGTGCGTTGCGCCATTTTATTGATGACTTACTCAATATATGTAATGAAGAAGATAAAAATACACAAACGTTTGCTTTACTGACAGCAAGTTAAATTATTATTCTTGGCGTCAACTTGCTGTATCAACTATGAAAAATTATGTTCCATTTATTCAAACATAAAGAGTTCACATCATGACTGTTTACTTCATCCAAGCTGTTATCTATTTATTAGCAGCAGTAATATGCGTTCCCTTAGCTAAAAGGCTAGGATTAGGTTCTGTATTAGGTTACCTCATTGCAGGTGTCATCATTGGTCCTATTGCAGGATTAGTCGGAGAAGAAACAAACACCATTCAACATTTTGCTGAATTTGGTGTCGTGATGATGTTATTCATTGTTGGATTAGAATTATCTCCAAAATCTTTATGGAAAATGAAAGGTCTGCTTATTGGTTTAGGCGGATTACAAATTGGCTTAACAACACTCATTATCACGTTAATCGGAATATCATTAGACTTCCCATGGCAACCAACATTAGTTGTTGGTTTGATTTTTTCATTGTCGTCTACCGCTATTGTCATGCAAAGTTTTGCAGAGAAATCACTTAACAAAACAGACGGTGGGCAAGCTGCCTTTTCTATTTTGTTATCACAAGATATTGCCGTCATTCCAATGCTCGCAGTTATTCCTTTGTTAGCTATCCCAGCTTACTTTGGGATGCCGGAAGTTGCTCAGTTAACTTCTGAACATGCAGATATCTCATTGGTTCAGTATTTGTCTGGATGGCAATATGCTGGTGCAATCGCGATTGCAATTACTTCGATTATTATTGTAGGACACTATGTGTCTAAACCATTGTTTACCTGGGTTGCAAATACCGGCTTACGAGAGATATACACAGCGACTGTTTTACTATTAATTATTTCCATTTCTGCACTCATGAATTTACTCGGACTTTCGCCGGCTTTAGGCGCTTTTATCGCTGGCGTCGTGTTAGCAAACAGTGAATTTCGTCATGAATTAGAAAGTAATATAGAGCCGTTTAAAGGATTATTATTAGGCTTATTCTTTATTACCGTTGGCGCAGGAATTAGCTTCTCTGTTGTGTCTGAAAATCTGCTTTTAATTAGTAGTTTAACTATTGCCATTATTGTTATAAAAGCCTTGGTATTATTAAGTTTAGCTATCCTATTTAAAATTAAAAAATCTGACGGTTGGTTACTCACATTAAGTTTGGCACAAGCTGGTGAATTTGGCTTTGTGGTATTGAGTTTCTCTTCACAACACCAATCATTACCACCAGAATGGGTTGCTATTCTTTCTCCTGTCATCACACTAACAATGTTTCTAACGCCATTGTTATTTATCTTTTACGACAAGGTTGTCATAAATAAATATTTAACGACTCAACAAAGCAAACAACCTGATCTTATTGATAAAAAAGGACAAGTTGTCATCGCTGGCATTGGTCGATTTGGACAAATTATCAATCGTTTATTAATGTCTAATGGCTATGACACAACAGTCATTGATCAATCTACAACGATTATTGATAAAGTTAAGAAAGTTGATATTCATGCTTATTTTGGTGATGCTACAAATTCATCACTATTACACACCGCTGGCTTAGATGACGCATCACTATTTGTTATCGCAATTGATGACAAAGAACGAGTACTTGAATTAGTAAAATATATAAAACTATTCCATCCTAATTTACCCATTGTTGTACGTGCTCATGATCGTGGCCATGCATACGCGCTTGAAAATGCAGGCGCTCACCATGTTTTTATTGAATCTTATTTTACAGCCTTAGAAATGGGAAAATCTTCATTAAAAGTATTAGGCCTAAAAGAGAACGAAGCAGAAAAAGCAAAGTCGCTGTACTATGAAATTGACCAACAACATCACCAACATTTACTTAAAGCCTCTAATGACATCAGTAAAGAAGGACATCTACAAACTAACTTTATTGAGTTGTTTTTATCACTCGAAAAAGAAATGCGAGAAGTAATGACAAAAGCATTCAAAGACAAATAAACGTCTTCTTTGTAATGATGAAATCGATTAAAGCTCATTTTATTCGATTTCATTATTAATAATTTCTATTAATATATCCTCTATAAATACACAGCTATAAACTCCTCTTTGACACACTTAATTTCTTATTATTAATACTAGTTCTGCTGCTATTTTCGTCTTTTAATTGACAAAACATAATTCGAAGCTCATTATCACACTTCAAATCAGACAGATCTGTACACCCCGTATTCTGTATGACTAAATTTTCATATGATCATATTTAAATGATCGACTATCAATAAGCTATAAACACATTAAATAACTTTGGAGTTAAACGCACATGATAAAAATAGCCAGTTCTTTAATTGTATTCCTATTATTAATAAGCCCATTCTCCCATGCTGTAGAGGCAGTTTGGCCTGCAACGACCTATTATCGTAATGTTGACGTTGATGGCCATAATATTTTTTATCGAGAAGCTGGCGATCCTAGTAAACCGACAATTTTATTTTTACACGGCTACCCTTCTTCTTCACACATGTATCGTCATCTAATTCCTTTGTTGTCAGGTTCTTTTCACATCGTAGTACCTGATAATTTAGGCTCTGGTTACAGTGATAAACCTGATCCAAACAAACATCCATACACATTTGACGTCCTAGCAAATGTGATGGAAGGCTTTGTCAAAAAACTCAACCTCAAACAATACACCATTTATATGCAAGACTTTGGCGCACCAGTTGGTTTTCGTTTAATGATGCAACAACCAGATCGTGTTAAAGGATTAATAGCGCAAAACGGTAATGCTTATTTAGAAGGATTAACGCCGCCTCGCCAAGCCTTTTTCAAACGCGCACAACAAGATACATCACCTGAAATGTTCAATAAACTTTATCAGTTCACTGGATTAGAAGGTATTCGAGACAAGCAATATTTACGCGATGTAAAAGGTAAAGAAGAAATCATGAGCCCAGACAGTTGGACGCTCGATCTACATTTTTTAGCAACAAAAAAACAACGCTTAATGCAAGTTCAACTGCTGCAAGATTATTACAGCAACCTATTGGCTTATCCTAAATGGCAGGCTTTCTTACGTGAAAAACAACCACCAACGCTACTAGTTTGGGGGAAAAATGATCCAGCATTTATTTCAGCAGGTGCTAAAGCTTATTTAAAAGATGTCCCTAACGCAGAACTACATTTAATTGACGCTGGGCATTTTGCGATGGAAGAAAAACCGGTCGAAATTGCTAAACACATTATGCGTTTTATGAATAAACAAAAATAAGATTTATTCATATCAAATTTAATAACAGGGGAAACATCATGAAAGCAATTCTAGCGAAAATAACGGGTGGGCCAGAAGTATTAAAACATTATGATGTTACAGAGCCCGAACTTGTTGAAGGTGAAATCAAAATTAGTGTTAAAGCTTTTGGCTTAAACAAAGCAGAAATGTATAACATGCAAGGTGGTCACGGCCCCTTTTCTGGTGAACTAGCGCTTGGCATTGAAGCTGCTGGTGAAGTGATTGACGATCCCAGTGGTGAATTTAAAAAAGGCCAAAAAGTAATAACCGCGATGGGCGGTATGATGTTTGGTCGTCATGGTAGTTACGCACCTATTATTTGTGTGAAACGTTCTAATGTCCAAGCTATTAATAGTGATATCAGCTTTGAACAATTAGCCACATTACCTCAAGCCTACCTCACGGCGTGGGGAGCCATTGATCATGCGTTAAACCTAAAAACAGGTGAAACATTATTAGTAAGAGGCGGCACTTCAAGTATTGGCTTAGCTTCAATTGTTTACGCAAAATTACAAGGTGCATCAGTCATTGCGACTACGCGTAGTGAAAGCAACAAAAAACGTCTACTGGATATGGGGGCTGATTTAGCCATTATTGACGATGGCAATATTGAACAAACCATTAAAGAATCTTCTTTAAGTCACGTAGATAAAGCTATTGAACTTGTTGGCGCTGGCACGTTAAAAGATACTATGTCTTGTTTACGCCGTTGGGGCGAAGTTGTTTTTGTTGGTTTTTTAGGAGGCAGTCCTATTATTAATAATTTCCATTTGATGAACGACCTTCCAAATACAATTAAATTATCGTTTTTTGGCAGTGGTTTATTAGGTAATGATGAACTAATGGTAAACAAATCACCGTTGCCAAAAATAGCTGAACTATTGCACCAAGGAAAAATTCCAGACATTCACTCTAAAACATTTGAATCGAAAGAGATTCAATCAGCACATCAATTACTTAACCAAAGTTCAGCTTTAGGGAAGATAGTTGTAGTTCATCAATAACACATAAACGAATACATAACTAAATAAATAGAGAAATAGGTTTTCTTGGTCATTTATCATCATTGTAAATGACCAAAAATTAATATTACTTACCTAGTGAACAAAACAATAAACTCTTTGTCAAAACATCAAATACATCATGATGTTATTTAGATCTCAAAATTAAAACATTTATTCTAACTTGCTTAATTAATAACTAAATATTAAAAATATAATGTTAGAATATCATCGCTATATTGGAATGATTCTTATTATGGATAAATTAGAGCTCTAATGAATAAAAAGTTAAACAAAGCTATTACCGAGGACTTAACAACTGGCCAAGATGAACGCGGTTTCATTTATATTGGTTCGTTAATTGGCAGCTTATTTTTAATGATGTTTTTCTTAATAAACATTAGTATTCTCGAATTATATCTAGATAGTATTGTTAACTTTATTGGGTCAATTGTATTATTTATAATTCATCGCGCAGAAGCTAAAAGAACCATTAACCCTTGGGCAATTCTCATAGGTGTAGCAACAATCGTAGCGTCTATTTCTGTAGGTGTCTTTTCAAATAATTCCTCTGACGGTGTTACCATTTGGTTAGCCATTGTTCCTTTTATTTGTTTTTTATTTCTTGGACAAAGACTTGGCGTGATTACTTCACTTGCTACTAGTTTATTCTTTGTCATCACTCTTATTAATTGTTTTATATTTTTCCCAGAAAAAGGGTTTAATCTCATTGGAATTGCCAGTACTGCTGGTGCGTTAGTTTGTAGCACAGCTTTAGCCTGGGCTTATACTGACAATAGAACAAAAATGATAACCTTATTAACTGAACAAGCCACAACAGACTCATTAACCTCATTATTTAACCGCAGAGGGTTGATGTCATCATTTGAATTCTTTATCGCGCTATACAAAAGAAATAAACAGAGCCTTTGTGTCTTAATCCTTGATTTAGATAATTTTAAACTCGTCAATGATAACTTTGGACATGATATTGGTGATAACGTCATTGTTTCATGTGCAAATATACTTAAAGATCAATTGAGAATTACAGATACGATTGCGCGTTTAGGTGGCGAGGAATACATTGTATTATTATCTGATACGACCTTAGAAGAAGCGGAATATTTAGCCTCTAGAATTAAAGATACTATTGAAAAAACAACGTTTAATCTTTTAAATGACTCTGGATTAAAAATTACTGCGAGTATAGGAATAACCTGTGCTACAGAAGATAAAATATCATTTGAATCTTTATACAAAGCAGCGGATGAAGCGTTATATGAAGCTAAACGTAATGGCCGAAACTGTATTTACTTAAATTAAACACTCCAATCTACATATCAACAAAATAATTTCTTTTATTATTGTGTAGATTTAACTTCGAAATCCATCACTAAAATCACCTCATTAAATGGTTATGGTTACTTTTATTCTCATCCACCAAAACGTAAATACTTAGCTGCCGGTTCTCGTATTCTGTTTTAAAATAAAAGCACTGGGTTTAACCAGTTCATGAAATATATATTTGTATATACAGGTCTCTACCGTACTTGCTAAAACCAATCACAAAAGGAAAACAGAAATGGAATTTGGGCTACTCATCATTCTGATTAGTGTTATTACA
>CALJMY010000118.1 GCA_937981905.1 uncultured Enterobacterales bacterium
CTTTAATAAATACACTACTTAATTCATCATCTTTTCTTATTTCAAGATTAAAGCCAAATTGTTTAATATTATTAGATGTGATCGATATTTTTTCAGTTGGCTCAATCGCATAACAAATAACAGATAAGAACAAACTGAATAGTATTAAGATAATTTTATTCATATTTTCCTTATAAAATTTAAGTAAATGTATTGTAAATTATTTTTTATTTTGATGGATAATAGTCGGGTGAACTCCATTCGTTTTAAGTAGATTAGTATGACTGGAGTACCTAGTATACTAGCAAGCCCCTATGGAAGTTTTACCATTTTTGTAAGTTCTTAAGCCAAAATTATAGACACCCATAAAAATATAACTGATTTATAAAGCTTTTGTAATCATTAAACTAAAAATTATCTAAATAAATAATAGACCCTCATAACTTTGAAAATACGTTTAGTCATCTAAATTTATGTGTGTCTATTATTGTTTCAACAAATACCCAGCACAAAAAAAGCCCAATTCAAATCATCAAATTAGGCTTTCATAATAACTATCAGACTAAAAAACTAACTAGTTCCCCAGCCCTTCGCCAGCAAACTTATTCTCAATCAATTCAATTTTATAACCGTCAGGATCTTCAACAAAAGCAATAACTGTATTACCGCCTTTTACTGGACCAGCTTCACGGCAAATATTAGCGCCAGCGGCTTTTAATGCATCACAAGTGGCGTAAATGTCGTCGCAACCAATGGCTAAATGACCAAAGGCGTTGCCCATGTCATATGCGTCTGTATCCCAGTTGTACGTTAACTCAATAACTGTTCCTGTCTTTTCATCATCGTAACCAAGAAAGGCTAGGGTGTAGCGGTATTCTTCGTTTTTAGATTCACGTAATAGTTTCATGCCCAATAAGTTAGAATAAAACTCAATTGAACGTTCTAAATTTGTTACGCGTAACATAGTGTGTAATAAACGCATTAATCCTCCGGATAGACTTTGTCTTTAAATTCACATTGCTCTTCGATGATACACGAACCACAACGAGGTTTACGAGCGATACACGTGTATCGTCCTAATAAAATAAGCCAATGGTGTACATCAACCATGAACTCTTTTGGAATCACTTTTAATAATTTTTCTTCGACTTTATCAACGTTTTTACCCATTGCTAATTTTGTGCGATTTGACACGCGAAATATATGGGTGTCGACCGCAATGGTCGGCCAGCCAAATGCTGTATTCAAAACAACATTTGCGGTTTTACGACCAACGCCGGGCAGTGCTTCGAGCGCTTCACGGTTTTGCGGAACTTCGCTGTTATGTAATTCCACTAACATTTTGCAGGCTTTATGTACATTGGCGGCTTTCGAGTTAAACAGACCAATAGTTTTGATGTATTCTTTCAGGCCGTCTTCGCCTAAATCGAATATCGCTTGCGGTGTGTTTGCCACAGGGAATAATTTACGGGTGGCTTTGTTTACACTCACATCGGTCGCTTGTGCTGACAGGGTTACGGCAACCAGCAGTTCAAACGGCGATGTAAATTCTAACTCTGTTTCGGGATGTGGATTGTCATCCCGTAGAATTTCTAACATCCGTTGGCGTTTTTCTTTATTCATTATTATTAACCATCAATTGTTATAGATTGTTCTTTTGTTAGCTCTTTCATTAGTGCTTATTTAATTTTACTTACTGAACCTTACTAACACGGGCACGTTGCGGTTTTTCAACTTCAACAGGCGGTACAATAATCGCTTCTACTTTGCTGTCTAAGCTATTTTTAATCGCTAAAATAAATCCTAATGCGACAAAGGCACCGGGTGGCAGCATGATAAACAAAAATGACTCGTCAAAGTTCACTAGTTCAACACGTAATACGCTAGACCATTCACCCAACAATAAAGGCGCACCGTCAAATAAAGTGCCTTGGCCAATTAACTCACGCACGCCGCCAAGTAGAATTAACACCAAGCTAAAACCAACCGCCATGATGAAACCATCATAAATAGAAGGTAGTAGGGCGTTTTTAGACGCATAAGCTTCAGCGCGGCCGATGATAATACAGTTGGTTACAATCAAAGGTAAGAAGATACCCAGTGATTGATAAACGCCGAATGCATACGCGTTAAATAACAATTGAACACAGGTAACAAATCCCGCGATGATCATGACGAAAATTGGGATGCGAATTTCTTTAGGGATGAAGTTTCTAATTAACGATACCGTGGCATTAGATCCAATCATTACAATCATGGTCGCCAAGCTCATGCCAAGGGCATTAGTTAGCGTCGAGGTTACGGCAAGTAATGGACACAAACCTAACAGTTGTACTAAACCAGGGTTATTTTTCCACAACGCCTGCCATGTTAATTCAGCGTAAGTATTCATTATAAAGCTCCGCAGTCGTTGGTGTTGTTCATAATCGTTTCATAGTTATTTGTTACATAACTCACGGCTTTTTTAGTCGCTTGTACAACAGCACGCGGCGTGATGGTTGCGCCAGTGAATTGATCAAATACGCCGCCATCTTTTTTAACACGCCATTCGCTTTCATTCGTGTCAGACAATACTTTATCTTTAAAGCTTTCAACCCAAGATGATTTTGCAATATCAACTTTGTCACCTAAACCGGGAGTTTCTTGATGACGTAAAACTCGAACGCCGCCCACTTCACCTTTAGGATTCACACTTACAATTAAATCGATGTTACCGCTGTAACCATTTGGCGCGGTTGCTTCTATCGCAATGGCGACAGGTGCATTGTTGTTAGTTGCAATAAACGCACGTTGAGGTGTTAATCGGCCTAATGAATCTGGCGCTGTTACCAACACACATTGTTTGACTAAATCGTTATCGTAAGTAGACGGGGCAATGACCTGATCGAGTTGAGTCAATAAATAACGTTGCTCTTGTTCTGTTACGGCGCTTTTTGTTAGTTCATGCGTTAACGCAACAATAGCCGTCACAATGAATGCAAATGCAGCCAGAATTAGACCATTTTTAGACATTATCTTATTCATTATTGCCTCGCTTCTTAATGCTGTGACCATAACTTGTAGGTTTCGAGTACATATCAATAACAGGCACGGTCATGTTGGCGAGTAGCACAGCAAATGCGATTGCGTCAGGATAGCCACCGTAAGTTCTAATGATGTAAACCAACAAACCAATCATGGCGCCAAAAAGCAGCTTTCCGCGATTACTAGTTGCAGCACTTACTGGATCGGTAGCAATAAAAAATGCACCAAACATGGTTGCACCGCTAAGTAGGTGAAACAGTGGTCCGCCGTGTGTGTCAGGATCGATTAAGTAACCTAAAGTAGCCATTACAGCGATAGTCGCCATAATTGCTACTGGAATGTGCCAGCGAATAATTTTTTGCATGATCAACCACGCACCGCCTAGTAGAAAGGCGATGTTAACCCACATCCAACCAACGCTGATGAAACCAGAAAACACAGGTTTAGCAAAACTCTCTGTTGCTGTTAAGCCTAAGGTTAAATCGGTTTTAAGGGTATCTAATGGCGTTGCCATGGTGATGCCATCAACGGTCATTCTTAATTCGTTAAGGCTTAAACCAGTGGTTGTTACACCGGTAAAAATTGCGCTTAGTGTGTCCATGAACGTAATAGGATATTGGCTTAATTCAAGCGGAACTTGCCAATTGGTCATAGTAACTGGGAATGAAATCAGCAGTAATACATAACCAACCATCGCAGGGTTAAATAGGTTAAAGCCTAAACCACCATAAAGATGTTTTGCCACGATGATGGCAAAGCCAACACCAATCACGCTTATCCACCACGGTGCTAGCGGCGGAATTGAAATACCCAGTAATAACCCTGTTAACAAAGCACTGTTATCTTTTAGCGTATCGCTTAATGGGCGTTTTCGTAATTTTAAGATGATGGCTTCACTAGCGATTGCAACGCCAATACATAGTAATATTTGGATGAATACGCCATAGCCAAAAAAATAACTCAAGCAAAGAATGCCGGGAACAGTTGCTAGAGCAACTGAACGCATCACTTTTGACACATCGACTTGTGCCGAGTGATGAGGTGAAGGTGAAACTGATAAAAACATAATATCGGGGCCTATTCGTCTTTAGATTGAGTTTGTTGAGCGGCTAACCGCTTTGCTTTAGCTTTTGCAACTACAGCTGCTATTCGTGCTTTCTTAGCATCTTCAGCGCTTATAGCATCACTTTCACTATTTATCGTATCAGTTAAAGCATCAACTGATAGTTCTGCTGATTGAGAAACTGCTGTTGTATTTTCTATTTCTGTATTAGCTAAATTAGAGTCTTGTTCTAGCTGCTCTTGCGCTAACTTCTCTTGTTCTAATTTTTTGGCTTTCGCCTTAGCAACTGTTGCAGCAATACGTGCTTTTCGCTCCTCGGCGGCGCTTAGCTCGGGTGTTAACTCTGTTGTCGGCTCTGTCGTTAGTTCTTGTTTATCATTAGCGTCAACATTTGAAGCTGGATTTGAATTGAAGTCATCTTTTTGTGCTTGTCTTTTCGCTTTAGCACGAGCTATTGCAGCGGCTACGCGATCTTTGTCTGGATTTGAAGTCACTGCATTGTTTGCAACGACTTGTTCAGTCGACTCTTCTTGTTTCGACTCTTTTTGTTTAGATACGTCAGACGTTGGAGTGATTTTAGCTGCAGCTGCGGCTGCACGTTTAGCTTTAGCGCGTGCGATTGCTGCTGCAACAGGATCATTAGTTTTCTCTGCTGGGACGTCAGCACCTTGTGGTGACTTTTTCGCTTTAATGCGTGCAAGTGCCGCAGCAACTGAATCAGCAGCGCCGTCGTTATTAGCGCCAGTATTATTGGTACCAGTGCTGCTGGCGGCTTTGCTGTTTTGTAAGGCCGCTTTACGGCGCTCACTAGCAATGCGGTTTTTCTCTTCACGTTCTTGCTTGTCACGCTCTAATCGTTCTGCGCGTTGTTCGAAACGTTCTTTAGCACGTTGAGCTAATTCTTGCTCTTTGTGGGTTTCACGAATGTCAGCTTTAGCAATACGGTAATATTGCACCAATGGAATATGACTTGGACAAACATAAGCGCAAGCGCCACATTCGATACAATCGAACAGGTCATGCTTTTCTAGCTTTTCATGATCGTTGTCTTTAGCAAACCATTGTAATTGTTGTGGC
>CALJMY010000119.1 GCA_937981905.1 uncultured Enterobacterales bacterium
TTAAATTTAAATGATTTTTACCGTTCAATAGATAAATTTCATTCATATTTGAAGTTATTAAATAATTGTTACCGCCATCCGTGGAAATCCATATATTGTTATCAATATCTTGATAGATAGTTTTTACATTTTTTAAATCAACCAAATTATTATCAATAGTGAATTCTAAAAATTCAAAATTTTCAGCATTATAGTTAGAGATATACAATCCTGAATTAGTGCCAACCCAAATTTGTTTTTTCTTATCTTCGAACACACTCCAAATATTTCCATCAAATAATTTCGGGTGCTTTGGTTGAACAAATTTTTCTTGTGTAGCGTCAAACTTATTTAATCCAGATTCAGTCCCAACCCATAATGTCCCATCATTAGTAACTAGCATAGTAGTAATAAATACATTTGATAATTGATTATTATTAAGATTGAATGCTTTAAACTCTTGCCCATCAAATCGGTATAAATTATTTGTTGTAGACAACCAAATAAAACCTAATTTATCTTCCACGATATGTGCAACAGTTGGCTCCTCAAGACCTTGTTCTTTACCAAAGTAATTGAACTTTGTTAATAATTTAGCATGAGTTTCATCTTGTGATGTTGTACTAACTTGATTGGTGTTTGCCAGAATATTAAATGAAAACAGAAAGTGAAGGAGAAGAAAAAATCTAAAAATTGGATACATAAAAGTAACAGCCCAAAGTGAATGTCTTGAATTGATACAATAGTGCTAGAGTACTTTCGTTTACAATACTATTGTATTCTTTATTCTAAACTAACAAATCAGATTTTAAATTACTATAACTAAACTTAATTTAATCATTAATTTAAACAAATTATTAACATTAAAATAGTTTTTTTATCATAAAGATTAAAAAAACACCTATATAAAAATATAGGCGTTATATTTAATTATTGAATTGCAATAATATCTAATTCAACTCTACGATTTGCTTTACGACCTTCTGATGTCTCATTTGATGCAATAGGTATATCAGAACCAAAACCTCTGCTCGTTAATCGCTGATTACTGATACCTTGTTGCTCTAAATAATTAGCAACCGATGATGCTCTATTTGCTGATAATGTTTGGTTAAACTTAACACTACCAGTGCTATCAGCATGACCTGAAACCATCAATTGTGTATCTTTAAATTTCGCTAAAACACGACTAACACCATTGAGAGTATTGTAGAAGTTAGAACTTATTTCATATCGCCCAGTATTAAACGTGATATTACCAGGCATAATTAAACGTATTTTATCGCCATCACGTTGTACTTGAACGCCTGTACCTTGCATTTCTTTACGTATTTCAGCTTCTTGTGAATCCATATAAGCACCAATACCAGCACCAATAGCACCACAAGCAAGACCAGAATTACGAGCATGCTTACTATTTTTCTTAGAACCAATTAACGCACAAACAACTGCAGCGCCTAATCCATAGGTAGTTGCCTTATTAGTGCTGCTTTCGCCGGTATATGGGTCAATACTTTGACAAGCACTTAATGAGAGTGTTGATACGACGATTAATGTTGCTGTAATCTTTTTATTTAAAAGTGCCATTGTTTTTCCTAAAATCATAAAATTTAAATTTACTGTAAGCTAATTTTTCTGAACGGTTCCTAAATTAGCTTTCTAAAAAACTATCATTTAACGCCGTAATGAATACTCTCGTGCGTTTCTAAGATCTCAATCTTGTCACCAAGACTAATGATCCCTTCATTTTTTGCAATCAAATTCTCACCAAACATTAAGCGCCCACGTTTATCAGCTCTAAATTTAGCCAATGTTTGTAATGGTTCTTTTGATTTTCTAAAATTAAATGTCGACATATCAACCGTAGTCATAATGCATCGCTCACAAGGTTTTACAAATTCAAACTCAACATCGCCTATTTTAATTCGTCGCCATGTATCTTCGATAAACGGTTGATCACCCGAAAAAACCAAATTACTTCGAAATTGTGACATTAATGAAGGTTCACTAGCTTTTTTATTCAATAACTCTAAAGACTCTTCACCAATAATCAATAATGGATATCCGTCTGAAAACGCCAAAGCTTGAGATGAATTAGATACTGTACGTTGCGAATCTTCACTTAATCGAACTAACCGCACATCAAGTTCTAATTCAGTACTAAGCCATTTATTAATATCATCATTAGCAACTAGTGCGGACATATCATGGCGCCAAATATTTACTGAAACATTTGATTTAAAATCATCATTATTAATCTTAAATGATGAACCTGAAGGCGCTTTAATTACTGAACCGCTCTCATGTAAAACAACAGCAAAAGATAATAGGCGTGGTAATTTTCTAGCTGTAACAAATTTGCCTTTTGTATCAATTAGCATCATTTGCCTATCATAAGCTAAACCTGTTTTACTGACGTATACATTTGATACTTCAAAGCCAGCCATTGATTTTATCGGATAGATATTAATTTGTGAGAGCGTTGCCATAGAATTACTCGATACTATAGAATGATTTTTGTGCCACTATATCAGAATTAACATTCATTAATACACGTTAGGATTACCCATGAATATAAATCCAATTAATCGTTTTTTTAATCCAGCATCAATTGCCGTCATAGGTGCATCTAGTGTGCCTAATCATGCTGGAAATTTAATTATGCGTAATTTGTTACAAGGTAATTTTAACGGTCCTATAATGCCTGTTAATGCAAAGCATAAATCGATTTGCGGAATATTGTCTTATTCAAGTATTAATCAGTTACCGCAAATACCAGAACTAGCTATTATCGCGATAAACGCTAAACAAATTATTAATACATTAAAGGAATTAGGTGAATTTGGCTGTAGGCAAGTTATTATTGTCGCTGCGGGAATAAGCTATTTACCTACAATAAATAATCTTTCAGGAAATGAACAAGTTCTAGCTGTCGCTAAAAAATATAACATTAGATTATTAGGTGGCAGTAGTCTGGGTATGCAAATTCCTCACTTAGGCTTAAATGCTAGTTTTGCGCATCAAGCAGCATTACCTGGGAAAGTAGCTTTCATTTCCCAATCATCATCAGTAGCCACCACGGTATTAGATTGGGCAAATCACAAACAAGTAGGCTTTTCATATTTTGTCTCTGTTGGGGAAACGCTTGATTTAAGCTTTAATGAAATATTAGATTTTTTAGGTCGAGATCCTAAAACACATGCAATTTTACTTTATATCGATGGCATAACAGATCATCGAAGCTTTATGTCTGCCGCTCGAACAGCAGCACGTTCTAAACCAATTATTGTTATTAAATCAGGAAGTACTAAAGAAGGCGCTATTTCTATTACTCATCACACGGGTGCACATTCTGGTAGTGATGTCGTTTATGATGCAGCCTTTAAACGTGCTGGTATGCTGCGTGTAAATCATTTACGTGAGCTCTTTGCTGCTTTTGAAACTTTATCACATACAAAACCATTAACAGGTGAGCGACTTGCTATTGTAACTAATGGCGGTGCTCCTGGGATAATGGCTGTGGATGCACTTATTAGCCGTGGAGGAAAATTAGCAAACATAGAATCCGAACTACTTGAAAAATTATCAGTATTATTACCAAATCATGCGTCAAAAACTAATCCATTAGATATTGCTGGAGACGCGACACCCAAACGATTTTCTCAAGCTATTAAAATTTTATTAGAATCTCAAGAAATTGATACGCTATTAATTATCCATTCACCATCAGCGGTAGCTAAAGGTGAAGAGTTTGCTCAAGAAATATTAACAACAATAAAATCTCATAAACGCTCAAAATTAATTAATATATTAACGAATTGGACTGGTGAAAGTTCTGCTTACAATGCAAGAAAGCTGATTAGAAAAGCTGGTATTCCAACCTTTAGAACTCCAGACGGTGCTGTTGGCGCTTTCATGCACATGGTTGAATATCGTCGTAATCAGCGTTTACTTCAAGAAACACCAAAATCAATATCTAGGCATTATCAAACAGATCAAGAACAAGCGCGTAAAATTACTCAAGACCTTATTGCCAAGGGATTCACAACAATAGATCTTAATATTGCGGCCCCTTTATTAAATTTATATGGGTTACAAACATTAGATACTCATTTAGTTCAAACAGCTAAAGAAGCTAAAAAATTAGCAAAAGAAATAGGTTTTCCTATTGCTCTAAAATTAAGTGCGCCAACACTTGCACATAAGTCATCAGTTGGTGGCGTTAGACTTAATTTAATGAATGAAGATTCCGTCGATCATCACGCAAAAGAATTATTAGAAAATATTCATCTTTATGGTGACGTATCTATTAATGGGTTAAATGTTCAAAAAATGGCCCAAACAGCCGGTAAACAAGAACTCAGATTTGCCATGTATAACGACGATATTTTTGGTCCGGTTATCTATATTGGAGAAGGTGGCTCTAAATGGGATTTATCTCAAGATGCAGCCGTTGCACTGCCTCCTCTTAATACTGCGCTGGCAAGATACCTATTAATAAGCGCAATCAAAACAGGGAAGATAAAAGATCACAGAGCACTAATGGCACTTGATCTAAACGCATTATCTATTACCTTAACACGACTATCCTATTTAATTATTGATTGTCCTGAAATAGCATCGTTAGATATCAATCCTCTGTTGGTTCATGGTGATACCTCCACTATTTTGGATGTAAATATTCATTTAAAAACATGTCATGATAATGGCATTTCTCGTCTTGCTATAAGGCCATACCCTCGAGAGCTTGAAGAGTTAATAACGCTAAAAGACGGTAGAGAAGTATTATTAAGACCTATCAAAGCTGAAGATGAACAATCTCATTTCGAATTTAACGAAAGCTTAAGTAGTGAAGATCGTTATAAGCGTTTTTTTGGTGAAGTAGGTCAATTAAGCCATGAACAAATGGCTAAAATGACACAAATAGATTTTGACCGTGAAATGGCATTTATTGCTTCTTATCGCGACGAAGATAACAAATTTCATACGTTAGGTGTTGTTCGAGCTATTACCGATCCAGAAAACCAAGAAACAGAATTTGCTGTTGTCATTCGTAGTGATATTCAAGGTGAAGGGTTAGGTAAACGATTAATGCTAAAAATGATCGAATATTGTAAGCAAAGAAATACCGTCACCATGACAGGTTTAACACTCCCTCAGAATGCAGGGATGATTAATTTGAGTCGAAAACTAGGGTTTAAAGTTAAGTTTGATATTGAAGAAGGCTGGGTAGAAATGAAATTAGATTTACAGTCGTATAATCATAAACAGTAATTTTCATGGCGAGATTATAAGTTTATGCTTATAATCTCGCTTAATTGATGGCTGACTTTCATTTACAGTGGAGTTTAATTTACAACCGAGCTAATGACCTAACATGCGCCACCACACTCCGGCCTAATGTGCCAGTTTCATAACCACCTTCAAGCATTGATACGATTCCCATACAATCGGTTTCTTCTACATAATCAGATAATAATGTAGTAATCCAAGCATAGTCACTATCGTCTAAGTTAATATGTCCCATATCGTCATTGCGGTGAGAATCAAAACCTGCTGAAATTAAAATCAATTGAGGCTTAAACGCTTTTACCTGTGGCATCCATTGCTCATTAACTATTTTCTTAAACTCAATACTCCCCTCTCCTGCAGTCATAGGAGATTTAATATGTAAGTCATTTTGTGGAACCGTTGAGCTAAATGGATAAAAAGGATGTTCAAACAACGAGCAAAATAACACTTGGGTATTATCTTTAAAAATATCTTCAGTACCATTGCCGTGATGTACATCAAAATCAATAATAGCAACACGATCAATAAGCACATTATCTAACGCATAAGCAGCAGCGATAGCAATATTATTATACAAACAAAATCCACTCGCTTGATCTTTATTTGCATGATGCCCAGGCGGTCGAATATTACAAAAAACTGCTTTTTGTTTGCCTTGAATTACAAGTTCAACACCTTGTACACCAGAGCCAGCAGCCCTATTAGCTGCTTTTAATGTTGCGGAACACATTTGAGTATCATCCGCCACATTAACAATGCCTTCACTGGGTATTTGTTCATGAAGACCTTTAATATATGAAGTGCTATGTACTCTTAATAAATCATTATTTAGCACTTCATCGGCTTCAAAATAATCCAAACTATATTCTAATCCGCTCGCTATCAATCGATCGGATATATCATCAATTCGATTTGGTTGTTCCGGGCTTAGATTATCAACCTGATGTCGACGACAATCAGCATGAGAAATAATAGCAGCAGTCATAATTAAAAGTCTGTTTGTTAAATTATTAAAGATATATTAACAAAGTTTATACTTAATGAAATAGAACTTACCTCGAAAAGACAAACCTTGATTAATTAAACGTATTTGCTACTCTTCCATTAAGTTGTTCGACGTCATTTTTAAGTAAATACAAAATCAACATCCATCCTAGTAGCAAGCATTTATGTTATTATCAGCAACTGTAATCATAAATCTCTCTTTTAATCTTTGAATTAATCATGCTGAAAATATCAAATTCGATCACTATTCCTTCGCAAGAAATAGACATTCAATTCATCAGGTCTCAAGGAGCTGGAGGTCAACACGTCAATAAAACATCAACTGCGGTTCATTTATTTTTTGATATCAGAGCAAGTGAAGTTTTACCTCAACGCCTAAAAAGTAAGTTATTAGCAACATCCGATCACCGAATAAGTAAGTCGGGTAAAATAATAATTAAGAGTCAGGGCAGTCGAAGTCAAGATAGGAATAGAGAAGTTGCCATGGAACAATTTGCTCAAATGTTAAAACAAGCAAATCAAGTAGAAAAAAAACGGATTGCAACCAAAGCAACGTTTTCGTCAAAAAGAAAACGTTTAGATAAAAAAACACAACGCGGGCAAGTTAAAAAATTACGAACGAATAAAGAGTTTTAAATTAGTTCGTAACTGTTTATTAATTATTTAAAAAAGACTTTCCCACCTATGATTTTATAAGCCGCTACACCACGAATTAAAGTCTCGCGAGCAAACGGTATATTACATTGTGGACAAACCCCAGCTTCAACAGTGAAATCGACGCTGATACGCTCTTTAAAGCACTTCACCAACGCCCCTTTTCCACCTTTACGATATTTATATAATGGTGTTTTACACTTCATACAAAATATATCGACGGTTTTCGTTGGGCCTTTTTTATTAGGTTTAGCCACTTATTTTTTTAGCATAGATTTTAAATCAGCAAACGGATTGTGCGTTGCCATTTCTTGGTTATTATCGCCCGCATCAACGCGTGTTGGATGTTGCTCATGCTCAGTATATTTTGCATGTTCATTATCATGACAATAAAGACAAAGTAATTCCCAGTTACTACCATCTTGTGGATTATTTGTATGATCATGGTCAACGTGATGAACAGTAAGCTCTCTTAAATTTGAATACACAAATTCACGAGCACAACGACCACAAAGCCAAGGATATAATTTTAAGGCTTTATCACGATAACCTTGCTCTTCACGTTTATAATTTGCTGATGTGCCATATAAATCTGACGACATAATACTTAAATCTCTTATTTTATTTTTGCGCTAGTATATACCCGTAACCAATGAAGATGCAGGTTTTATGTTGATCTAAAAAGTCAGTTGCTGCGTTGTGCTAAATTCCAGTGCTTTCAAGGGCCACGGTATATCACTCACGTTAATTAACCCAACTAACATTCCTTATAGAATAGTCACCACAAATCGTCCTTTAGATTGTCCGGCACGCATTGCCGTAAGTTGTTCAATAACACCATCAAGCACTATTTGACTTGTTAACGCACTAAGATTTGCTGGTTTAAATTCATCACTCATTTTATTCCATACTGTTAAACGCTTATCCATTGGGCATTGTACTGAATCAATTCCAATGAGTTTTACGCCACGTAAAATGAATGGAAAAATAGATGAAGTAAAATTAGTATCGCTCACCATGCCACTACAAGTAACAGTACCTGTATATTTTGTCGCTTTTATCGCACTGGCTAACATAGCGCCACCAACAACATCAATAACACCTGCCCAACGTTCCTTTAGCATAGGTCGTTTGTCATCAATAACATCATCGCGACTAATTACAGTGGTAGCACCGAGTTCTATCAAAAATGGCGCTTGATCTTGCTTACCAGTTACAGCGCAGACGTTATATCCAAGTTTAGCTAAGATAGACACAGCAACACTGCCAACACCGCCAGTAGCGCCCGTCACTAAGATTTCACCACTTTGAGTATTAACACCATTATCAATTAAAGCATTAACCATTAATGCAGCAGTGAAACCAGCAGTGCCATAACTCATGCTTTCAAGAGGCGATAAATTTTTAGGTAATGGCACCACCCACGATGCAGGCACGCGAATATATTGAGCTAATCCACCAGCGGTATTCATACCAAGATCATAACCAGTCACTAGCACTTCTTTACCAACTGGAAAATTAGTATCGTTAGTTTCTACAACTTTTCCAACAGCATCTATACCTGGAGAATGCGGAAAGTTACGACTAACACCGGGATTACCAATAGCAGATAAAGCGTCTTTATAATTAAGTGATGAATAAGCGACTTTAATTAAAACATCACCATCGGGTAAATCAGAAATATCTTTTTGCTCAATAGTTTGAGTAAAAACTTTATTTTCTACTTCACGAACAACCAATGCTGTAAAACTTGTATTCATCTTATAACCTCTTCGAAGTGTTAGTTTTCATCATAATAAAATTATTATTAATAGCCTACTTTCTTTAATCTACGGTTTTTAGTCTATTGTTGTGTTGTATGTTTAATCGAACAAATGATCACTACTTATCAAATTTCCATATCTACGCTAATATATGCTTATTGAATACTTTATAGGATGAGCAATGGACAACTTGTCACCGCTCTTAATTGCTAATGCGCCATTTGTTATAATCGGTATTGTTATTGGCTTTATTGCTTGTTACTTCATTCTTATGCGCAATCAACGTATGACTATTAGTCAACAACAAGCTATTTTTAATGCGAATCAACAACAGATGCAACAACAACTTGATCATAGTGACGATCAAATTGACACATTGCACATTAGTAATGAAAAATTACAGCAGCGTATTGAAAATATTAACCAAGAAAAACTCGAGTTATTTGCAAAGTCTCGTGAGTTAACCGCTATTAATCAACAATTAATTACCTCTCATCAACAACAATTAATATTAATAAAATCTAACGAGCAAGCACTAAAAAATCAATTCTCTCATTTAGCTCAACAAACTTTAGAACAAAAAAGTGTCGCTTTCGCTAAAGATAACCAACGTAATATAGATGCATTATTAGCGCCCTTAAAAGCGCAGTTAGGCGATTTTAAACAACAAGTTCAACATAGTCATGACGCAGAAACTAAACAGCGCCATGAACTTAAACACGAAATTAATGGATTAAAACAACTTAATCAACAAATGGCGCAAGATGCTATTAACCTTACTAAAGCATTAAAAGGTGACAATAAGCAGCAAGGTAATTGGGGAGAAGTCATTTTAGAGAGAATCCTACAAGAATCAGGATTACGTGATGGTCATGAATATCAAACCCAATCTCAATATAGAAATGACAACGGCAAAGCTTATCGCCCTGATGTTATTGTTCATCTACCAGATGAAAAAGACATTATCATTGATTCAAAAGTCTCTTTAATTAGTTACGAACGTTATTTTAATAGTAGTAATGACATTGATGCGCAACTAGCATTACGTGAGCACATTCAATCATTACGCAGCCACATTAAAGATCTAGGACAAAAAGATTATCATCAACTTAACGGTATTCGAAGTCTTGATTATGTGTTGCTCTTTATTCCCATTGAACCTGCATTTTTACTCGCTATTGAGCATGAACCTAACCTCATTAGTTACGCATTAGATCATAATATTATGTTAGTCAGCCCAACTAATTTGCTAGTCGCTTTACGCACTATCCATAATTTATGGCGTATCGATCAACAAAATAAAAACGCTCAAATAATTGCTCAAAAAGCCAGTAAACTCTACGATAAAGTCCGTTTGTTTGGTGATGATTTGTTAGCTGTTTCTCAACATATTAATAAAGCAAACCAGAGTGTTGAACAGGCGATTAAAAAACTCAGTAGCGGTAAAGGTAATGTCATTAGTCAAATCCAAGGGTTTGAACAATTGGGTGTCGAAATTAAAAAGCCTATTGCAAGCCAGCTAACTGACCAAGCTGATTATTCAACTGACAATACAGAAAGAATTAATTCGAAAAATCAATCTATTAACCAATTAACTCAACAAGATGACACGAATGAAAACAATTGAATGGCAACCTAAATTTCAAGAATTTGTTGAACAACAAATGACCTTTGATCCTGCTCATGATATCGCGCACATCAAGCGTGTAGTAACCAGTGGCATAGCATTAGCAAAACAAGAACAAGCTGATTTAGCCATTGTGCTACCTGCTTGTTGGTTACATGACTGTGTTAATGTTTCTAAAAAATCACCACTGCGTAATCAAGGTTCTGTACTTAGTGCCGACAAAGCCACCGAGTTTTTAAAAGAAATCGATTATCCAGCCCATACTTTTGACGCTATTCATCATGCTATTGCAGCACATAGTTTTAGTGCCAATATTGAGACTACAACATTAGAAGCTAAAGTTGTCCAAGATGCCGATCGACTAGACGCATTAGGCGCTATCGGTTTATCACGCTGTTTAATGCTTGGAGCAACATGGGGAAGTCAGTTATATAATCCGGTAGACCCTTTTGCCAAAAACCGTGAATTAGATGACAAAATCTTTTGTATTGATCATTTTTACGTAAAACTAAAAGGGTTAGTTAATACAATGAAGACCCCTTCAGGATTATTAGAAGCAGAAAAACGTTGGCATTTCATGCAACAGTTTTTAGATCAATTAGGTCATGAAGCTGGAGAAATAAGCTCGAATTAATTGATTTTCTAACTATTACATATTCTTTACAACATCTTTACATTTCATAACGTAAAGTAGTTTATCTATTTAAATAAAGAGTCTGGAATAATATGAAAAACTCATTCGTTTATATCATTTTATCAATGTCGTTATTATTAACAGCATGCGGTGGCGGCGGTTCATCAAGTAGTACCGATTCAAACACTCCCGAAGAGACGCCTTCAGAACCGTCAGTCACACCAGAAAATATAATAGCGACAGGCGCAGTTGTCATTTCTGGTGATAATCAAGTGGGTAGTTCATTAACCAACACAAATACTATTAGCGATACGAATGGACTTGGAGCATTTAATTATCAATGGCAACGTGACGACGCTGACATTCTAAGTGCTACTAACGCTTCATATACCATCCAAGCCATTGATACTGGCGCTACAATCACGTTAACAATTAGCTTCACAGACAATGATGGTTTTAGTGAATCAATTACCAGTAATACATTAAGCATCATTGACACGGTCAGTAACATCTCTCCAAATATATTACTTATTATTGCTGATGATATGGGTGTAGATTCATCGGCGCAATACGATTACTCAACAGATATTCCAACAACCCCAACATTAGATGCGCTGGCTAATGAAGGCATTGTATTTGACAACATGTGGGCAACACCAAAATGCACTACTACGCGTGCCACAATACTCACTGGGCAACATGGCATAAGCAGTGGTGTTGATTATGTGCCAGCAACCTTACCTACAGATACACAAACATTACCGAGATATCTACAAACAGATACTAATTCAGCACAATATAGTGATGCTGTTATTGGAAAATGGCATCTTGCAGGTGGACGTCCGGATTTAAATCATCCTAACGATTCAGGTGTAAGTTATTATGCAGGTCATATGGGCGCAGACTTTGATGATTACTATTCATGGCCACTGGTCATTAATGGTGTTGAAGAAACAAGTAATGTATATCACACCACTAAGGTGACAGACTTAGCGATTGACTGGATTGAAAACCAAACACAACCTTGGTTATTATGGTTAGCTTACGCAGCGCCGCACTCTCCTTGGCATTTACCACCAAGTGATTTGCATACACGAGATACATTAACAGGCACAACTGATGATTTAAGTAGTAATAGTCGTGAATATTACTTAGCAGCCATAGAAGCAATGGATAGTGAGATAGCTAGATTATTAGCAGCAATGCCTGCTGATGAACGCGACAATACAATTATTGTATTTATTGGTGACAACGGTACTCCACAACGTATTGTAGATTCTTCTATTTTCAGCAGTGATCATGCAAAAGGTAGCTTATATGAAGGCGGAATCAGAGTTCCAATGATTATATCTGGTAAAGGTGTTAATCGTGCTAATGAACGAGAATCAGCCTTACTCAATACTAGTGATTTATATAGCACGATAGCAGCTTTAGCGGGGCATCAATCCGCTGATTACGGTGACAGTAAAAGTTTTATATCATTGTTAACACAAACTGGTAAAACAACTCGAGATCTTAATTATTCAGAATTTGTCAGTGATGAAGTTGAAGGTTGGGTAGTCAGAAATAATACCCACAAATTGATTCAATTTGCCGACGGTTCACAACTACTTTTTAATATTGAAAACGATATTAGCGAGACTAATCCATTAACAATCACAGACAATCAAATCCTCGTTGATAGTTTCATTAATTATGCACAAACCTTACGGGGTGAGATTAGTGAAGATTCAGCGTTAGACATCACTAATACTATTTTTGTAAATAACAGTATTAATTGTGCCGATTACGCTGAAAGTTATCAATCGAGTGTATTAGACGTTAATAATTCAAATATATTTAACGGCGCATTGGCTGTAACCGTTGCCAATGGCAAATGTATTTTCACGACTAACGCTATTCCCAATCATGACTTTAACGATGGCGATCAAACCTTTACTAATGATGTTAGTGAACAAGATGTTCAAGTAGAAATAACGACATCACCAACCATTGCTAACAACAATACAGAACTTAGTATAACGACAGACAATGCATTATTTCTAAATGGCGTTAAAGTCGATTTATTAGCCGCTGGATGTTTCGGTGTTGGCGATGGGAAAATAGGTTGTAATGACATTTCGACACCTTGGCGATATGACCCTATGCATGCGGCAGCTAATTTTAATGTCGATACACATAATGCACATGCTCAACCAGATGGTACATATCATTATCATGGCAGTCCAAATGCCATGTTCGACAACACCGATGATAGTGCTATATCTCCCGTAATAGGCTTTGCCGCTGACGGTTTTCCTATCCATGGTCCTTATTATGATTCAAATGGCATCATAAAACGCGCAACACCAAGTTATAAACTTATCGATGGCATTCGTCCTAGTGGTCCAGACGGCGCCTACGATGGTAGCTTTAGAGATGATTATGAGTATGTTGAAAACTTAGGAACACTTGATGAATGTAATGGAATGACCGTCAATGATAATTATGGTTATTACGTCACAGACGGTTTTCCTTATATATTACGTTGCTTTAAAGGAACTGTTGACGCTTCATTTAATAAATAAAAAATAACCATTGACAAATCGTAATGAGAATCGTTATTATTAAGTTGCTCCTGACAATGATAACTAATTTGATTGCTCACTTTAGTCATCATTGAAATATGTATTGATTTTTACGGGATTAATACATACGACTATTGCTCACATTGCTATTCTTAGGCCGCTCACATTCTTTCGTGATGCGGCCGCTTTTTTATCCAGCCTTCAATGTATTCTACTTTAGAATCCGAATTTAAGATTTGTTATCTCAATACTGTTGTTTTTTTAATAAAGAAAAAACGCTATTTAAACGTTAAAAACGATCATTTAAATGACGACACCTATAAAAAACTATTATTAATAAATAATATGAAAAAAACATTGACAGACACTAATGAGAATGATTATTATTACCACACGCTTTTACGGGGCGTACTCCTGACAATGATAGTTAATTTGCTGTAACCATCATTGAAATGTGTATTGATTTTTACGGGATTAATACATACGACTATTGCTCACATTGCTATTCTTAGGCCGCTCACATTCTCTCGTGATGCGGCCGTTTTTTTATCTGCCTTTTCATCCTTATAAAAAAACGATTTATCCTGTCATTTCAAAGTTTATTATCCATCATCAAACATAAAAATTATTATTCGATTTTTACATTACGATCAATACTATAAAACGAAAGATCGAATTAAATGATCATTTATTAAAATTAATACTGGTAATAAAAATCCAATCTGTTAAATTAACGCTCCGGTCCAAAAGGACGGTTACTAAATAGTCGCCCAGATTATTTAGCATATTTATTTTTTGGCAAAACTTATGCCAAATTGAATAATTTATCCACAAAATTAATTTTTCTTCTATATTTTCTCATTATTATAAAATAACCATAAAATACAATGTTTTATTAAATTAATACACTTGATTTAATTATTATTTAAAAAATTAGTATTATTTCCCCCACAGAGTTATCCACAGAAAATAAAACACTAAATTTATTATTTTCATGACAATATCTTGTGTACTAACACCCATATCAATCGCGTGATAAGATAGCTCTATCTTATGTATCAACTCCACAAGAACGACAAAATTATGGCTACCATTAAAGAAAATCCTTTCGTCTTAGTAGATGGATCATCTTATTTATTCCGTGCGTTTTTTTCGCCTCCTCACCTAACTAATTCAAAGGGTGAAGCAACTGGCGCTGTTTATGGTGTAATTAACATGCTTCGCTCGTTAATAAACCAATATAAGCCGTCTAATATGGTTGTCGTTTTCGATGCGAAAGGACCTACTTTCAGAAATGAAATGTTTAGTGAATATAAAGCTAACCGTCCTCCAATGCCTGATGACTTACGCATTCAAATCGAGCCACTTCATAACCTCATTAAAGCGATGGGGATCCCAATGATCTCTATACCTGGTGTTGAAGCCGATGATGTTATTGGTACTTTATCGACATTAGCCAGCAAGCAAGGTATTCATACGTTAATTAGTACTGGCGATAAAGACATGGCGCAACTGGTTGATGAGAACACAACACTTATCAATACCATGACTAACACAATTTTAGATCGTGATGGCGTTATTGAAAAATTTGGCGTGCCGCCAGAGCTTATTATCGATTTTCTTGGATTAATGGGCGATAGCTCAGACAACATTCCCGGTGTACCTAAAGTAGGCGAAAAAACAGCATTAGGTATGTTACAAGGTATTGGTAGTGTTAATGAGATCTATAAAAATATAGATAAATTAGCCACGCTAAGTTTCCGCGGTGCTAAAACCATTGGCAAACGCATGCTCGAACATGAAGAAATGGCCCGTTTGTCTTATGATTTAGCAACAATCAAACTTGATGTTGAATTAGAGCAAACCTATACCGATTTTGTCATGGGGATCCCAGATCAAGACAAGATCATTGAAATTCTTGGCCAACTTGAATTTAAACGCTGGCTTGCAGAAGCATTAGATGGCCGTAATCCATTATCTATTGCAACAGACGACAATGCTTCAAATAATTCAACTGAAAACTCTTCTTCTGAATCATCAAGTTCAAGTATTAAAACGACTAACTATCCTGTCATTTATACGCTTGGTCAGCTTAACCAATGGTTGAAAAAATTAAGCGAAGCATCTTTATTTTCATTCGATTTAGAAACAACAAGCCTAGATTATATGGCTGCCGAAATTGTTGGTATGTCATTTGCGATAAAGATTGACGATGAAACTTTCGAAGCTGCTTATTTACCGCTTGCTCATGATTACGAAGAAGCACCAAAACAAATCACGTTAGAAAGTGCCCTAGAAAAATTTAAAGACTTACTAGAAGATGAAACAAAACTTAAAGTCGGACAAAATCTTAAATATGATCGTCACGTTTTACAAAATTACGACATCACATTAAACGGTATTGCACATGACACCATGTTGCAATCATATGTGTTTAACTCAACAGCTGTTAAACACAACATGGACGCGTTATCGCTTAAATATTTAAGTCATAAAACGATTAAATTTGAAGATCTTGCTGGTAAAGGTGCAAAGCAATTAAAGTTTAATCAAATAAAGATTGCAGATGCTGCGCCTTACGCTGCTGAAGATGCTGATATTACTCTACGTTTACATGACAATTTATTAGCACGCTTAGAAAAAGAACCTCGATTATTAGATCTCTATAACAACCTTGAATTACCATTATTAACTGTAATTGCTGATATTGAACGTAATGGTGTGCTTATTGATGATACTCAATTATTTACGCAAAGTGGTCAACTAGCGACGCGTATTAGCGAACTAGAACAAGAAGCTTGGGATTTAGCCGGTGAAGAGTTTAATTTAGGCTCGACAAAGCAATTACAAGACATTTTGTTTAGTGAAGAGAAAATGGCGTTACCTGTCCTCAAAAAGACACCAAAAGGTGCACCATCAACTAATGAAGAAGTTTTACATGAGTTAGCGCATGACTATAAACTGCCAAAAACTATCTTGGAATATCGTAGTCTGACTAAACTTAAAACAACTTATACTGACAAGTTGCCGTTGATGATTAATTCAAAAACAGGCCGAGTACACACTAGTTATCACCAAGCTATTACAGCAACTGGCCGTTTATCATCAACTGAACCAAATTTACAAAATATTCCAATTCGTAGTGAAGAAGGTAAACGTATTCGCCAAGCGTTCATTGCGCCAACAGGATATAAAGTTGTTGCGATAGATTACAGTCAAATTGAATTACGAATTATGGCGCATTTGTCACAAGATGCTGGGTTATTAAATGCTTTTGCTAATAATTTAGATATTCATAAAGCGACTGCTGCAGAAGTCTTTAATACACCGTTTGATGAAGTAACTACCGATCAACGCCGTAACGCTAAAGCCGTAAACTTTGGTTTAATTTACGGTATGTCTGCTTTTGGTTTATCAAAACAATTAGATATTCCACGTGGCCTTGCTCAGCAATACATCGACAGTTACTTTGATAAGTATCCTGGTGTTATGCAATACATGGAAGACACTCGTGCATTAGCTGCCGACAAAGGTTATGTAGAAACCCTTGAAGGACGTCGCTTATATCTTGCAGACATCAAAGCAAGTAATGGCGCGAGACGCAAAGCAGCAGAACGTGCTGCGATCAATGCACCAATGCAAGGAACCGCTGCTGACATCATTAAAAAGGCAATGCTATTAGTAAGTGACTGGTTAAAAGAACAACCAAGCGATTTAGCAACGATGATAATGCAAGTACACGATGAACTTATTTTTGAAGTACAAGAAGATAAAGTTGACCAGTTCTGTAAAGATGTACAACTATTAATGTCACAAGCTGCTGATTTAGATGTGCCACTATTAGCAGAAGCTGGTTTTGGTGACAACTGGGAACAAGCTCATTAAGCTTTATACTTTTTTAAATAAAAAATAAACAAGCAATGAACTTAATCGATTCCTCGTTGACTAACTCAGTGTAGTTAGTTATTTCCTTAAGTTAATATCCCTTGTGCCAAGCTTTATAGCTTGGCTTTTTTTTGCCTAAAATTTAATTTTATAGTTCCTGTCACTCAATCGTCATATATAGCGAATAATATTTAATGATTAAACTGTGCAATAAACATAAAAATGAAATAACGAGGCTAAATTATGTATGAGATTAACTACAACCAAGCTGAAGATACTCTTTATGACTCTCCCTTTGAAACAGTTCAATCAACCAGAAGTCATTCAGCTATAGCGAAAAGGCGAGCGATTAAAGCGCGGATTGACCAAATAAATGAACAAAGAGAATTACGCAAGCTAATTGAAGATTCTTATTAGTGATAAGGGTTTTAGAAATAATTAATGAAGCTAAAAATAATATTAATTCGTTACTTTAGCTTCATCACTTTTATTAGTGTTTAACAACGTTCAACATTAAAACTAAGTACGTCATTAATATGCTTCTTATTGAGTGCCAGCATAATTAATCTATCAATACCTAACGCAACGCCTGCACAATTAGGTAACCCATGAGTTAATGCGTTGATCAAGTTATGATCAACAGGTTGTGATAACAACCCTTCCTTCTTACGGGTTTCATTGTCATGTTCAAATCTAGACAATTGTTCTTGTGCATCTTGCAATTCGTGAAAGCCGTTAGCTAATTCAATACCTTGATAATAAAACTCAAACCGTTGTGCAACTCGGTTATCGCTCTCATCTATTTTTGCTAACGCAGCTTGTGATGCAGGAAAATTATAAATAGCAATTGGCTTCTCTAAACCAATTAAAGGCTCAATGACAAAACAAAATAAACACTGTAATAACGTATCGATATTCGTTTCAGTGGCAACAAAGTCACCAAAGTCATAACGTAATGCGATTTCTCTAACTTGTTCAATACCACCAATTAATGGGTCTAATCCAATATGCTCAACAAACACCTGCTGATACGTCTTAATATCACACGCGTCTGTTTTCAACACATCTTGTAATAACTCATCAACTTCATTAATCAATTGAAGATGATCATAATCAGGTTGATACCATTCTAGCATTGTAAATTCAGGATTATGATAACGACCAGACTCTTCGTTTCTAAACGATTTAGCTATTTGATAAATAGCGCCGCTACCTGCACACAACAAGCGCTTCATGTGAAATTCTGGCGATGTTTGTAAATAAAGACGTTGTCCGTTGGCATACCCGGGCCCAATAAACTGCGTATCAAATGTATGAAGATGCACATCAGTGACAGTCGCTTGCGACAACGCTGGCGTTTCAACTTCCAGAACATTTTTTTGATAAAAGAATTCACGAATCTCTCGAACGATATCACCACGTTTTTTAAGTGCTTCAATCGAAGCATTTGGTTGCCAGTTCATGTATTTTCCTCACAAAAAAGCCCGATTAAACTATATGCTTAATCGGGCTTAACTAACTAATTAGTAATTACTTGCTTACGCGAGAAACATACTCACCAGTACGTGTATCAACTTTAAGAACTTCACCAATTTGAATAAACAGTGGAACACGAACAACAGCACCAGTGCTTAATGTCGCAGGTTTACCACCCGTTCCAGCTGTATCGCCTTTAAGGCCAGGATCAGTTTCTGTAACTTCTAATTCAACAAAGTTAGGCGGTGTAACAATGATTGGTGCACCGTTGAATAATGTAATAATGCATTCGTCTTGCTCAACTAACCATTTAGTCGCATCAGCAACGGCTTTAGCGTCAGCTGCAAGTTGCTCAAATGTTTCATTGTTCATGAAATGCCAAAACTCACCGTCAGAATAAAGATAAGCTAAGCTACATTCTACAATGTCAGCCACTTCAAATGATTCGCCAGATTTGATTGTTTTTTCTAGAACTTTACCAGAAATCAATTTACGAATTTTTACACGGTTGAATGCTTGACCTTTCCCCGGCTTAACCGTTTCATTATCAAGAATTACGCTAGGTTCGCCTTCAAACATTAACTTTAGGCCGTTTTTAAATTCATTAGTGCTAACTGTAGCCATGACTTCCTCGTTATTTTCTGAGCAATGTGCCCATTTAAGTATTATTACGCTAAAAAAGTGGAGACAACCTTACAGACAATTATAATAATTGCTATAGTCCACTTATCATTAAATTTTTAATCAGTCGATTCTACCTGATTAATTGCCAATCTAAAAACAAATGCCTCAGATAGTCTTTCAAAATGTAATACCACACCAGAATTCTTGGCAAAAAGAGCTAGGACAAGTCTTTACTGATCCCGAAAAGCTATTACGCTACTTAGCCATTGAACCAGAACAGTACAGAGAATCCTTTCCAGCCAGAAAATTATTTCCAGTGCGCGTACCGGTTCCTTTTGCTGATCGCATAGAAAAAGGCAACATTAACGACCCATTGTTAATGCAAGTAATGACATCTACCAGCGAATTTATTGAAGATGAAAAATTTACTGACGATCCACTACTTGAACAAGGCACGCCAATTCCGGGATTATTGCACAAATACGATAATCGCGTATTACTCATGCTTAAAACGGCCTGCGCTATTAATTGCCGCTATTGTTTCAGACGTCACTTTCCTTATGAAGATAACAGTATTAATAAAAGTGCGTTAATCGACATAGCACAATATGTAGCTGATAACCCTAAAATTAATGAAGTGATACTTTCTGGTGGCGACCCTTTAATGGCGAGCGACAAACACATCGCTCAATTATTAGAATTGCTAGCCCCTATTGAGCATGTTACTCGGATTAGAATTCACACTAGGCTTCCCGTTGTTATTCCTGCGCGTATAACACCCAAGCTGCTAAATACATTAAAAAGTTCACGATTTAATATTGTGATGGTAATGCATATTAACCATGCGAATGAAATAGATGATAGTGTAACCAACATGGTTAAATCACTAAAAAAACATGATGTTACCGTGCTTAACCAAGCGGTATTACTTAAAGATATAAACGATGACGTAACTAGCCAAGTAGACTTAAATGAAAGCTTATTTGCGATTGGAATTATGCCTTATTACTTACATTTATTGGATAAAGTAAGCGGCGCAATTCATTTTGATAGCGACGAGGCAGCAGCTATAAAACTTATGCATCAGCTTTATCAACAATTACCGGGTTTTTTAATTCCTAAATTAGTACGTGAAATTGGTGGGCAAGCACACAAAACACCTATCGACCTAGGGTTAATGCCTGAGATATAAACCCGTGACCATTGAAAATGCTGTAATTTAGGGTGTGGATAAAATGTTAGAGACAAGATGTGTGATTGAGCAATAGCTGGCTATTGGGATTGAGCACAACGCAGTAACTGACTTTTTAGACCAACATAAAACCTGCATCTTCATTTATTACGGGTATAATAACGAAAAATTTAGAGACAGAGATGACTATGCCACACACACCATTATTTGAAGCGCTCAAAGAAAATATTAAGCTTATTTATCGTCAATCGATTGATGCTGATAAGAATATAGATGATTTACGTCAACAAGACATGGCAAAATTTGTCGCTATTTTTACCCAAGAACAAGGCTTTGTCACAAAAGCGGACAGATTTACCCCATACGCGGAAGAGTTAGGGAATGATTTAGTAGCATTGCAACAAGGCAATGAAGATGAAGTACCAGAAAAAGTACAACCATTGGTCGCTAAAATAGAAATTCAATTACAACTACTTCAAGTTTTTAAAGCCAATTTAAAAACTAATGTAACAGTTAAAAAATCATAAAAGCAGTTATTACCTGTAATCAATGAATAGGCTGATTTAGAAGAGTCTAAGACCAACACATTCAATGATCACAAGTATAACAATCACTTGCTTATTATTTTTAACAAGCAAGTGATTTAATTCATTTCCAACTAACCACTAACTAAGCGGCTTGTTGATTCGCATCATCCATTGAGAATGCACGCATGATTTGCGTTTGACGCTCAACTAAGCTGTCACTGATGAAGCAAATACGACTACCTGATTTATGCTGCTGCATAATACCTGGAATTTGTTGCTCCATAATACTGTCATCATCACTTAACGCGTACATAGCAATCTCATCACCAGGAATAGAACAAAGTGCTTCATAAGCACCGGTGCCTACTGGAGTTAAGTTAACATCGTTATCAACAATCTCACCACCAGCTAATGCACAGTAAATTTCTTCACCTGAAAATTCACTTTTAATAACCATATATTGAATATGACCATCATGGTCGTCTAAACCTAAGCTATTTAAAACTAAACGATTCGTTTCTGCGCTAGCTTGTGCGTTACTTGCAATTTCACTTCTAAACATAATGTTATTCCTTGGTTCATGTGTCAGAAAAACGTTATTCACACTGACAAGTTAAGATAGTTATATCAAAGCAATTACAATGCCAACTTAAGATCGTTTTATAACTCATTGAAAACAAAGAATTCGAATAAATTTCAAATGAAAGCGGCAACTTAAATAAGTTGCCGCTTTCATTTATTGCCG
>CALJMY010000120.1 GCA_937981905.1 uncultured Enterobacterales bacterium
TTAATAGGTTACTATTTTGTAATACGTTTTACTTTCCATCTGTCAGACTGCCATGTCATCGTTAAAAAACGATCATCGGCTTTGATACCACCTTGGTATTTTCCACGAATGTGAAACTCTACTTTGACATCTTTTTTAGATTTTCTAAAGAAGTCACCACCAACATCACTGACTTCAATAGTTGCTGTGTCTAAAGATAACTGCATTATATTACGTTGTATCATCTTATTGCTTCGGTAATGATCAACTAAACCTGCTAACTTACTAACAGAGTTCTTCTTTATAACATCAATATTTTTTGTATTATAAACGGCATTAACAAAGTCGTAAGCTACTTCTTCAGGCATTTTCTTTGACTCAGGGCTACCACAAGCAGCGAGAAATAATACGCTAATAGCTATTAGACTAGTTTTAATTGATAAGCGCTTTGACAATTTAGTATTAGTTTTCATTGTTCTAATGACCAATTCCATTAAATAATTGTAATTGATTCATTGTAAACAATATTAATAGGTAATGCACCTTGTGTTTATTAGTTAATACTCTCAATAAGTTATGAATATGCACTTTGCAGAAAGGTTATTTTAAATCTGTAATTTAACGCTATTGAATAAGTTTACTTATCAGTAGTTAGATTAAATATACCGTAGTAAAAATAAATATAATCCATCTTAATAATAAGCTAGTAAAGTTTAAACGCACACTCTACAATAATAATGAAATAGCTTAAATCCTTACCTAGTATAGCTATTGCACCATTAACATTTATAGTCGTTATTTTTATAAACCAACATTGATATTTATTGGACATACATGACCGATTTAAAAAAATTGATTGATCAAGGCAGAGAATATCAAGCTTTATGGCCTAAGCAAAAAGCGTTAGCGTTTATTTTTCCTGATCCTAAAATTATTAAGTTATCTCAAATTTTACAAAAAACAGCACCAATGATCGCTTGCATGAGTTTTGCTGCTCAATTTTTGTATTTTGGAGAGGAAGTTATTCCACGAGCTTTAGCAATGTCTTTATTAGTGCTTAGCATTCCATATCAAAGTTTAATGTGGTTAGGTTTTCGTGCTAAACAGCCACTACCAATTGGATTAATGTCATGGTGTAGTGATATTCAAAAGCAAATGAATGATGCAGGTGTGTCGGTGACACCAATGTCACCCAAGTCATGTTATAAAGATATGGCTAGGTTACTTAACGATGCCTACAGTAAGCTAAATAAAGCGTTTGAATTGCCTTAATTGTCTTACTGTCACTTTATCTGTTTAGACTTTTATTATTTCAATCACAAGGTTTATGAATCTTCGTTTAAATCAATCTTTTGATAAACACTGATAATGAAGTCTAATTCAATCGATAAGTCTTGTGCATCAGCTATTGCTTTCGTAGCTGCCTCATCTGCTTTCCATGCAAAAGGCGTCATTTGTAATAAATTCAATCGATTATTACTGTCAGGTATAATGTTATAATTAAATTGTTCGCTGCTTACTTTTCTAAACCCTTGGAATTTTGTATCGACGGTATCGTGAGGTTGTACATTATCGTAAATAAACTCACGTAACTGCCACAAGTGACGAGGAGCTGGTGTAACGCTAACAAGATATCCTTTTGATTTTATAACCCGGTGTAATTGACTATCACTCGCAGGTGCATAAACTTTAAAAGCAAGATCAATAGACAAACTTTGCAACGGTATATCTTCAGAACTTGCAACACAGTAAAACCCGTCTTTATGTTTTTTAGCTGCTTTTTGTATCGCTGATTTTGAAATATCAAAACCATACTGGTTAAACTCAGTCTTTTTTGAAATGACTCTTGAATAATAACCTTCACCACAACCTACATCTAATAATGTTTTAGGCAATTGCTTTTCTACACTTGCTGCTGGTTGTTTATTATCCATTGGTAGCAAGTCTTCAATGACGCTCGATAGTTTTTCCGCTAACGATAAATAGAAATCACCTGCCAAGAATGTCTCTCGTGCATTAATCATTTCTTTACTATCACCTGGTATTTTTGATTTCTTTTTTTGAACAGGTAATAAATTAAAATAGCCTTGTTTCGCGCGATCAAATTGGTGATTATTGTCACAAACTAATTGGTTTTGTTCATAGTTTAAAGATAATATTTTTTGGCAGATTGGACATTGATATTTCATTATTTTTAGTCTTTTATAGTTAAACTGTTTGTTCATTTATTTGATTGTACAGTTGCATAGCTCGCAACCCAATGTGGTTTGTGTTGTATCAGTGTCATGATAATAGTACCGTTTAGCATCATTTCTGGTATCCAAAAGAGAGCAGATAGATAAATATAATTATCCATAATTTGGCTAAAAGAAATATCGGCCACAAAATAGTAATAAAATGCATTAATTATTGTTTTAACAACAAATGAAATCACAGCACCAAATGACGCTAGAATTAGTATAAATTGCCATGACTTTTTAATTTTATTAATCACAGATACACGAAATAATTCAAAAATAATAATCGGTATCATCATGCTTCCAATTAAGAATATTCCCATTTGTTCAAATATTAATTTTTGGGTAAATAGGAGTCCTAAAGCGCTAATAAAGCAGGCAAGTAAGGCGAGACGTTGACCAAGGATTAATGTGATACAAGTTAACCCTAAAAAGTGTAATGGCATAGCTAGTGAAGTGCCTGCTTTAAGAAAAGCTAACAATGTAATACTAAGGCTCGATGCTAAAAAAAGGTGTAGAGCAGTATTACTTGTTACTAATGTCTGAATACTTGTGCGAAGATTTGTTTGCCATAATATATAGGCAGATAACAGAATAAGTAAGATATTAATCATTAGTAGTTATTTGTTGAATAGTGTAATTGAAGATATAAAAAGGTTATTTAACAATAAAGATAAAATCATAATATTTTTTCTAACAACACAACATCATGAAATTTTCCATGTTTATAGCCAACTTCTTTCATTAAACCAGTCTGTTTAAAACCAAGAGCGTGATGTAATCGCATTGATGGCCCATTAGGTGTTGTAATCCATGCGTATGCACGGTGATAATTATTAGGTTTTAAAGAGAGTAAGATATGCCTGTATAAGGCTCTACCTACGCCTTTTAATGAACTATCTGCTGATTTATATATCGTTAATTCTGTAGAACTGTCAAAAGCTTGTTTTGGTTTAAATGGTGCATTATAAGCAAAACCTATAACTTTATTTTTACTCACTGCTACCAACACATTTAGACGTTTGTTATTTTGAATGTCATTAAACCATGCTGTACGCTTTGTCATAGACCAAGGTTCTACATCAAATGTAATCGCCGAATTTAAAATAAAATAATTATAAATATCATTAATAATATTAAGGTCGGTTACTTTAGCGTGTCTAATTGTAATCATAAAATAAGCACTTATTATGAATTAAATAGCGCTATTGTCTCTAGCGCTAAATATTCAATTAACAGAGTTAAAAGTCAAACGTTGACCAAATTGGGGCATGATCAGACGGTTTTTCGATACCACGTAATTCATAATCAATATCAGATTCAACACAATACTGACTCAGATTTTCAGTGGCTAAAACTACATCTATTCGTAATCCACGATTATCATCAAACCCGCGAGAACGATAATCAAACCAGCTATAACGTTCCGTCGTTTCTGGGTGAAGTAGGCGATAAGTATCATCTAATCCCCAACCTTTAAGACGTGCTAACCATTCACGTTCTTCAGGTAAAAAACTACATTTACCTGTACGTAACCAACGTTTAGCATTGTCTGGGCCAATACCAATATCTATTTCTGCTGGAGAGATATTAATGTCACCCATCACAATAACATTCTCATCATTAGTATGGTTTTTTTCTAAGTAACTTTGTAAGTCTTCATAAAACTTCTTCTTAGCAGGGAATTTTGTTTCATGGTCACGGCTTTCGCCTTGTGGGAAATAACCATTAAGTACACGAACTTTATTACCTTGTGCCGTTGTCACTGTCGCCATAATCATACGGCGCTGTGCGTCTTCCTCATCGTCTTCCCATCCATATTGGACATCTTCAACTTCTAGGTTCGTCATTAAAGCAACGCCGTAATGGCCTTTTTGACCATGATAAAAAACTTTGTAACCCATTGCTTCAACAGCTTCTAATGGAAACTGAGGATTATCTACTTTGATTTCTTGTAAGCCAATAACCGCAGGTTGATGTTTTTCAATCATTGCTTCTAATTGATGTAATCGAGCGCGAATGCCGTTGATGTTAAATGAGATAGCTTTCATAAATAAGTCTTGTATTGTAATAAAGATAAGAAATTGACAAGCAATTCTACAAACGTGAAATAGATTTTATCTGAGAAATGAAATGAGGCAACAATTAAATTGCCTCATTTGAAGATAAAGAGAGTAGTTTATGCAGGAAATACTTTTTTGTAAGGTTTTACGACAACGTTATCGTAAACACCAGCAGTTAC
>CALJMY010000121.1 GCA_937981905.1 uncultured Enterobacterales bacterium
TTTGGTCTTTTTGATATGTTAGGTAATGTGAGCGAATGGACATCAAACTGTTTTCCTACTAGAAGAAAAGACAGTCAAGATTGCATGACTTATATTTTTCGTGGTGGTTCGTTCCTGTGGTCAGCTCAGGATTTACATCCAAAGACTGCACTGAACTCTACTCGAGATACCAATCGCTCTAGTTTTGTTGGTTTTAGACTAGTACAAGATATAAAAAAATAATGCCCTTAGTTTATTAATTTTTCAAACATTAGGTTATAAATAGCCCACATAATAAGTAATTATTATGTGGGCTTTTTCTATTAAAATTCTGATTTATTAAAAGATATTTTGTAGTAATAATTTTTTTTAATTACGTTTATTATTTCGTATATCCAACCTAATACCATAGTTTTATTTTTAATCGTTTATTAGTTGTTTTTTATTCAATTTAAACGAAATTTTTTGTTACATCCCAAGGTCTTTTTAAGCACGATAATATTTATAATAATATGGAAGATAAAAATGGAACAAAAACAATATATTACGATAGCTGGAGTCATGGGCTTAATTGCTGCCATACTCACTGGCACGGGTGAGTTTTTACTTCACTTTGATCCCCTTGGCAGGTATGAAGGTGGTTACGAATTTATGGTAGGTATTAGCGAAAACCGATCTACCCTTGGACATTATTTTGCGGTGCTTGGTGCTCCCTTTTATATTGTTGGTGTGTGGCATCTCATGAAAATGCTTGAGCCAGCTAATGCTAAAGCGGCAAAAGTTGCTTTTGCGATAATGGCTTATGGATTCGTAGAAGGCGTTATTTGGATTAGTTCAAGAGCTAGTATTAGTGCAATCATAAATGACATTGGTATTGAGAACGCTACAGATTTAATTCGTCTTTATGAAGTACGTTACGAAAATTTATTACAAATAACGCGATTAGCAGTATTAGGCCTTTCAATTATTTTCGTTTGGTTAGTATTAACAGGCCGAACGCATTACCCTAAATGGGCTGCAATATTCAATCCTATTCTATTAATCCTAGCGTGCTTTGCTGTATGGATTATTGTGCCAACAGTAGGTAACTACATAATGCCTATCGCATTAAATGTATCATTTGGCATCCTATTTATTATTTCAATTTATCACTCAACCAAAATTAGCGAGTAACCTATGAGTTTATTAAAGAAAGTATTATTTGTTCCTCCTGTTTTAGTTGGTGGATTAGCCGTTTTTGTCATCGGTGTTGCTGTAGTTGACCGTCATAATCCTTATGACATAAGCCTTGACGATGTCGACGTACCAACGTTCGTTACCTCTGATATCATATTTGATCAAGGTAATGATTTCAGTACCAGTTTACCATTCATGGGGTCTGCCATTATTGATGTTGATGGCGATGGCATTGATGAAGTATTTCTTGGTGGTAGCCAAACAACACCTGATGGATTATTTAAATATGTCGATGGTCAGTTAGTTGCTATTGAAGGTCTTGCTGGTTTGAAAAAAGGTAAGACAGCTACTTTTGGTAGTATGGTATTAGACGTTGATAAAAATGGTACAGCTGATTTATTAGTAGCTCGTGAAGATGGCCTTTGGTTACACCGTAACAACAATGGCGTTTTTACTAATGAAAAACTAGATGCACAAATGCCTGCTGATACAACTGCATTATCTATTGCTGTTGCCGATTTAAACCGTGATGGTGCGTTTGATATGTTCGTTGCTGGTTATATTCGTAATGACTTAGTTGAAGGTCAAAATTTATTTACTGATAACTATGGTGGCACAAGCCAGTTATTTATTAATAATGGTGATGACACATTTACTAATAAAACTAAAGAGTCTGGTTTGTTTTATAAACATAACAGCTTTCAGTCAGCATTTATTGATATGAACCGTGATGGTTTTGAAGACTTAGTGGTAGCACACGATACTGGGCATGTAGTGACGTGGAAAAATAATGGCGACATGACATTTAGCCGTACTAGTAATCCATTAAGTGAAGAATTTGGTTATCCAATGGGTTTAGGCATTACAGATTTAGGTGACGATGGTTACACCGACTTCTTCTTCTCTAACGTTGGTACAACAGCACCAGACTTTATGGTTCGTGGTACGTTAACTGAAAATGACGTGAGTAATTGGAAGTGGTTATTATTTAAAAATAACGGTGATTTCGATTTTAAAGATATTGCAACTGAATCTAAAATTGCTGATTTTGGATTCTCATGGGGCGGTGTTTTTTCTGATTTGAATTTAGATGGTAAAGATGACTTAATCGTGTCTGAAAACTACATTGGATTCCCAACTCATAAGTTTGAAGCACTTCGTTTAAATGGTCGTTTGTTATTACAAAAAGATAATGGTGAATTTGTATCTGCGGGGGACGAAGCTGGCGTACAAAATAGATTCTATTCTATCTCGCCATTAACAACTGATTTTAACCAAGATGGCCGTCCAGACATTGTCCATGCAAACCTAAATGGCAATTCAAAACTGTTCTTGAGCAAAGCTGGTAAAGGTAATTACTTAAAAGTGAAACTACCTAATGATGTTAGCTCAATCGCAAGTCATGTAAGTGTTGAATTAGCTAATGGTAAAATACTTCGTCGCCCTTACGTTTCTGGCGAAGGTTTGTGTTCTGATAGTTCTCACGACATTACTTTTGGCTTAGCTGATTCTTCAGTTAAATCTATCATTGTTAGCTATATTGATGGTCGTATAGATAACAAAGTAGGTATCTTCACTAATGAAACTGTGAGCTTTTAATGCTTGCTCTCATTGCGCGCTCTGTAATTATATTACTGAGCGCTTATGCTCTGGTTAGTGTATTTCCAATTGTTCATTTACATTGGAATGAAGAAGTTAGTTGCCCAACCATTGGTTTTATTCCGGCTTGTTATTTAGTGCTTGTAGGTTATGCAGGTATTTTGTTATCAGCTGTATTACCCATGGTGATGAAATCATTTACTAAAGCTAATATTATATTTTTAGTTAATTGGCTGGTGGTTAGCTTGTTTGCACTAATGGGTATTTTTGGTGAAGTAACAGGTTTATGGCACTGCCCACAAACAGAATCAGGCATTCCTAAATGCTTTTTCTCGGCAGGCTTAGCGTTAATTATTGGTGTGTTGTATTGGACTGCGTCTAAAGCCAGTGATACTAAAGTTATTAATACTGACAAATAGCGTAAATCGATTAAGTACAATTAATAAAGCCCTGCATTTAGCGGGGCTTTTTTATGGGCTTAGCTTTTGATAAAAAATTTTTAAATAAGCAATTTAATCACACTAATTAACCTGTAACCTCAAATTATGTTAATTCCCCAAATTGGAAATAAATTTCCTTTTGTTTCTAAATGTAAAAAATAGGAAATATTTTTTGTAACCGTGGTCACAAAAAAGCTATAATTGCGCCATTAATTTTTCACTGCCTCGTGACAACATCGTTAACGTAATGCAGTTCCCTTAAAGCTTGAGGATTTCTAATGGCTGAACAAACAGTTTTATTTGATAAACACATCGAATCTGGCGCAAAAATGGTTGATTTTCACGGTTGGGAAATGCCAATCAACTAT
>CALJMY010000122.1 GCA_937981905.1 uncultured Enterobacterales bacterium
ATGAATCCCATCATATTCCTTACCCATGAACTTTTTAAGTCCCCAAACACCAAAAGCGTCTGCCACACTATGATCTTCATCTGAAAGCAGTGTGAAGTTTAGATCGAATTTTTCAGTGAACTTCATTAAACGTTTTGGCGCATCAGGACTTAAACCTAATACTTCAACATTTAATGCTTTAAGTTGCTCTAAGCTATCGCGCAAACCTTGTGCTTGAATATTACAACCCGGAGTCATCGCTTTTGGGTAAAAATAGACGAGTACTTTTTTACCTTCAAATTGACTTAACGTTACTGTATTTTCTGATTGATCTTGGAGGCTGAATTCTGGAGCTTTATCGCCAGCTTGTAGTGTATTCATAAATAATCCTTAGATAAATTAATGTGTGCAATATGCTTTAATGTTGCTCAAGGTGTTCGTAACGAATAGTTAGTGATAAATCGCTAGCTAATTTGTCAAAATCAGTTTGCAATGCCTGATAATCAGTATCTTCTGTTAAGTTTATTAACATTTCTATTCGTTGGTAACCACTTTTAGCTTTTGTACGAAAGCTACATAAGTCAATATGTTGCGTTGCTAAATATTCTGTAAATTGTCCTATACAGCCAGGGGCGTCTAAACCATCTAGTTTGATAGAGACCTGACCTTCATACGTTACTAATTTATGTTCACTAGTACGTTTCATTATTGTAATGAGATCTAGCTGTGGGCTACGAACTGATAAATCAGTTTCAAATCGTGCAATAGCGTTCCATTCACCACTTAACATTAAAATTAATGTAAATTCATGACCAAACACCGCTAATCTGCTATCAACAATATTACAATTTGTCTGAGTTACTAATTTTGTAATTTCATTGACCATTCCTGGACGATCAGTCCCGATGGCTGTAACAACTAAAAAACTGGTCATGTCGTTCCTTTCACTATTTTATGATGATGGTTATGTTGATGAATACTTTGATTAAATTAAACTCATACTCTCAATATAAATTAGAATCAAAAATCGCTCAGGATATTATCATAAATTTTTAGTTATTTGTGAGGATAGTTATATGATTAGGTGATTAATCTCTTGAGTTTATTAGCGGCTATCCGTACCATAGCTTGCTTAGATTATGAGAGGAATAATGTAATGTTTTCAGGTAGTATTGTCGCGTTAGTTACACCGTTTAGTGATAACGGTAGCATTGATTTTAATCAGTTAGAAAAGCTAGTAGAATTTCATATTCAACAAGGCACAGATGGTATTGTTGCTGTCGGTACTACAGGTGAATCGACCACGTTAAGCATGGACGAGCATGTAGAAGTTGTTAGAAAGATTGTTGAATTTACTGCTGGTCGTATTCCAATTATTGGTGGTAATGGCTCTAACTCGACATCTGAAGCAATTGAATTAACACAGCGCCTAAGTGATACAGGCATTAGTGCAATGCTTTGTGTTACACCTTATTACAATAAACCTCCGCAACGTGGACTTGTTGCTCATTTTAAAGCAGTTGCTGCTGCAACTCATATTCCTCAAATTTTATATAATGTCCCTGGTAGAACGCAATGTGATTTATTGCCTGAAACAGTCGCTCTTTTATCGCGTGAAAAAAATATTATCGGAATAAAAGAAGCAACAGGGAACTTATCGCGTCTTAGTGAGATCAAAGCTTTATGTGATGATGATTTCATCTTACTCAGTGGTGATGATGGCACGGGTATGGAATTTATGCTGCAAGGTGGAGATGGCGTTATTTCGGTAACAAATAATGTTGCCCCTAAATTGATGAGTGAAATGTGTCGTTTCGCATTGGCGAATAATCGTGAACAAGCCACTTTAATTAATAATAAATTACAAGCATTGAATGATAATCTGTTTCTTGAGGCAAATCCTATTCCTGTAAAATGGTGTGTGAAGCAAATGTCTGCAATACAAAATGGATCATTAAGATTGCCGTTAGTTGAATTAGACAGCCAATATCATGATGTGCTGATTCAAGCGATGAAAGATGCTGAAGTATTATAAAAACGGAGTAACAATGAGAAAGCTTTATATTGCCCTATGTGGTGGTATCGTTTTAACTGGATGTAGTAGCTTTTCAGAGCAACATCAAGCAAGCGGTAATGTTGAATATTTAAAAGAAGAAACACATAAAAAAATTATTGTTCCAGAGAATTTTACACCGTTAAAATCTAATACCGAATTTAACATTCCAAGCATCGGCGATGATGCTAATGTTAATTTAGTTGGTAAGAAATTAGATATTAGAGCACCGTCATTAATTATGCCGGTTGCTCCAAATACGCTAACAAGTGATAACAATAAAAAGACACAAGTTGTATTTGAGTCATTCTTATCGCAAGAAAAATTTCGTGAACAATTATGGGATCATTTATCTACTTTTATTGAAGAAAAAACCTATGGTGTAGGGATAAAAATAGAAGGACAATCTTTATCTACTCGTTCAATTGAGTCGGATGAATATTTTAAATTATTGTTTGGTTTAGATGATGAATCTTTACTATCACAACAATATAAATTTGATATTGATGTTGATGCACAAGGTCATAGAGCAATCGTAACAGTTAATTTAATTGATCATCAGGAACAGAACAAACCTGTTGAATTAAATCGCTTTGCTAAGCGTCGTTATGAAACACGCATGCTAAATTTATTTTTATCGCAAGTTAACGCAAAACATAATCAGGTATTAATTGATACTTATGTTGAATCAAGAAAGGGCATAAAACTTGAGTTAAGCTTTGATAACGCTCAAAACACGGTTTATAAAATACATGCACCTTTTGAAGTCGTATGGGAAAAATTATCGATTGTTTTACCACGTTTAGGACTCAACATTTATGATAGAGATAAATCTGTAAATACTTATTTTACTATTTTTGATGAAGATGTTGGTGGTTTTTGGGCTAATCTATTTTCATTTGGTGGCGGCGACCACGACATTGAATTGGAACAAAATAGTAAATACCAGATTAAATTAGACAAGAGTGGTAATGTTAGTTTATTAACAATTCTTGATGCTGAAGGACAATTAGTTCCTGTCGATAAAATGACTGAAATGTTGAATAGTTTCAGTAAAGCGATGGCTAAAAAAGAAATTTAATTTATTTTCTCTAAAATTTAAAAGCCTTTAACCATTGGTTAAAGGCTTTTTTATTTTCTATAACTAACATCTAATTAAAATTGGTGATCTTATGCTTAATTTTAGTTAGTCTGTTTATGAATGTTTTCCGCAAACTTGAAAGGATTGAATTTGTGACAAAAATAATAATAAGAAAAGCAACAATCTCAGACAGCCATATTATTAGTCAATTGATTTCAAATAATGCTAAAGCGTTATTACAAGATGATTTTGAAGATGGCGGTTTAGACTTCTTCTTGCGCACGGCTAATCATCAATCTATTAAAGATTATATGGAGCAAGGATTTATTTATTGGGTTGCGGTTATTGATTCCAATATTGTTGGCGTTGTTGCTATTAAAGATTTTAGACATTTATTTCATTTGTTTGTAGATAAAAAACATCACAAAAAAGGGATTGCAAAACTACTTTGGGATGAAGTGTTTAAGTGTAGTTTAAAGGTAAATGAGAAGAAAAAATTTACATTAAACTCTACTACTTATGCATTACCTGTTTATGAACGTTGGGGTTTTTTAACAACAGATAAAGAGCAAATGCGTCAAGGAATTCGTTTTACACCAATGGAATTAGTGGTTAAAACCGAGACATAAAAAAACGCTTAATGATGAGTTTACCTCTGCATTAAGCGTTTTTTTTATATTAAAAGATTAACTATTAATACTATTTAACTTTTTTAAACAATAATGTAAATCTGTCGCTATTACCTGTTACTGATTTACGGCCTACTTCATATCTTAATTCATCATCAGCACGGTAATGTAATGTTGAGTAATCAACAAACTTAAAGCCAGCTGCTTCAATTTCTTTAATTGCTAATACTGGATCAAAACGACGTCTGTTTTCGCTATTATCTTCTTGCATATGACGCATTGTATGGTCAACAACGCCATAAACTCCGCCTACCTTTAATGCATTAAACGACGCTTTATTCATTTTATGTCGAGCATCTTCTGTAAAGTTATGATAATTACGAAAAGTTAATACAGCGTTATATTCATTTTTACCAAAGTTTAGATCTCTAATATCGTAATCTTTAAGTTCTTTATTATAAGTTAATACAGCCTCTTTATTGACTAATTTTATCTTATCGAACCCTGGTTTATCGATTAAGTTATCCTTAATGTTACCAGTCCAAAGTGCGGCTGAGTAACTTCCTTTTTCACGTAATGAAGGAGCAAGTAGTTTAGTATACCAACCACCACCAGGAATTAATTCAAGTACTTTCATATCATCTTCAATACCAAAGAATTTAAGCGTTTCTACCGGTTTTCTATTACGGTCACGTTTAACTTCTTTGTCTGTTCTGATGTCTGATTTCATTGCCGTTTTAATATTATCGCTAATATCTGCTGCTTGGGCGATGTTAATGCTAAAGGCTGCCGTGATTGCTAATGGCAAAAGTAATTTAATCATTGAAGCTCCTGAAAGTTATGAATATTTGATTTTAACGATATCACTTAATTTAAAGTTATATATCTAAACAGTAAAGACCTAGTCTTTAGTAAAAATATTTCATGTGAATTGTATATTATTATAAATTTATTGTTTGTAAATACAATGTAAAAGCATCACTCATTGAATAAGGTAATTCTTTAATATTTGTAGAATTGAGCAACGAATCATAACCTTCTTTTCCCGCAATCGTATAAGCAGATGACACACCGTTATAATGTTTAGCTAAATCTACTTTTTGCCATTTGTTATTACTTAATATTTGGAAGTCTTTAATGCGATTTCCAATAATATTATCTTTACAATACGTAAACTTAAGTCCGTGACAGTAGGGGTAACTTCCATCGCCACTCCCCGTAACACCGTTATTGAGTGCGTTGTTAATACCACCTTCTAGCGCAAGTGCTAAATCTTTACCGGTAACGCGATAACTTATAATTTGAATTTCAAAAGGCAGTAATCGTCCGCAAACATCAGCTTGTGTTAATGGGCCTTTTTGTAGAGATACGCGAACACCGCCAGCATTATGTAATGCAAAATCGGTATCAAGGTGCTTATTGGCACATTGATAAAAGGCTTCGCTGACTAAAGGCGCTATAATGCTACCAGTTGGGTATTCATCATTAGGTACACGAACATGATGGTAATCTTGAGATAAAGTAGTAAGTACATTATCGTGCATTTTCTTAATTTGAGGGCGATAGTCTTTATCGATAAGTTCACTTATTTCTTTGCAAGGAGTTACAGACTCAAACAGAGTACTTTGTTCAATATAATTATTACATATTGTTAATTCCTCACTGGATAACCATTGATTATCAGTATGATTTGACCAAGTCGGTGATATTAAAAATTTAACACCGCCAACTTGATTTGTAACATTTCCCTGTGCATCAAATGTTAAATGAGAGAGTCCAATTGATTCAGCATGCTTTCCAGCTTGAACAATTAACGCCCCATTAATGAATGTTTCAGTAGACTCGTTTGATAAAACACCTAACTCGCTAAAATCACCAGTTAATGTGTGAGAGTGTCCGCCAACAATCACGCTAATATTATCGACTGCTTGGGCTAATTCTAAATCACCTTGGTAACCTAAATGGCTTAAGATAATAATATGATTTATGCCTTGTTCTCTTAAATGCTTAACAGTGTTTTTGGTGACTTCAATTGCATTTAAGAAATGGCAATCACTGTCGGGACATCCAATTTTATCCATCATATCTAGCGTTATGCCAACAATGGCAAGTTGCTTATCTTTTAATGGCTTTAGCAAATATTGAGCAATGTTTTTTTTATGATCAAAGCTATAAAGTTGTTTATGAACAGATAGTGGATAAGGTTTATTGTTATCTTCATACTGTAAATCCATATTGCCAGCTAGAATTGGAAACTGGGTATCAGCAATAAATTTTGATAACGGTGTGTTACCTAAATCAAATTCATGATTACCGATTGTCATTGCGTCTGGTTTTAACTTATTAAGAATAGTTGAATTTGCTTTACCTTTAAAACAACTAAAATACAAACTACCTTGAAAACTATCCCCAGCATGAAGAAAGAGCGAAGGAGTATGGTTTTCACTAGCCAATTCACGTTGTGAATTTAGTGCGCTAGCAATCATTGCGTAACCACCACAAGGTAGAGTTAATGTTGGTGTTTTAGATGACGTGAGTAAAGCACTTGGTAAAACAATAGGTAACGTTATTTTTAATGGTGTTGGCTCAAAATGTGAGTGAGTGTCATTAATATGAGTAAGATATAGTGAATAAATCATTAAGCCTCCTAAAAGACTCTTCTAGCAAGAAAGTGCTCAAAAGAAGTACCATAACATGAAGTATTTAAATGATTGGCATTGGTAGGGGAAATTATTCACATTTCTCGATGCATTCCCTATTGCCAGCTAAACATTATGATAAACTAACACCTTATTCATTAATTCAGAGAAACAAGCGTGTCCAATCAATCGGTGTTAACAAAAGCAGTATTTTTAGATCGTGACGGTGTTATTAACCTTGATACAGGTTATGTAAGCCATAGTGACGACTTTGTCTTCATCGAAGGCGTGATTGATGCGTGTAAAGCGATTAAAGAAAAAGGTTATCAGCTAGTTATTATTACTAATCAATCAGGTATTGCACGTGGCTACTTTTCTGAAGATGAATTTATGACATTAACAGAATGGATGGATTGGTCATTCGCTGATAAAGACGTAGAGATTGACGGTGTATATTTTTGTCCTCACCACCCAGATAAAGGTGTTGGTAATTACAAACAAAATTGTGATTGTCGTAAACCACAACCGGGTATGATTGTAACTGCTCAGGAACATTTAGAAATTGATTTATCTCAGTCATATTTAGTCGGCGATAAATTATCAGATCTTCAAGCAGGTAAAAATGCAGGCATACCGACTAATATTTTAGTTAGAACAGGTAAAGAAGTCACTGATGAAGCA
>CALJMY010000123.1 GCA_937981905.1 uncultured Enterobacterales bacterium
ATGGAAACGCAAGACGACGGTCCAAGTGTTGTAGAAATACCAGCAGACGCACCTTTTGAAGCAGAACAAAGTGAATGGCTTAGCGGATTATTAACAGCTTATCGCAGCATGGCTATGGCAGCAGCGAGCGCAAACGAAGAAGTTGCAGGCACGCCAATGCAAATTTTCTATGGTTCGCAATCAGGTAACGCTGAAGTATTGGTTAAAGATTTAAAGAAATATGCAGCGACTCAGGGTTTTGAAGCAAATATTAGTGAATTAGATTCCCTAACACCCACTGAACTTGCAGCCCATTCTCATGTACTTATTATTTGTTCAACATTTGGTGAGGGTGAGCCGCCAGATAATGCTAAAAAGTTCTACACGTCTCTTATGGAAGACGATACGCTTGCCCTACCCGCTACGCTAAATTTCAGTGTTTGTGGTCTTGGCGATTCAAGCTATACGTTTTTTAACAAATGTGCGGCAGACATCAGCGATCGCCTAACTCAAGCTGGCGCTTCACAGTGCCAAGACTTCATTTCTTGTGATGTAGACTTTGATGATAGCTACGCTCAGTGGAAAAACGAAGTATTTGAAACATCTGCATTTAAATCTGCCGCAGGTTCGGCGAGCACAGCTCCTATTGATAGTGACGATAAAGCACCTGCTTATGATAAAAATCGTCCTTTTATTGGTAATTTAATTGAGTCTTATAATCTAAGCGGTGAACAGTCAGCTAAACGTGTTAATCATGTTGAAATTTCACTCGCTGGTGGTGGCCAAGACATGGATTACTCGGTAGGTGATGCATTAGGTGTTTGGCCGCTCAATTGCTCAAAAGAAGTTGAAGAAATTCTTGCTGCTGGTAATTTCACAGGTCGTGAAGTCGTTGAACAAAAAAATGGTTCAGCTTCATTACGCGTATTATTAAATACCAAGTTAGACATTAATACTGTAAATGCTAAAGCATTAGAAACATGGAATATTGAAAGTGTTGAAGATGATTACCAAGTCATTGATGTACTCACCAATATAAAACCAGCCCTAGATGCACAAACATTTGTAAATGGCTTACGTTCGTTACAACCTCGATTATATTCAATTGCTTCAAGTCCTAAAAAACATCCTGGTGAAGTTCACTTAACTGTTGGTGAAGTACATTACGAATTATTCAATAAAGCTCGTAAAGGCGTAGCTTCTACATTCCTTGGCGATCGCCTCACAAATGGTGGTAACTTTGGAATTTACATGCAATCTTCTGCTCATTTTCATATTCCTTCAGATGATGAAGCACCATTAATTATGATTGGACCCGGAACAGGTATAGCTCCTTTCCGTGCTTTCTTAGAAGAACGCGAAATGCGTGAAGCTAAAGGTAAAAACTGGTTATTTTTTGGTGACCAACATCAAGCACAAGATTACTTATATCGTGATGAAATAACAGCATGGCAAGATAGCGGTTTATTAACACAAACTAGTTTGGCATGGTCACGAGACACTGATAAAAAAGTCTACGTACAAACCCATATCCTAGACCAAGGTGCACAATTTTTTGAATGGTTAGAATCTGGTGCTTATATCTATATCTGTGGTGATGCATCACGCATGGCAGCAGATGTTGATAAAGCTATTCGTCAGGTACTAGCTGAGCATGGAAATTTAGATGAATCGGGTGTTGAAACCTATATGAATAGACTAGTCAGTGAACATCGTTATCAACGAGATGTTTACTAACATAAATTGTTAAAGTTAAAGCCGCTCTCATATATTATGAAGCGGCTTAATTTATTTATTAAACATACAAACTATTTACTAACGATATACTCACTAGGTTTCAGTACTATTATAGAGAACTATATAAAGGGCTATATAGAACATCATATAGATGTATTGTAGAAAGTCCGCTTTATAAAAATTACGTTCATATTTATCTATTCAACACATCAAATTAACGACATATAAAAATAAACCTTGAAGCCTTACACAATACAAGTTGTAATCTGTCGGTATAATGTTGTGTCACTAAGTAATAATGTTACTAAAAAACTATCATTCTTTTTAATATTTGGAAAACTGATGTTCAATAAATTAATGTCTCATAAAATGCCACTCGTACTCGTGTTAACTGTCAGTCTATTAAGTGGTTGTGTCGCTATTAAAGGTATGTTTGGCTCTGTTGTTCAAGCTTATAAAGGTCCTAAGAAAGAAGATGCTGAACTTGCTTTGATAAAAGACGCTATTAGAAAAGATTACGGTTATGCCGTATTAGCTAAAGTAGATGATATCCCATACGGTGATGACGCTTTTTTAGGATGGCCAAGTAAAGTACAAGTTCTTCCTGGTACTCACAAAATTACCGTTCGATGTTTAGCTGGCGATGTATACAAATTTCCTTATGTTACAAAGACATTTGAAGCAGGTAGAAGATACGATGTTTTATGTAAACAAGAAGGTTATAACGATGTGAGCGCTGTGGTTTTATACTCTATCGATTAACTAATTACTCTCAAAAGTTACATTTAATAAGGACATTATTTTGATTACCTGTTATTTAAACTACGTTATTGACCCATATAAACTGACTGAATTTGAACATTACGCCAAACTTTGGATCCCACTAGTTAACAAATTTGGTGGGAATCATCATGGTTATTTTCTGCCATCTGAGGGGGCAAACAATAAAGCGTTAGCATTGTTTTCTTTTCCTAGTTTGGCTGAATATGAAGTGTATAGAAAAGATTCACTATTAGATGAAGACTGCATGCAGGCATTTAAATATGCGCAAGACACACAATGTATTTTAAGTTATGAACGCAGTTTCTTTCGCCCTGTTTTACAATAAGTATAAGACATAAATTATGAAACTTGCTGTTTTATCAGATATTAATAATAATGTATTCGCACTCGAAGCTGTAATTAATGATGCGAAAAACTCCCATTGAGTGGATGAAATCTTTTGATTTTCAATTAACCGATGGTATTTATTTGTGCCATGGCACTCCAACCAATGATCTTATTTATCTATTAGAAAACGTAGAAATCGGTTATGCAAAAATTATTGAATTATTAAAGGGGAAACAATCATCACTCATTTTTTAACGACTGGGCGAAAATTGTAATCAACCTGAGATAGTTTTATATCATTAGACTCGTTTAACTATTTTTTCTATTACATTCTTACCAGCCAGTATTCACGCTTTGTAATATGTTGAATAGTTTTATTAATCTTTATGGTCTATAAAGAATAAATAACCTTCTAAATTTACTGAAATCTAGAGTAGAAAAATGTTTCAAGATATGTAAAAAAATCCCGTATGTAAAATAGTGTAAATCAATAATCTCTCTTGCTTATTTTGCTGTACTCTTCCCTCACTAATAAATTGTTGTTATGTATTAAACTATGAATAAACTAAAGAAGTTTTTACCTGTTGCTATCATTGCTATCTTCGCAGTGGCTATTTACGTTGTTAAAACAACGCCTCCTACAGCCGATAAACGCGGACAAAAAAAACCTACGTCATTAGTTGTAGAAATTTTGAATGTAACACCGC
>CALJMY010000124.1 GCA_937981905.1 uncultured Enterobacterales bacterium
GCAAATTGGTCCCACCTGATCCCATTCCGAACTCAGTAGTGAAACGATTTAGCGCCGATGATAGTGTGGGGCTTCCCCATGTGAAAGTAGGTCATTGCCAAACACCTATTAAGTAAAAGGCCCTGTTCTAACGAACAGGGCTTTTTTCGTTTAGGGTTGGCAATGACCGGCATGATATTGGTTAAACTATATCGTCCGTCGCTGACGCAGTCAGTGCAACCGAGTCAATAGGCAGCCAAGCTATAAAGCGTAAGCCATTGCCAAACACCTATTCAGATAACGGGCTCAGCAGAAATACTGAGCCCTTTTTCGTATGTGTGTGGCAATGACCAGCATTATATTGACTAATTTACATCGTCTAGGCAATATGCTCCTGCATTGCTTTATTACCGAGATCCATGTCGACATGTCGCTTGCGGAGCAAGTGCAATCCACTCCACTCAGTAGAGAGTCGGCTATTTCGCGCTATGCGCCGCTACGCAGCTAGTTAATAGGTCGCTTATCGGCACAATGAATTTGGCCATCTGATTAGAGGTGGTAAACTTACTTTAATTATTCAGGTATAAATATGACAAAAAAACTAGAGCAATTTACTCGCCCGAATTTAGAGAGATTGATTGAAAATTGGTTAGATAATTAGCTATTAAACGTTTAATTATTTTTTTTGATACGTCTAAATCCTAGCATCTCGTAAAGATCACCCTTTTGTACTCGATAATCAGCTGTTTTAATAAGACCTTGCGATTTATATTCTGCAAGTATTGACATCAGAATAGGTTTTAATTCTGTTTTAGACATACCTGCTTTGATTCTTCTATCACTAAGTAAACGTAATAAAATTTCGTCTAAACCAGTCAATAATGTATTTTTTGTCTTATCATTAAATATTGATGGGAATACAAGTTCTGAATCTCTAAATAAACCTAGCGATTGGGTTATCTCTTCTACAATACAAGCGACAAGTTTTCCATGCATACGGGCTAGATCTATAGGGATGAAAATGTGTGTAGATGTTATAACGTTTTTCTTATTAATCTTCGCACTTGCTAAACAAACAGAGCCATGTAGATTTTTAGCCACATCAGCCCCTAATTTATTTTCAACTAGTTGGCGTATTTCTGATTGACGAGTAAAAAAATAAAAGATATTTGCCGCAGATTTATTGTCGACACGTTGTATATCTAATTTTGTAATCTCTTTAAGTTGGTCGATATGTGCATTAAGTAATCTATTGTGTAAAGTTTTATCGCCAACATTATGTTCTACATAAATGCGAATAGGTTTATTCCATTTTCTCAAATTCAGGTTTTTGCTTATTCCATGCTCTGCACCTAATCCGACTTCAAAGAAACTTTGTATTATATAATCAATATCTTGCCATTTTGGTGTTTTGGCTTCTACGTTTGGTAAATATATTAGGTTAGTAATTATGATTACTATATAAATAAAATATCTCAACAAAGAACTCCATTAATTTGCAGTATTTGAGTATAACTGTTTTTTCTATTACTATTTATTAAATAATTAACTTGAGTAAAAAATGAATACTTTAATTTTAATCGCATTTACAGCTGCACTCCTGCCTTATTTAGCTAAGATCCCCGTTGCGATAGCAATGAATAGGTTAGGTGGGTATGACAATGCAAACCCTAGAAAGCAACAAGCTAAACTTATTGGATTTGGTGCTAGAGCATTAGCAGCACATCAAAATGCTTTTGAATCATTGATTATATTTGGTTTCGCCATAGCGATTGCATTAGCGACAGGCTCTACAGGTGATACAATAATCATTCTTAGTATGTTACATGTATTATTTAGAGTTCTTTATAGTGTTATGTATTATTTGAATAAAAATATATTACGATCTTTATGTTGGTTTGTAGCAACATTTTGTAGTTTTGCCATTATTTGGTTATCTATGGTTTAATTTATTCTTCAAGTAACTTATTTTCTAATGCTTTTAGTGAGCGTTGTTGTTTACGATAAGCACTTAAATCCTCGTAAAATATATCCCATACACAGGGATCACAAGCGCCGCCGCAACAGTCATCGTCTTGGGGTTTATTTGGTTTTTCTATAAGGTCAGTCATATTATTAATAGTAATTAATTAAAACTATATTATATCTTAAAAAAGCCGTCTAAAAGACGGCTTTTTTAATGTAAACATTTATTAAAATTTAGGCCCAGCCTCAACTAATAATTTACCTTCATGCGTATCAGTAAATTTTTCGAAATTAGTGATAAAACGTGCTGCAAGATTTTGTGCTTTCTCTTCCCATACAGTGGCTTTGCTATAAGTATTGCGTGGGTCAAGAATAGACTCTTCAACACCGTCGATTTTTGTTGGAACACTTAAGTTAAAATATGGCAATATTTGGCAATCTACATTATCAATTGAATCATTTAATATTGCATCGATAATCGCTCTGGTCGCTTTAATTGAAATGCGTTTTCCTGTTCCATTCCATCCTGTATTAACTAAGTAAGCAGTTGCATTTGCATCTTCCATACGTTTAGTAAGAACTTTTGCATATTGTGTTGGATGCAAGCTAAGGAAAGCAGCTCCAAAACATGCAGAAAATGTTGGTGTCGGCTCTGTTATTCCACGTTCTGTTCCTGCTAATTTTGCAGTAAATCCAGATAAGAAATAATAACGTGTTTGTTCAGGCGTTAATTTTGAAACCGGAGGCAATACGCCAAATGCATCTGCTGTTAAAAAAATAACTTTTTTAGCATGTCCGCCTTTTGATATTGGCTTAACAATATTGTCTATATGATAAATCGGATAAGAAACACGAGTATTTTCAGTCCTTGAATTATCATCATAATCTATCTTACCGTTGTCATCGACAGTCACATTTTCTAATAATGCATCGCGACGAATTGCACGATAAATATCTGGTTCATTTTCTTCGCTTAAATTGATTGTTTTAGCGTAACAACCACCCTCGAAATTGAAGACACCATTATCATCCCAACCATGTTCATCATCACCAATCAATTGACGTTTAGAATCTGTTGATAATGTAGTTTTACCTGTACCTGACAACCCAAAGAAAATAGCAGTATCTCCATCTTTCCCTACATTTGCACTACAATGCATTGAAGCTATTCCACGAAGAGGCAAAAAGTAATTCATCATTGAAAACATACCTTTCTTCATTTCACCACCATACCACGTACCCCCAATAAGCTGCATGCGCTCAGTAAGGTTGAAAGCAACAAAATTCTCAGAATTGAGTCCTTGCTCTTTCCAATTAGGATTTGTTATTTTTGCGCCATTCATTACTGTGAAATCGGGTTCAAAAATAGCAAGTTCTTCATCGCTTGGACGAATAAACATATTTTTAACGAAATGAGCTTGCCAAGCTACTTCAGTAATAAATCTTACTTTTAGGCGAGTGTCACTGTTTGCACCACAGAAGGCATCGACTACAAATAAACGTTTACCAGATAGTTGTTCTGATACTAGTTTTTTTAATGATGACCATGTGTCTTGTGTCATCGCTTTATTATCATTCTTACCTTGATCTGACCACCATACTGTATCGCGTGTTACGTCATCACGTACAATGTATTTATCTTTTGGCGAACGCCCTGTAAATATACCTGTATCAACAGATACAGCACCTGATTTTGTAATAATGCCTTTATCAAAACCCGTTAATATTGTCTTCGTTTCCTCTTCAAATAATAATTCATACGAAGGATTATAAATAACTTCTTGAACATCATTAATACCGTATTGTATTAAACTTGTCAGGCTGTTGTTACAAGTTGTGGCGGCGCTCATTGTTTAACTCCTAAATTAATTTGTAATCGGTTTTGTTTGTTTTCATGCTTTAGGTGTAACTAGGGTCGCACCATGATCGAAATTGTACAATGATAGTGAGTGATAAATAAACAATTAATATAATTTATATTTGAAACAACTAAAATATCTTTGTTTTATAGTGGTTTATTGTTTTTGGCTTTTATGGGAGGAGTGACTTAATTTGTTATTTGTGTTTGCTGGTGTGAAAGTTTTCTTTTTTATGTTTTTCTTTGTTATTTAAGAAGAAACTCGAAAATTAATTCGAGTTTCTCAATAAAAATACTATTTTGTTAATGTAATTTCTCGTTACTTTCTTTAGGATCACTAAATAATAGAGCTACATCATCAGCAACGAATTCGTATTTCGTATTACAATAATCACAATGCATGGTAATAGCGCCTTCATCTGCAATAATAGACTCTGCTTCTTCACGACCTACAGCCATTATAGCACCAGCGCTACGCTCAACTGAGCATGTACATTTAAAGCTTAATGATTGAGGATCGAAAATTCGTACATCTTCTTGATGATATAACCTGTTGAGTATCACATCAGCTTCCAATTCGAATAATTCTTCATCTTTAATTGTGTCACTCAATTGACGTAAATTGTAATATCCATCCTCATCATTGTCAGATTCTTCTGGTAAAGCTTGAATCATCATACCTGCAGCATTTTCATCATTAGCACGTAACCAAAAATGAGTTTTAAGTTGTTCAGACTGTTCAAAATAAACTTCCAAACATTCACCAATAGTATCTTTGTCTAAGCCAACAATACCTTGATAGCGTTCACCTTGTGAAGGTGTAATAGTAATAACCATGTAACCTTTTGTGAATAACTCACTTAAATTACTAGTCGTTACTTCACCTGTTACATTGGCAACCCCGCGTAGTTCTTGTTGATCATTACCATTAACCACAATCATAGGCACTGGACCCTCTCCTTGGATTTGAACAGCTATGTCACCTTCAAATTTAAGAAGTGCTGTCATCATAGATGTAGCAGCAAGTAATTGACCAAGTATATGATTAACAGGAGCAGGGTAATTGTGACTTTCAATAATTTCTTTATACGTATTTGATACTTGAACTAATTCACCACGTACGTGGACGTTATCGAATAGGTATCGGTTTAGTTGGTCGTTCATAAGGATTCCGGTAATAATTTTAAGGCTATTGATTTTTAAATTGAATAATTTTACGGCGTTGCTTTTTATCTGGGCGTCTTTCTGGGTGAGGACTTTCCAGCGCATTCAATTTTCTCAGTTGTGAATTTTTTTCACGTTTTTCAATACTAGTTATTGTTTCTTGATAAAGTAATTGAGCTTCAGGCGCACCGCGTCTATGTTCACTAATGACAAGTAATTCAACTTCTTTATCATCTTGTCCTTGGCGCACTGTCACCATAGCACCAACTTCAACTAGCTTACTTGGCTTGCTTCGCTGATTATTATAAGAAACTTTTCCTGACTGGATCATATCACGGGCAATAGATCGAGTTTTATAAAACCGAGCTGCCCACAGCCATTTGTCTAAACGTGTTGATGTTGTTTTTTGTGCTGAAGCCATGGTTTACCCAAGTACCAAAAAGTTCCCTAAAAAATAGCATAATATTGTATATTTTTCTATGCAAAAATTTGTTGAAAACACTGCCTATCAATGGTTGTTACGCTGTCTATAAGTTAGTATAGTGTCTCGCCATTGGACATAATTCGCAAGTTCGTAGTGTGCTTAATTATGAGTAATTAACTTTATTGTGATAATTAATGATAAATATAAATAATAGTATTAACTTTTTTACCAAAAATATTTCAAAGATCGTTATTATAATTACTATTATCTTAGTGATTTTTGTTGCTTATTTAGGCGCTAAATTAACCTGGTTAGTTTTAACTCCATCTACGCCTACTGCATCTTGGAAAGCTCCTAGCTCACAAGAACAGAAAATAGAGAATTCATCTGTTAATTTTTCTAATTTTCATTGGTTTGGAAAAGCTAATGAAAAACAAAAACAACCAGTAAAACAAACTGATATTACAGATGCACCTAAAACAACGCTTAAAATGACATTAACAGGTTTAGTTGCACACAATGATACATCTCGTTCGATGGCCATTATTGATTATCAATCAAACCAAGAAACTTATTTTATTGATCAAAAAGTTAAAACGACCAGAGTTAGCATTGCTGAAATCCATAGTGATCGTGTAATCCTTAATAATAAAGGAAAATATGAAACATTAATGCTTGATGGATTTGATTACACAAAAATACATAAAAATGCTAATAAACCCGTTTCAAATAATAAGAAAATTACATCTAAAAAATTAACCAAAGAACTCGCTAAAACTCGTTCTGAAATTTTGAAAGATCCTGGAAAAATCATAGATTATATTTCAATAACGCCTGTTAATCGTGGTGGTTCAATCAAGGGGTATCGATTAAACCCCGGAAAAAGGCCTGAACTCTTTAGTCATTCAGGGCTCCAACCTAGAGATTTGGCTGTTGCAATTAATGGTTATGATCTTACAGATACTTCACAATCGCTTAAAGTAATGAGCGAATTAGCAAATATGACCAATATACTGATTACGGTAGAACGTGATGGCCAGCTTACTGATATTGAATTTTCGCTGCCTTAATCAATGACTCTTCGAGGAAATAACAACATGTCTAACAAAATACGCTCCATATCATCAAAAGGATGTGCTGCTATCTTATTAATGGCCAGTTTAATCGCTGCACCCATGTCTTTATCTGCGAATAGTCAATATTCAGCTAGTTTTAAAGGGACTGATATCAATGAGTTCATTAACACGATTGGACGCGCGCTAAATAAAACAATCATCATTGAACCTAATGTACGCGGAAAAATTAACGTACGTAGTTATGAAACATTTGATGAAGAGCAATATTATCAATTTTTCTTAAGTGTTCTCGAAGTTTATGGATATGCTGTTGTTGAAATGGATAACAGCATCTTAAAAATCATTAAAGATAAAGACGCTAAATCGTCTGCTATTCCTGTTATTGGGGCTAACGATAGCGGTTTTGGTGATGAAATGGTGACACGTATAGTGCCTGTCTATAATGTACCAGTTCGTGACCTTACTCCTATTTTACGTCAATTAAATGATAATAGTGGCGGTGGTAATATTGTTGCGCATGATGCTTCTAATGTCATTATGCTTACTGGCCGTGCTGCTAAAGTAAATCGTATTGTAGAAATGATTCGCCGTGTTGATAAGCAAGGTGACCAAGAAGTTGCAATCGTTAAATTAAAGTATGCATCGGCTCAAGAATTAGTACGTATTATCGAACAAATCATTACCGATACAGTGAGTGGTAAAGCTAAATCATCTAACCAGTTAGTGCCAAAATTAGTAGCCGACGAACGCACAAACAGTGTTGTTATTAGTGGTGAGAAACGTGCGCGTGAACGTGCCGTGGCTTTAGTTCAACGTTTAGATAACGAACAAGAAAGTTCAGGTAATACTAAAGTTATTCACTTACGTTACGCTCAATCTAAAGACATCGTTCAAGTATTAACAGGTGTAGCTGATTCTCTTAAAACTGATTCTAGTGGTGGAAAAAGTAAATCTAAAAGCACAAAGCGTGATGTTCATATCCAAGCCCACGAAGATACTAACTCTTTAGTTATTACTGCCCAACCTGATGTTATGCGTAGCCTTGAAAGTGTTATACGCCAACTAGACTTTAGACGTGCGCAAATTAATGTAGAAGCTATTATTGTAGAAGTCAGTGAGAGTGATGGTATTGATTTAGGTGTGCAATGGGCTAATGCTGATGGTGGTATTATTCAATTTAATAATGGCGCATCAATCAGTGGAATTGCCGCTGGTGTTGAAGCTGCGCAAGATTTTACTACTGGTGGTACTACAGTAACATCTGAAAGTGGTGCAATAACGGTTAATCCTGATGTTGTTACTGAAGGTGATTTCAGTGTCCTAGGGAATGTATTAGGCGGCGTGAATGGCGCATTAACTGGATTTGTGACGGGGGATTGGGCTGCATTAATTCAAGCGGTAAGTGCTTCTTCTTCTTCAAATATATTGGCAACACCTAATATCACTACGTTAGATAATCAAGAAGCAACGTTTGTTGTTGGTGAAGAAGTACCGGTAATTACTGGCTCTGCCGCTGGTAGTAATAATTCTAATCCGTTTCAGACTGTTGAACGTAAAGAAGTGGGTATTAAATTAAAAGTAACACCACAAATTAATGAAGGTAATGCTGTTCAGCTTCAAATTGAACAAGAAGTATCTGGTGTTCAAGGTGGTACGGCTGGTACGGCTGTTGATGTTATTTTCTCTAAACGTTCAGTAACAACAACGGTGATGGTTGATGACGGTCAAATTGTTGTGATAGGCGGATTGATTGACGAAAATGTACAAGAGACTGAATCTAAAGTCCCGTTGTTAGGAGATATTCCTTACATTGGTCAGTTATTCCGTTCAACACAAAGCAGTAAAGCCAAACGTAATCTAATGATATTTATTAAGCCGCGTATTATTCGTGATGCTGCAACTATGCGTAATTTAAGTAGTTCTAAATATAACCTTATTCGTGCTGAACAATTATTACAGCAAGAAGATGGTATTTCATTAATGCCTTATACTGACCAACCTGTATTAGAAGAACAAACTAACGGCTTAATTTTGTCAAAAGAATTAAGAGAGTTTGTAAAAATGCATAATGAAAAGTCTGCAATTAATGCATTGAAGGCCGCAGAGTCAGCTGATGAATAATGAAACGAATTTAATAGATGACACTGTTATAACGGATGATGCCGCTATAACAGAAAATACTGTTGTAACAGAAGAAGAGTTACAAGATATAACGTCTGAATTTAATTTTGCGTTTGCTAAGCGCCATCATGTACTGTTTAATGATGAGACATTAACTATTTCTTATTGTGACGCAACATCTATAGAAGGCTTGATGGAAGCTCGTCGTTTTGCTTCTAATAAAGTATCTTTAAAATATTTAGCAGATGATGAATTTGAACAAGCACTTACCGTGCAATATCAGCATGACACTTCTAAAACTCAACAATTAGTTGAAGATTTAGGAAATGATGTTGATTTATTTACCTTGGCAGATGAATTAACTGAAACTCAAGACTTATTAGAATCAGAAGATGATGCACCTATCATTCGATTGATTAACGCTACATTGAGTGAAGCTATTAAAGAAGGAGCCAGTGATGTTCATATTGAAACCTTTGAAAAGCAACTCACTATACGTTTTCGTGTAGATGGCATTTTACGTGAAGTTTTAAAACCTAATCGTAAACTTGCTTCATTATTAGTCTCACGTATTAAAGTTATGGCACGGTTAGACATTGCTGAAAAACGTTTACCACAAGATGGTCGTATTTCATTAAGTATTGCAGGTCGTGGTGTTGATGTGCGTGTTTCAACTATGCCATCAAGTCATGGTGAACGTGTTGTATTACGTTTACTTGATAAAAATCAAGCAAGACTAAATCTTAAAGATTTAGGCATGACAGAAAGTATTAGAGAGCGATTTAACACATTAATTCATCGACCTCACGGTATTATCTTAGTTACTGGTCCTACTGGTTCTGGTAAAAGTACCACGCTATATGCAGGCCTAACTGATTTAAATAGTAAAGAGCGTAATATTCTGACGGTAGAAGACCCGATTGAATATAACATTGAAGGTATTGGCCAAACTCAGGTAAATGCTAAAGTTGATATGACGTTTGCACGTGGCTTACGTGCGATTTTACGTCAAGATCCTGATGTTGTAATGATTGGTGAAATCCGAGATTTAGAAACGGCACAAATTGCTGTTCAAGCGAGTTTAACTGGTCACTTGGTTATGTCGACCTTGCATACTAATACCGCTGTTGGCGCGGTAACGCGTTTACAAGATATGGGTGTTGAGACTTTCTTACTATCATCAAGTTTATTAGGTGTGTTGGCTCAACGATTAGTTCGAACATTATGTCCTCATTGTCGAGAAGAGCATCAAGCAGATGACGCTGAACTCGCTATTATGGGGCAAACTCAACAAACAATGATCTATCGCGCTAAAGGGTGTGAGTCATGTAATTACTCTGGTTACAAAGGGCGAACGGGTATTCATGAATTATTAGAAGTTGATGAAACAGTTCGTGAAATGATTCATAACGGCGCTAGCGAAACAGAAATAGAGCGTCAAGCACGTACTATCAGCAATGGTATTCGCGGTGATGGTGTTTCCAAAATTTTAGCTGGCATTACAACACTTGAAGAAGTGTTACGTGTGACACGAGAAGAGTAGGTAACTAGTGGCAGCATTTGAATATAAAGCATTAGATAAACAAGGGAAACAACTTCAAGGTGTTCTTGAGGCTGATTCCCTGCGACAAATTAGACAACAATTGCGTGAAAAAAATCTCATGCCAATTGATGTGAAACAAGTCGAAACAGCAACGAGTAAAAATACTAAAAAAGGCTTTAATAGCAAAATTAGTGCCTCTGAATTAGCATTAATAACTCGCCAATTATCAACATTAGTTCAATCTTCATTACCTATCGAAGAAAGCTTACAAGCAGTTGCGCAGCAATGTGAAGAAGCGAAAATTAAATCGATAGTGTTAGCTGTTAGAAGTCGTGTTGTTGAAGGTTATAGCTTGGCTGATTCGATGGCTGAATACCCTAGTGTTTTTGAAAAACTCTACACCGCTATGGTTTCTGCGGGAGAAAAGTCTGGGCATTTAGATACAATATTAAACCGTTTGGCAGACTACACAGAACAACGCCAAGAAATGCGTAGTAAACTGATGCAGGCGATGATTTATCCGATCATGTTAACGACAGTCGCTATTGGCGTTATATCATTATTATTGGCATTAGTAGTGCCACAAGTTGTTGAACAGTTTGAACATATGTCACAAGAATTACCATGGGCTACTCGTGTTTTAATTGTGTTAAGTGATTTTGTTCGAAGTTATGGTTTGATTGTCGTTGCAGCAATTATCGGTTCGATATTATTGTTTAAACATCGATTGAAAAATAAAGATTTTCAGATGAAAATTCATCGACGAATCTTAAATATGGCAGTGTTTGGTAAAGTTGCTCGTGGTCTTAATACAGCTCGTTTTGCTAGAACATTAAGTATTCTTACATCTTCTAGTGTACCGCTGCTAGAAAGTATGAAAATTTCCGCTGAAGTGCTTGCTAACCAACATATGAGAAAGGCTGTATTAGAAGCTGCTAATTATGTACGCGAAGGCTCAAGTTTACGTGCCGCGCTTACTCAAACGAAACTATTTCCTCCTATGATGCTCTATATGATTGCCTCTGGTGAAAAAAGTGGTGAATTAGAGCAAATGCTAGGCCGTGCAGCAGACAACCAAGATAGAGAATTTGAATCGACAGCTAATATTGCATTAGGCGTTTTTACACCAGCAATGGTAGTTACTATGGCAATGATTGTATTCTTCATTGTTATTGCTATTTTACAACCTATTTTAGCGCTTAATTCTTTAGTTGGAAGTTAGGCCTGTAGGCAGTTAAATTAGTCGATAGATAAACTAGTAAATAACTAATTATATTTTAATTTTTAAGTTTTAGAATCAAAGAGAGAACACGTTATGAACAACAATAAACAAAAACAAAGTGGTTTTACACTTATCGAATTAATGGTCGTAATTGTAATTTTAGGTTTATTAGCAGCCATGGTATTGCCAAATGTTTTTGGGAATAAAGAAATTGCTGATCGTCAAAAAGTCGTATCAGATATTACAGCTTACGAAAATGCACTAGAAATGTATCGTCTTGATAACAGCCGTTACCCAACAACAGACCAAGGTTTAGATGCATTAGTCAATAAACCTAGTCTTGACCCTATTCCACGTAATTTCCGTAATGAAGGCTATGTTAAACGTTTAGCTAATGATCCTTGGGGTAATGAGTATTTATTACTACAGCCAGGTGAAAACGGACGTATTGATATCTATTCAGTAGGACTTGATGGTGAAGACGGTACTGAAGATGATATTGGTAACTGGAATATGCACGATCAAGCCGAAGAACAAGAATAATATTCAGTGATTAATAATCCACGCCTAAGTCCTAAATCACAATTCGGTTTTACATTAATCGAATTGATGCTCGTGGTATTATTAATTGGTTTAGCATCGTCAATTGTATTAGCTACTATTGACGATTCTAAACAAAAAAAAGCTGTTAAACGTGCAGCACATAAGATGGCGGCGCTATCGAGTATTGCGCTCGATCAAGCTGTCTTAAAAGGGCGAGATTATGGAATGGTTTTAACCGATAACAAATACCATTTTGTAGAACTCTTTGAGCAACGCTGGCGTGCTGTTGAGGATATTGTCTTAAAAGAACAAACACTAGATGGCATATCAATGACAGCCGAAATCGAAGGGTTTCAATGGTTGCCAGATCAAACAGATTATTCATCAACGGCACTATTTACTGAACGTGAAGTTGATCTAGAACTTGATGAACAAGAAAAACCTAATATTCCTCAATTATTAATTCTGTCCTCAGGTGAAATGACACCATTCAAATTAACGTTGTCATTAGACGATGAAAAAATATTTGACCTTAGAGAAGACGAACAAGAATATTTTGTAACTATTAAAGCTAATACGCTAGGCTTACTTAATGTTACAGATTCTAATGATGAAGAGCAGGACGAATGAGAAATAATTTGAGTCGTTCTCAACGTAACGTGTTTAAAAAACAAATAGGCATGACATTAATTGAAGTGATGATAGCGTTAGCTATTTTTGCCGTTGCTGCTTTATCTATTGTAAATATGGCTAGTGAACATATTCGCAGCTTAAGTTACTTAGAACAAAAAAACATTGCCTTATGGATTGCTAATAATCACTTAACACAACTTCATTTAGATAAAAAACTACCAAGTTTAGGTACTAAAACGGGTAAATTAGAATACGCCGGAGCAACATGGTATTGGAAACAATTAACCGTTAAAACGCTCGATCCTAAATTTAGATCCGTCAATATTAATATCTTAGATAAAGAAGAAAGTGAATATTCTTTAGCCGAACTTACAACGTATATGTTGGACGCGTCATGAGACGTAATCAAAAAGGTTTTACATTAATAGAAGTGATGATAGCAATTTCTATCATGGCAGTTATTGGTATTGCAGCGTCGCAAGTTATCGATGCAGTATTACGTAGTGATAAAATTTCAGTAGAAGCAGATAAACGTATCACTCTATTACAACGTACTTATCAAATAATTCAACGTGATATGATGCAAATGACACAACGAAGTGTACGTATTAATGGTGAAAAAGCACAAGAACAAGTCATGTATGCAGGTGAAAACATTATTGATAGTGAGGCCGATGGCATTATATTCACACGTAATGGATGGCGTAACCCAGCTCAAATGTTTCCTCGTAGTAATCTACAAGCTGTTGCTTATCGTGTTGTTGAACAAAAACTAGAACGTTTACACTATTTGTATCCAGATCAAAGTGCAGCAAACGAACCACAAATTACACCGTTGATAAATAATGTTACTGCATTAAAAATTGAATTTTTTTATAAAGATGAATGGAAAACATCATGGGCAAATTCCGGACGACCTGAAGGCATTGCTTTCATTATCACTAGTGATGACTTAGGTGAAATTAGATGGCAATTTATCGTTCCTAATGTAGATGGTAATAACGGTAAGAAAGCATCATGATTATGAATCAATATGTTTCACAAAAACGTCAACAAGGCGTGGCGTTAATTACTGTCCTACTAGTTATTGCATTGGTGGTTGTAATTGCTGCTAACATGACAGGACGGTTGCAATTATTAATGAGCCGCAGTATTAATGCCCAAGCTTCGCAACAGGGTTTATGGGCTGCAATGGCTGGTGAGCGTTTAGTATTTAATGTGTTAGAAGATGATTATGAAGATGATGCAAAAAGTGTCCACTTATCACAATTATGGGCACGAGAGGGAATGGTATTTCCTTTAAATGGCGGTGCATTATCGGGTGAAATAAAAGACTTACAAAGCTGTTTTAATTTAAACGCACTGGCTGCTGAAGATCCAGATGAAAACACTCAATTACGATCAGCAGCAGAGCGTCAATTTCAATCATTATTGATTTCTTTAGACGTTGATGATTATTCAGCTGAGTTATTGTCTTATACAGTCAAAGATTGGGTTGATAGTGATAAAATTGTTGGTAAAGCTTTTGGTGCAGAGGACTCCACCTACGCAGGTAAAATAGTTCCTTATGTGACGGCTAATACTTTAATGGCTGATGTGAGTGAATTATTAGCTATTGAAGGAATGACGCCTGCTATTTATCGCCAAATTAAACCATATGTTTGTGTATTACCTACAAGTGAACATAAAATTAATGTTAATACGATTAAATCAGATAATGCCCATCTATTAGTCGCTTTATTTGAAGATAAATTAAGTTTAGCAGACGCTCAAGCGGTTATTAATAATCGTGATAGTGAAGGTTTTAAATCGGCAACTGAATTCACGTCAACGACTGAAATTAATAATATTGGTACTATTTCAGAAGAAACGACACAGCAAATTGAAATTAAAAGTAGTTATTTTTTAGCAGCACTTACTTTTACCTTCGAAGAACAAAATTTTACACTCAACAGTACTTACCATCGAGATGGTAGTGGAAAACTACACGTAATATCTCGAAAGATTGGTAATAATGAATAAATCATGAGGAATAATCGGTGAGTGAACGTTTAATAATCCGTTTAAATAGTCATACAGACGACAGTGTGTTGTGGCTTCAATATAACGATAAAACAAAAGAAGTTATTGCATCTGGTCAACTTAATAATGCACAAGAACTCGACCAATTATCAGAGCTTGCTAAACGTATCAGAGTACAAATCTTAGTATCTGGTTGTGATGTTAGTTATTTTGAAGTGCCGCTACCAAAAGCAAACCGTCGTCAAGCTATTACAGCAATACCGTTTATGCTGGAAGATGAGCTAGCAGCTGATATTGATACATTACATTTTGTATATAGCGCCATAAAAGATGATACTCAGGGTGTTTATGTGTGCGCAAAGCATAAAATTCGTCAGTGGTTGAGTTGGTTAAACCAAGCAAATATATCAACGTCAGAATTAATGCCAGATTATTTAGCTATTCCAGTGGTTGAAGAAACAGATTTAAGTATTCTGCAGGTAGGCGATAACCTTTTACTGCGTACTAGTCTTACAAAAGGTATGACGATAGATTGTGACTGGTTGAATATTGCATTGATTCGATTAGCACAAAACGATGATGAATTGATTATTGCGCATTACGATGTTGAAGAGTCTTATCACCTTGAACCGTATATTTGGAACGCTCAACCGTTAGTACTGCCAATGGAACAATTAGCAATGGGTATTGTTAAACTGCCAATCAATATATTAATTGGTGAGTTTGAACAGAATAAAAAAGAATACAACCACCTAAAAATTTGGCGTCCAATAGCTATTGCAGCAGGTATATTAATATTATTAGGCGGCGCTGAGCAAATCATGCGGGTAAATCAAATTGAATCTCAAGGGTTAGCACTTAAGCAACAAAGTGAAGCGATTTATCGCCAACTCAACCCTGATGTAAAACGTGTACTGAGAATTAAATCTCGAATGACTAATGAGTTAAATCAACTGTCAGGTGGTAATCAAAATAGTGGATTAAGTGCAATGCTTGAATCATTGCAACAAGCATTTATTGCCGTGCCAAAATTAACGCCTGAAACGATTAAATATGATCATAAACGCCAAGAAATTAGACTGCAAGCTGAAGGTGAATCGTTCCAACAGTTTGAAAAGTTTCAGAAAGAATTAAATGGCCAATATGAAGTCACAATGGGCGCTATGAATAATAATGGCGACAAAGTTAACAGTTCTTTAGTTATTAAGGTGTCGTCATGAAAGAATGGTTTAACGCGTTAGAACGACGCGAGCAACGCCTGGTAAGTGCTATGGGAGTTTTTGTTATTATTGCCGGATTATACTTTCTATTAATTCAGCCTTTTAACGAAAGAATGGATAAAGCCGAAACTAAGCTTGCTAATGAACAGCGTTTACTAACATGGGTTGAGAAAAATGCATCAACCATTATTAAGTTACGTGGGCAATCAGGTAAGGGAGCGACTAAAACTGGTTCGCTAGATCAACAAGTAAACCGTAGTGCTAGAAAACATAATATTGTGATTAACAGGTTACAACCACAAAACAAAAAACTACAAATAATGATTGATAAAGCATCCTTTACGCAAGTACTTCAATGGGTTCAGTCAATGCAGCTAGATTATGGTTTAACTGTTGAAATTGCTGATTTTAGAAAAGACAAACAAAGTGGTTTTGTCAAAACACGTATAGTAGTTGGCCAATAAAATGTTTAAAAAAATAAAATATATCTTTGCGATATTAGTCATTTATTCAGTTTTTTTAATTGTTTTATTTCCTGCTAATATTGCGTTGAAGTATGCGCAAGAAGCGCAGGTAATACCTAAAGATGTCAGTTTACATGGTGCATCTGGATCTGTCTGGAGTGGTCGTTTAAATCAAGTAGATTTTCAACATCTAGAATTAGAAAGCGTACGTTGGAGTCTTTCGCCGTTATCACTATTAATAGGGCAATTAGATGTCGCCTTAATTATAGGAAACAGACGTAGTGATATTAAAGCTAATGGTGATGTATCAATTGATGGCGATGGTTTATCTGTTAGCGATTTTACGTTTAGTTCACCTATTGCAACCTTGATTAAAAATAAACCGTTACCTTATGGCTTAAATGCAACGGGGAAATTACAAGGTAAAATTGATTATTTTACGCAAGGCAAACCATGGTGTACTTCACTAAAAGCTAAAGTGAAGACAAATGAAACGGTATTAAAAAGTCCTTTTGGGAAACTTGACGTTGATAAATTTGACGCAGTATTAAGTTGTTCTAAAGGTGAGTTAACCGTTGTAACTAAAAAAGGCAGTAATAGCTTAGGTATTGATGGTAGTGTATTACTGACTAAAACAAAAACATATACGCTAGAGGCAAATATATTGCCGCCTGTTAACGCACCACAAGATTATATCAACCTGTTAAAATTTTCAGGTAAACCTAATAACCAAGGCCAATATTCGTTTAAAGATAGTGGCCGACTATAGCTGCCGATAAGAGCACAGTAGGATTGTTATGAGTGAAAATAAAGTCCCAACAATATTATCACTAGAGACGTGTGCTCAAAGTCGATTATTTACTATTGAAAGAGTACAACTACGTTTTTCAAATGGTATTGAACGTGAATATGAACGCATGAAAAATCATGGCCATGGCGCTGTGATGGTCGTGCCTTATCTCAACGATGAAACTCTATTATTGATTGAAGAATATGCCTGTGGCACCCATCGTTATGAATTAGGGTTTCCAAAAGGCCTAATTGATAAAGGTGAAACACCGGAACAAGCCGCTAACCGAGAGCTTAAAGAAGAAATTGGCTATGGTGCAAAAAAATTAACTGCACTAAAATCATTAGCCATGGCACCTACCTATTTTGCCTCTAATATGCATATATTCATTGCTCAAGACTTATATCAAGAACGTTTGGAAGGTGACGAGCCAGAAGAACTGACGGTTGTTGAGTGGGCAGCAAGTGATGTTTCAGGTTTACTAGCCAATAACCGTTTTACTGATGGACGATGTGTTGCGAGTTTATTAATGGCGGAGCGATTCTTTGCAGAGAAGGAGTAGCAAATGATGGGTAACGATAACATGATGGATCTATGTGAACTGACTCTAGCAGTAGAGAAAATAACTCGTAAAGCGGGAGCTGAAGTTAAGCGTTGTTATGAAGCAGGCCAATTTAAAACATTTACCAAAGATGATGAATCACCTGTAACAAGCGCAGACTATGCCGCGAATGATATTATTGTCGCCGCTTTAAAACAGTTAACACCTGATATTCCTATTGTGTCTGAAGAGTCAGATGCTAATGACATTGCTGATAGGCGCCTTTGGGATAAGTACTGGTTAATTGATCCATTAGACGGTACGCAAGAATTTGTAGCTGGAAGTGGCGATTTTGCTGTTGTTATTGCCTTAATTAATAATCATGTGCCTTCTATTGGGGTGATTTACGCGCCAATTCATGATCGTTGTTATATGGCAACCATTGGTCGTGGTGCATTTAGACGTGACAGTAATGGACTAAGTCCAATCAGTATCTCTAAAGAGCACGAAGGAGAGATTCGAGTTGCTGTTAGTCTCAGACAAGATAAATCATTGGTAAAAAGTCGCTTATCAGGTGACTTTAGTTATACTTATGTCCCTATGGGAAGTGCGACGTTAAAAGCGTGTTTAGTTGCTCAGGGCGGTGCTGATCTCTATATGAGAATAGGGCCAACAGGGGAGTGGGACACGGGTGCTGCGCATTGTATTTTAAATGAAGCTGGTGGTGATATTACTGATTTAACCATTAACACATTGACCTATAATCAGCGTGATACGTTAGAGAACCCTAATTTTATTGTGTGTGGTGATTTATCACTACCATGGGATAAAATAGTTAAATAATTTTAATAAAATAAATCTAATCAAAGATCAACAGCGCCTAAGAGTTACTTATCGCTTTTATATTGTGTTCTTTGTTTATGCAAATAATTAGTAGTTATATAATTATCTATCTATTAATTAAAAACTGAATCATAAGTTAACGTCTTGCTATCTAGCTCTGTTCAAATTACAATAACGCGCTAAATTTTGTAAGCCCTGTTTTTAACAGGGCTTAATTTATGGTTTCAACATAAAGTGTATATGTCTTAGAAACAGGCTTTTATAAAGGCTTTTTTGTTTTAAGTACAACAATTAGGATAGTGGTAAATGAACGCAACAAATACTGAAAATCAAAGTGGATCAATGGATCTTCTTAAATGGATTGTCGTTATCGGTTTATTAACGGGTGCCGTTGTTGGTAACTACATGTACGGCGAAGATGTTTCGGTAGTTTACCGTGCTCTTGGCGTGATAGCCGCTATCGGTGCTGCTCTTTTTATTGCAGCACAAACAGAAAAAGGTAACGAAGCATTTGCTTTCGCCAAAGAATCTCGTCTTGAAATTCGTAAAGTAGTATGGCCAACACGTAAAGAAGCAACTAATACAACACTTATCGTATTAGCAGCTACTGGTGTTATGGCATTAGTACTTTGGGGAATGGATGGCGCATTAGTAAGAATAGTCGGTTTTATCACGGGCATTAAGGTAGATGGTTAATATTATGTCAGAAGAACAACCAAAATTCAGATGGTACGTTGTACAAGCCTTTTCAGGTTATGAGCAACGCGTACAAAAAACCATGACTGAACATGTGTCTATTGAAGGCATGGAAGATTTTTTCGAAGAAATCCTTGTTCCGACTGAAGAAGTCGTATCAATGAGATTGGGCAAAAAGACTAAAAGCACACGTAAATTCTTCCCAGGCTATGTATTAGTTAAAATGGTGATGAACGAAGAAAGCTGGCATTTAGTTAAGAATGTTCCTCGTGTAATGGGTTTCATTGGCGGTACAAGTGATCGTCCAGCACCTATTTCATCAAAAGAAGCAGAACGTATTTTACAACGTCTTGAAGACGCTGTTGATTCACCGACACAAAGCACATTATTTGAAGCTGGTGAAATTGTTCGTGTTACTGATGGTCCATTTGCTGACTTTAACGCAACCGTTGAAGAAGTGGATTACGAGAAAAGTCGCGTAAAAGTTTCTGTATTAATATTTGGTCGCTCAACTCCGGTAGATCTAGAGTTTGGTCAAATTGAAAAAGAAGACTCGTAGTTTTAAATAAATTCAAAAGCAATTGTTAATATTTAAACTTCATTGATTAAATAACTAGCAGTTGACTTGTCGGGGGCGCAAATTATCGCTATAATTTGCGCCCTTAATTAACCGGGGAGCTGAATGTTCGATATAACATCGAATAAGTAAGCGTTTGAACCCAATATAGGAAGTAAAATAATGGCTAAGAAAGTCCAAGCTTATATCAAGCTACAGGTTGCAGCTGGTGCAGCTAACCCGTCACCACCGGTAGGTCCTGCGTTAGGTCAACATGGTGTTAACATCATGGAATTCTGTAAAGCGTTCAACGCAGCTACAGATTCTATCGACAAGGGTGCTCCAGTACCTGTAGTTATTACTGTATACAGTGATCGTTCTTTCACGTTCGAAACTAAAACGCCTCCTGCTGCTTACCTTCTTAAGAAAGCTGCTGGTATCAAATCTGGTTCTGGTCGTCCTAACACTGAAAAGTGTGGCACAGTAACTCGTGCACAGTTAGAAGAAATCGTTGCTACTAAAGCAAATGATTTAACTGGTGCAGATTTAGAAGCTAATGTTAACTCTATTGCCGGTTCTGCTCGTGCAATGGGTCTGAACGTAGAAGGATAAGAATAATGGCTAAATTAACTAAGCGTATGAAGAACATCCGTGCAAAAACGGATTCTCTAAAATCTTACGATATCAACGAAGCTGTTACTCTTTTAAAAGAATTAGCAACTGCTAAATTCACTGAAAGCGTAGACGTTGCAGTAAACCTTGGTGTTGATCCTCGTCGTAGTGATCAAAACGTTCGTGGTGCTACTGTATTACCAAACGGAACAGGTCGTACTGTTCGTGTTGCTGTGTTCACACAAGGCGCTAATGCTGAAAAAGCAAAAGAAGCCGGTGCAGACATCGTAGGTATGGACGATCTTGCAGCAGCTGTTAAAGCTGGTGAAATGAACTTTGACGTTGTTATTGCTTCTCCAGATGCAATGCGTGTTGTTGGTCAACTAGGTACGATTTTAGGCCCACGCGGTTTAATGCCTAACCCTAAAGTTGGCACAGTAACTCCTGATGTTGCTACAGCTGTTAAAAACGCTAAGTCTGGTCAAGTACGCTACCGTAACGATAAGAATGGTATTATCCATTCTACAATTGGTAACGTGTCTTTTGACAACGCACAGCTTAAAGAAAATTTAGAAGCTCTACTTGTTGCTTTAAACAAAGCAAAACCAAGTGGTGCTAAAGGTACTTTCCTTAAGAAAGTTTCTTTATCTTCTACAATGGGTGCTGGTGTTGTTATTGACCAGAACACTCTTGATACAAAAGTAGTTTAATCCTACTTAGTATTATTAGTTAAGGTGCAAAAACAGAAGTTTCACTCAAAACTTGTTTTGTAGTGGAATCTCTGTATAATTTTGCGCCCTAACGGGTTGGGATTTAATGGCTAAAGTTGATATTTATATCAACATTTATCATTAAACTCCCGTCCAAGACCGTAGGAGCCGGTATCAGAAATGATACTAGTTTAATTGAACCTTCATATTTATTGGCTTTTGTTAGTAATTTAGAAGACGTCCTACGCAGACGGTGTGAACCCAGATACATTCCTATGTTCTGGCTATTACCGTGTTCACGCTCTAGATTGTTTTAATTTAGAGTTTTACTAAAGTTCCGAGTTTTCTCGGAGTGAACCAGGAGTTATGCCAATGGCATTAAGACTTGAAGACAAAAAAGCAATTGTTGCTGAAGTCAATGAGGTCGCCAAAAGTGCTCTATCTGCAGTAGTTGCAGATTCTCGTGGTGTTACTTTAGGTGCAATGACAGCTATGCGTAAGCAAGCTCGTGAAGCCGGTGTTAGCGTACGTGTTGTACGTAATACTCTTGCTAAACGTGCTCTAGCTGGTACGGATTTTGAGTGTCTAGTTGATACTTTTAAAGGTCCTACTCTTATTGCACTTTCTAGTGATCACCCAGGTGCTGGTGCTCGTATTTTTAAAGACTTCGCGAAAGCTGAAGAGCACTTTGAAGTATTAGCAGCTGCATTTGAAGGCACTCTATGTGACCCTGAAGTTCTTGCAACGCTTCCTACGAAAGATGAAGCTATTGCACGACTAATGAGCGCAATGAAAGAAGCTTCTGCTGGCAAACTTGTACGCACTATTGCTGCAGTTCGCGATCAGAAAGAAGAAGCGGCTTAATTCTTTTTTGTGGCTTTCAAATAAAGCCATTTATAAAGTATTTAACTGTTTTTATAATCAATTTTTTAGAACGCAAACTCATTTTGAGTTGTGTTCACAATATTAGGAATGTATACCATGTCTGTATCTAAAGACGATATCCTAAACGCAGTTGCTGAAATGTCAGTAATGGACGTTGTAGAATTAATCGAAGCAATGGAAGAAAAATTTGGCGTTTCAGCTGCTACTGCTGTTGCTGCTGTTGCTGGTGGCGGCGATGCTGCTGCTGAACAAACTGAATTCGACGTAATTCTAACTTCTTTCGGCGACGCTAAAGTTGCTGCAATCAAAGCTGTTCGTGCTGCTACAGGTCTTGGCCTTAAAGAAGCAAAAGCTATGGTTGAATCTGCTCCAGTTGCTATCAAAGAAGCAGTTGAAAAAGCAGAAGCTGAAGAGCTTAAGAAAACATTGGAAGACGCAGGTCTTACAGTTGAACTTAAATAAGGTTAACTCCTTTTTAAGTGTCGCTTAATTAGCTTTTGCTAATTAAGCGCAAGGCTGATGGTTATTTAACCATCAGCCTTTTTGCGCTATAAAACATGGTAGATTTGACACTTCATAAACCATGATTTTTTAATACTTATTTAATGATGTAATACTTTGATTTTAAAGTGATTGTTAGATTTAGTATCCAGTCCCTACCAGAGATTACTGGGTAGGTTCTTACCAAAGTGTTGTTATTTTCGAAGTTGTTTAGCAGTAAGGCTATTTAAAGTGCTTATTGAGACTAGACAACAGTTGTCAAACGTCAGCTAATTTGAGGAAACCCATGGGTTACTCTAGTAACGAAAAAAAACGTATCCGTAAGGATTTTGGTAAGCGTCCGCAGGTGGTTGAAATTCCACAGCTTTTGGATATCCAAAAGGACTCTTTTGCCCGATTTATTAAATTTGATAATACCGGAGAGCTTGGCTTAGAAGCCGCATTCCGTTCTATCTTTCCTATCAAGAGCTTTTCTGGCTATGCAGAACTGCAATATGTAAGCTACAAGCTTGGAACACCAGTATTTGACGTTAAAGAATGTCAAATCCGTGGTATTACCTACAGCGCGCCGCTACGTGTAAAACTTCGCCTGGTATTATTTGATCGTGAAGCGCCAAAAGGCACTATCAAAGATATTAAAGAGCAAGAAGTTTACATGGGTGAAATCCCATTAATGACTGACAATGCAACGTTTGTTATCAATGGTACTGAGCGTGTTATCGTTTCTCAATTACATCGTTCTCCTGGTGTATTCTTCGATCACGATAAAGGTAAAACTCACTCTTCAGGTAAGATTTTACATAACGCTCGCGTTATTCCTTACCGTGGTTCTTGGTTAGATTTTGAATTCGATCCTAAAGATGCAGTATTTGTACGTATCGATAGACGTCGTAAATTACCAGCTTCAATTATTCTTCGTGCAATGGGCATGGAAACTGAAGAAATCTTAGATATATTCTTTGAGACAACTCAGTATAAAGTGAAGCGCGGTAAGATCATGATGGATCTTATCCCTGAACGTTTACGTGGTGACACAACGTTATTTGACATCAAAGACAAAGACGACAATGTTATTGTTGAGACTGGTCGTCGTGTTACGGCACGTCACGTACGTCAAATGAACAAAGCGAAGTTAACTGTTGTTGAAGTACCAACAGAATACGTGATTGGTAAAATCATCAACCTTAACTACGTAAATAAAGAAACTGGTGAAGTAATCATTAATGCTAATGATGAAATTACACTAGAAAATCTTGCTGCTCTATCTGAATCAGGTGTTAAAGAATTTAGCACTATCTACTTTAATGATTTAGATAATGGTCCGTTCATGTCAGACACTCTACGTGTTGATTCTTCAACTAATCGCTTAGAAGCGTTAGTAGAAATCTACCGTATGATGCGTCCTGGTGAGCCACCAACTAAAGATGCTGCTGAAGGTTTATTCGAAAACTTATTCTTTAACGGCGAGCGTTATGATCTATCTAAAGTAGGTCGTATGAAGTTTAACGCACGTGTTAATACTGATGTTGATTTAGGTACGGGTACTTTATCTAAAGACGATATCATTGCAGTAATGAAAACACTTATTGACATTCGTAACGGTAAAGGTGATGTGGATGATATCGATCATCTTGGTAACCGTCGTATACGTAGTGTTGGTGAGATGGCTGAAAACCAATTCCGTGTTGGTTTAGTACGTGTTGAACGTGCTGTTAAAGAGCGTTTATCTTTAGGTGATCTTGCTGAGATCATGCCACAAGATTTAATTAACGCTAAGCCAATTTCTGCTGCTGTAAAAGAGTTCTTTGGTTCAAGCCAGTTATCTCAATTCATGGATCAAAATAATCCATTATCTGAAGTAACTCATAAGCGTCGTATTTCTGCATTAGGGCCTGGTGGTCTAACGCGTGAACGTGCTGGTTTTGAGGTTCGAGATGTACATCCGACGCATTATGGTCGTTTATGTCCTATCGAAACTCCTGAGGGACCAAACATCGGTTTGATTAACTCATTGGCATCTTATGCTAAAACAAATGATTACGGTTTCTTAGAAACTCCTTACCGTAGAGTTATTGATGGCGTAGTAACTGATGAAGTTGAATTCTTGTCTGCAATCGAAGAAACAAACTTCGTTGTTGCACAGGCGTCTGCAATTGTTGATAAAGACAACAAATTAGCAGAAGAGCTTATTGCATGTCGTACTAAAGGTGATTCTACCTTTATGCACAGTGACAAGATTGATTATATGGATGTATCTCCACAACAGATTATTTCTGTTGCTGCATCAATCATACCATTCCTAGAGCATGATGATGCTAACCGTGCCTTGATGGGCGCGAATATGCAACGTCAAGCGGTTCCTACTTTACGTGCTGATAAGCCGTTAGTTGGTACTGGTATGGAACGCGTTATCGCTGTTGACTCTGGTGTTACCATTGTTGCTAAGCGTGGCGGTGTTGTAGATTATGCTGATGCTGGTCGTATCGTAGTTAAAGTTAATGAAGATGAGTTAGTCGCTGGTGAAGCGGGTATCGATATTTACAACTTAACTAAATACACTCGTTCAAATCAAAATACTTGTATTAACCAACGTCCAACCGTTATGGCTGGCGAAGTGGTTGTTTCTGGTGATGTTATGGCTGATGGCCCATCAACAGATATGGGTGATTTAGCACTTGGGCAAAACATGCGTATCGCATTTATGCCTTGGAATGGTTACAACTTTGAGGATTCTATCTTAGTTTCTGAAAGAGTTGTTCAACAAGACCGTTTCACTACAATCCATATTCAAGAACTTACTTGTATTGCTCGTGATACTAAGCTTGGTAGCGAAGATATTACAGCTGATATTCCCAATGTTGGCGAAGCTGCATTAGGTAAATTAGACGAGTCTGGTATTGTTTACATTGGTGCTGAAGTTAAAGGCGGCGACATCTTAGTGGGTAAGGTTACTCCTAAAGGTGAAACGCAATTAACGCCAGAAGAAAAGCTTTTACGAGCAATCTTCGGTGAGAAAGCATCTGATGTTAAAGATAGTTCTTTACGTGTACCTAACTCAGTTAGCGGTACTATCATCGACGTTCATGTATTTACACGTGACGGCGTTGAGAAAGACAAGCGTGCATTAGAAATTGAACAAATGCAGCTTAAAGAAGCTAAGAAAGATTTATCAGACGTGTTTACTATCTTAGAAGATGGTATTTTCGAACGAGCTGAAAAATTATTATTAGCGTCTGGTCTTTCAAGTGATCAGCTAAGTGCAATGTCTCGTAGCCAATGGTTAGAACAAACATTGTCTGATGAAGCTGCACAAACTGCCTTAGAGCAAATTGCTGCACAGCACATTGAAACTAAAGCTGACTTTGACAAACAGTTTGAAAACAAACGTCTTAAAATTACTCAAGGTGCAGATTTGCAACCTGGCGTACTTAAAGTTGTTAAAGTTTACTTAGCTGTTAAACGTCGTATCCAGCCTGGTGATAAAATGGCCGGCCGTCATGGTAACAAAGGTGTAATTTCTAAACTTTGTCCTGTTGAAGATATGCCGCATGATGAAACTGGTCGTACAGTCGATATCGTACTTAACCCGCTGGGTGTACCGTCTCGTATGAACATTGGTCAGATCTTAGAAACGCATCTAGGTTTAGCTGCTCGTGGTATTGGTGATCGCATCACTGAAATGCTTGCTGAGCAACGTCAAGTTGCTGAACTTCGTGATTACATCCAACGTGCTTACGCATTGGGTAACTGCAGTCAAAAAGTTGATATGACTGACTTCACAGATGAGCAAGTTATAAAACTAGCTAAGAATTTGCAGGGTGGTATGCCAATGGCTACACCAGCGTTTGATGGTGCTGATGAAGCTGAAATCAAAGAAATGCTTAAGCTTGGTGGCTTACCTGAGTCTGGTCAAATGGCATTGTATGATGGTCGTACTGGTGACAAATTTGAGCGTCCTGTAACTGTTGGTTACATGTACATGCTTAAACTAAATCACTTGGTTGATGACAAAATGCATGCTCGTTCAACGGGTTCTTACTCACTTGTTACTCAGCAACCACTTGGTGGTAAAGCTCAGTTCGGTGGTCAGCGCTTCGGTGAGATGGAAGTATGGGCACTAGAAGCATATGGTGCTGCTTACACGTTACAAGAGATGTTAACTGTTAAGTCTGATGACGTTAACGGTCGTACAGAAATGTACAAAAATATCGTTGATGGTAAGCATGAGATGAATCCTGGA
>CALJMY010000125.1 GCA_937981905.1 uncultured Enterobacterales bacterium
AATAATTAAGGTGTTATATCATTTTTAAATTTTTACTTGATAATTATATCTTTTAATGTATATTTAAATAACAAATAATTAGATAGGGTTTTTATGAAATCTCAAGAAATTTTTAAAGGAAAAATACACAAGGGTGAAATAACTATACCTAGCGACACCGTCGAGCTTGTTTCGTTACTTGATCGTTACATGGATATTTCAAAAATGAATGATCATCCAAAACATTTGATAGAAAAATATAAGTTAGCATTTATTCAGGCCCAAAAATATAAATCTAGATCTTGTGGTGGCGCTTACATATCAGCGATAAAGCAGGCGCTCAAAACATCAGCAAACAAAAACTTAAACGATATTGTTTTGGCTTGGTACGGTGTCGACTTGATGACCTACACTATTCAACAGTTAATCGTGGAAGAAAAAATAAAACTAAAAGGTAAAAAAGTTTATTTGATTGGAGGACGACATGATCGATAAGGAATATATCAACGAAGTGTCGGATCTTATTCTAGATATTATTGGGGTTGGTCCTTTTGTTTTGATTTATTCCGTAAACAGATACATAAGAAGAAAAGAACTAGAAAAAATTAAAAGCATAATGCTTAACTATGACCTTTACGAAGATATTGATGATCTGATCGATTTAGCTATAGAAGATTTAACCGAGCAGAAGATAATTATCAAACATGGCGCATCAATACAGCGACCGCACACAACAAGAAATATTAATCACCGCAACAACTAAACCAAAAGGAAAGCAAAATGACTACAGCAAAAACAGCAAACGAAAACGAAGCAAGCAACGGCAACAACGAACAATTCATTATCAAGACCTTTAAAAAAGAAGGTGGAATTGATGTTGTTAAGGATTTTCTTGAAAAAGAATTTGATAAATACAGTTCAGAAGCTGCGGCAGAGGTGCCAGAAATCGATTCTGAGACGGGTAGAAAGAGAATTAAAGCCCTAGCCGCACAAGTAAATAAAAAGCTATCTATGCTTGATTCTCCGATTCGTGACTACTTGCGTGACATTAAAAAGCAACCAAAACTTATCGAAGCGGTAGCAAAAGAAAATAAAACCAAGTTCACAGAGTTACGAGCAGGTATTTTAAAACCGCTTGAAGAAGCGCAAGCGGATCAGGATAAAATCATTAACTGGCTGAATGAAGTCCCTTCAACATGTAGTGGCGCTGACATTAATTCAGAAGTTTTGAATAAAATAATTAATGCAATCAACGGATATTCTGCCGATCTTGTATGGCCAGAATTACGCAAAAAATTCAAGGTAGCACACGAAAACGCGTTGACCACTGCAACGGTTACACTTGAGCGTATCGAGCAACAAGAAGCGCAAGCGGCAGAGCTTGAAGAATTACGTAAAAAACAAGCTGAAGCAGAGCAAGCAGAGCAAGAGCGAAAAATTAAAGAAGAAGCGGCAAACAAAGCGAGAATTAAAGCTGAAGAAAAAGCACAACAAGAAAGAATTGATGTCGAAAGACGTGCGGTCGAAGCTAAACAACGCGAAGAAAACGCCAAAGCAGCAGAAGCTAAAGCTATTCGTGATGCAGAGTTGGCACAGCAGCAACAACAACAAGCAGCAGAGCAAGCGAAAATCGACGCTGAAAATGAGCGTATTGCATCTGAAAAACGTCAAGCTGAAGCGGTTGAACTGGCTAAAAAACAAGAAGCGGCACGTATCGCAGAAGAAGAAGCGGCACAGGCGGCACAGGCTAAAGCACGCGAAGAAGATAAAAACCATCGAATAAAAATCAATCGCGGTGCAATGGTTGATCTTATTGCGGCTGGAATTGATGAAGAAGTGGCGAAAGATGTCATCCGAGCGATTGCGCGTAAGCAAATCAGAAATGTTTCGATTCAATACTAATTAACCGGAGGGGCGGCAGTGGTCGCCTTTTGATGATATGAAAACTCAAGAACTAGTAAATCAAAGTAAAGGTTTAGAACTTTGCAAAATCCTATATAAAGAATTAAATATTATAGGTGTATTCCCAGCGTTGACGGGCGGACTTCTTTACAAGGAAGGGAATAGGAAAGATATTGATATTGTTCTTTATCGTCACCGTCAAGAATTGGACGGATTCGAGACAAAAGAAATTGAACTTATTTTATCTCGTTGTGGGTTAACTGATTTTCAATATTTCGGGTTTGTAACTAAAGCTAAATGGCAGGGAGTAACGGTTGATTTATTTAACCCTGAAACTAAAAGCGATGACAAAGAAAACCGTTATGGGGATTACAGCTAATGGCAACTAAAACAAACGCACTAACAAACGACGAGTATAGACAGGTGAAGGCTTACTCAAAAAGCGATTTAGACAACGTTAATAAATCAATCGCTTTATTGGATTGGAATAAAAACGTTAACCGTGAAAAAAGCGAAGTAGCGGATATTGGTAACGCAACACATGCGGCACTGCTTGAGCCTGACGTATTCGAGAAAGAATATATTAAAATGCCTGATTTTGATTTACGCACGAATGCAGGAAAAGCATCGAAAGAAACTTTTGAAGCGAGTATTGGCGACAGTAAAACAATCTTAACCCACGACGACTACGAATTAGTTATCGGCATGAGAGATTCAGCACTATCGCATCCTGTTATAAATAAATTATTAACATCATCTGGCGAAAGCGAGGTTTCAATATTTTTTGAAATAGACGGGATAAAATGCAAATGCAGACCTGATCGCATTGTTGATCCTAAAGTATTTAATCAGCATATAATCGTTGATGTAAAAACATGCGTAGATGTTAGCAAGTTTAATTTTTCCGCGCGTGATTACCGCTACGATGTACAGGACAGTTTTTATAGTCGTGGTTATGAAGAGTTAACAGGATTCAAACCTCGATTTTTATTTGCCGTCATAGGTAAAAATAAAGTATTCGGCTCACACCAAGCAAGATTGTTTGAATTAGAGCCAGAAGATAAAGCGAATGGCGAAACGCAATACATGAAAAACTTGGAAATCGTCAAAGAGTTTGAAGAATTTGGCGGCGGTGGTTTGGAAGTAGAGATGATTAAACTACCAAAACGCTGGAATTAAATTAAAACAACTTGACAGCGTAACAGTATCGCATTATTGTTGCGTTGTATTTTATAAAACAACAATCGGAGTAAAACAGCATGACAACAGCATTATCAATCGTAGCGCAAAACACAGGCGCGAGCGAAAAAGAAATAGAAAGCGTGATATCAGGCATGATCGTATCTGCCAAAGGTCAGCACGGAGCAACAGCAACACCAGCGGAAATGGCTGTATTTATGGGTGTATGCTCAAAATACGGACTTAACCCACTCGTTAAAGAATGTGCAGCGTTTGTAAGTGGTGGAAAATTACAAATAATCGTAATGATCGATGCGTGGTATAAAATGGTAAATCGTCAAGATACATTTGATGGTGTTGAATTTGATGACAAGTTTAATGAAGGTGAAATAGTTTCAACAACCTGTAAAATATACTTAACCAATCGTAGTCGTCCTGTATGTGTAACTGAATACTTTAAAGAGTGTAATGATGCAAAATCAAGCGTATGGAAACGCTGGCCAAGCAGAATGCTTCGTCATAAAGCGTATATTCAAGCAGCTCGTATGGCGTTTGGTATCAGTGAAGCAATCGACAATGATGAAGCGGATCGTATTCGTAGTAACGGGGGCGGCACAGCAGAGCGCGACATTACACCGCAACACACTATTGATTTTAAAGCGATTGAGCAAGCTATGGCAGAATGTGGCGACTTAAATACATTGAAATCAGCGTGTGGAGATATTCGCGAACAAATGCAAAATAACGGCACTTGGGATGCTAACAAAGACAAAATTATTGCGCTGAATGTTAAGCATAAAGACCGTATTAATGATTATGTTGATGATAATGATGATATTGACCTAGATACACCGCACGGCATGTCACAAGCCAACGAAGTGGTAGAAGGCGAATTAGTCGAAGAAGACGATATAGGTTTTGGTGATGATGATAGCGATGAGTTTGGGGAACCAACAAACTAAATAAACAACCAAACAATAAGCGCTCACTAAGGGCGCTTTTTTATTTTATCCTCATAATGACATGTATCTACAAAAGCGATATACTGTGATTATGTTTTATTAATTAATAGGTGTGAATATGTTTGAAATGAACGAAGAGCAAACAGCACTATTCGAGAAGCTTACACCACTTCAAAAAGAAATATCTTTGAACTCTATTTCCGGTATGAATAACATTGATGCTTACAAAGCCTCAAAAGGTAAAGCGAAGACAGAAAAAGCAATGGAATCAAGCGTTAGTCAAATCTTAAGTAATCATAAGGTTGCAGCTTTTATTAAATCAATGGCTAATCATATCGTTAATCCTGCCATTATGACGCGAAACGAGATGATGGAGCGACTTTCTGGGTTAGCTCGTACCAATATGTCAGATTTAATCACATGGGGCGTACAAGGCGTTTTAGAGCCTCAAGATATTAACGAAGATGGTGAAGAATTAGATCCTGAAGACTTTATGGATAATCAAGAGCCTCAAACGGTTTGGGTTGTTAAACCTTCAGCTTTACAAGATCCGACAAAAGTCGCATCGATTGCCGAAGTATCAGCAGGTAAAGACGGCATTAAAATCAAGCAACACTCACCACTTGCAGCTATGAAGCAATTGGCAGAACTTGCAGGATATGAAGCACCGAAACAGGTAGAGGTTACCGCAAAAGAAGAGCTAACCCCTTGGGGAGCTATTACGGTGGCTAAGGATGAATAAAATGAAAGTTGTAGCCAAGAAGATAAAGAATAGTTACTGTGATTATCTTACGGAGGGTAAGGCATACAAAGCCAATCTTAAAAGTGACTACTTCACAGTTACAGATGATGAAGGCGATACAATTACATGCAATTATAAAAATTGCCCACACACCGAGTCAGACTGGACAATAATCGGCAACCCTTTTGTTACGGTAAAAAAATGCCTAGACAGCTAGACTTCAGACCACAGGCAGTTTTTGCGCCAGCTTATAACTTAGAGCCTGAAAAAATCATGGAGCAAAGATCTTTCTTTAATCCTGATTATGATTACTTTGTTGATGTAGGCGGTCGTGGTGGTGGTAAAACCGTTGATAAAATAAAATCTGTTGTGCTCGAATCTACTATTAGAAAGGTTCGGGTTTTAGTTACGCGTGAATATCTTGGATCAATCGCTGAAAGTACGAAGGCAGAAATTGAAGAAGCTATCACCGAGTTGGAGCTCGATCACTTCTTTCATATTACCGAGAAACAAATAACCGCGGTTAACGGCTCTAAATTTATGTTTAAGGGCCTAAAGAATAATATTAACAATATTAAATCGATTGCTGCAGTTGATATTGTGTTGGTTGAAGAAGCTGAGGGCGTTAGCGAAATTTGTTGGGATAAGCTTTTACCATCAATACGCCCGAAGTCTGGAAAGATGATAGTAATTGTTATTTTTAACCCTGATTCGAAGCTAGACGCTACCTGGCGCACATGGATGGAGAACACGCCTGAAAGAACGCTTATTACCACAACCAACTACAACAACAACAAATACTTCCCTGAACACCTTGAGCGTATGCGCTTAAACGACCTTAAAACACTACCTAAACGACGCTATGACAAAAAGTGGCTAGGCATTCCAACAGGTGCCGAGGGAGATATCATCATTGACGAGATATGGCTACGGGCTGCACGTTTCGCAAGTCAGCACGAAGAATGGCAAAAAGTAGGCAAAAAGGTTGTTGCATACGATCCGGCTGGTCAAGGTAAAGATAATCATGCGGTTGCATACTTAGACGGTAACTGCATAAAAGATATTGACGAATGGCCATTGTCGCCAGATTTACGCGTAGCAACTAACCGAGCGTTAAGCATGGTACGTAAAAACGAAGCCGACGAATTCACTTATGACGAATGTGGTGGTTTTGGTGATGGTGTTAGTGTATTCGCACAAGATAACGCTGACGGTACGAGTACAGACGAAGATGGTAATCATTTTGAATATATCGATATTGATATTATCCCTTTTAACGCTGGCGACTCAATAGAAAAACCTGAAGATTGGGATGACGACAAAAAAATCAAAGGCACTGAAAAAACGCCTTATGAGATATACGCCAACCAGAAAGCACACGCGCACGGAGTAGTAGCCCAACAGTTTTACAATACTTACCGGTTTATTGAGCTTGGTGAGCGCAACATTGATTTTGATGACATGATAAGTCTGGATATCGAAGACGACACATTGTTCAATAAAATCATCCGCGAGATGTCCACGGCTTTATGGGTCAAGTCAGAATCAACGAGTAAAAAGAAAGTCGAAGATAAAAAAGCCATGAAGAAACGCACGGGGCAAGAATCACCAAACTTAAACGATGCAATCATAATGACCAGAGCACCAAGACCGAGTGTTCCGTTAAACTTTTTGGATATGGAGTGGTAAAACATATAGACAATGACGCGTAAATGCGTTATTGTTGTTTTACTTTTAATTATTAGGTTTAGTTATGAATGTATTAAGTTTGTTTAATGGAATGTCATTTGGTCGAATGGCGTTAGAAAGTTTAAATGTACCAGTTAAAAAATATTACTCGGCAGAAATTGACAAGTACGCTAACCAGGCGGCACAAGCATTATTTCCTGATACTATTCAATTGGGTGATGTAACTAAATGGCGCGATTGGGATATTGAATGGGATAAAATTGATTTAGTAACTGGTGGCTTTCCTTGCCAAGCATGGTCTATGGCTGGGAAGCAACTAGGTGACAAAGACGAGCGCGGCATGTTGTTTTGGGTGATGTTAGATATTATGAAGCACGTTAGATTGCACAATCCTAACGCTGATTTTTTAATTGAAAACGTAAAGATGAAAAATGAGTTCGAAGAATACATAACGCTTCATACTGAAAATGCACTTGGTAATGTACATAAAATTTTAATCAATAGCGCCCTAGTGTCAGCTCAAAACAGAAATAGATATTATTGGACGAGTTTTCCAGTTACACAGCCAGAGGATAAAGGTGTTGTATGGGGTGATGTTAGAGAGCGTGGTGTTAATGAATTTTATTATACAGAAAAAGGCTTGCAATGGATGGCGAGGCACTCACAAATAAAAGGGAAGCAGTTAAATATATGGAGCGATGATGATAAAGCACAAATGATAGAGGCTAGTCACTATAAAAACTACTCCTCTCAGCGCTTCTTTGGGGTTTGTGATACACCTAGCGACGAAAGTGTTATTGCGGCTATGCGAGGTCGCTATCTGGTTGATGGTAAGCGCAAAGATAAGGAGCAGTCAAAAAAAGGAAATACCGCACAATTTATTGAGTTTCGCCATGATGAAAAATCAAACTCATTAACTACCGTACAAAAAGATAATGTAGTTGTGCCGTTCACGCTACCAAACAGAATACCGGTCGATATGTTTTTCTTTCGATATATAACCCCACGAGAATGTTTTAGGCTTCAAACCGTACCAGAGCATCATATTGATACGTTGTTGGGCGCAGGAATAAGCAACACGCAACTATACAAAATGTGCGGAAATGGCTGGACGATGGAAGTTATAAAGCACATTTTAAGCTGTCGTTACACATAAAAAACAACAAACACGCTTTACAATAGCGCATTAGTGCGGTAAGGTGTGTTTATTATTAATTGAATGGGCACTTTAAAGATGGAAATACCAGAAACACATGAGAGCGCGATGCACTTTATAGTAGAGGCTCTGTTATCTCAGTTTAGAGAGTCAGGCGCGGTAAATTATTTAGAGCAATCATTTCAACATAAAGATGATGACGAATCATTTACTCTTACTATGCAGATGAAAAACGGATTGACTCCTTGTGAAAAATTACAGGCAGCAGAAGATCGGATCAAAGAGCTTGAAGACATGCTTTGCGCCTTACTTAACAACAAAGAACTTGATGTATTCGAGATGACCACAGAAATAGAAGAATTATTAAATAAGGAACAAAAATGAAACAAGTGGAATTTTTACAAATAGAAGGTGAGTTAGTTTCTCGCCCTGTACGCACTAATGACGGCGACATGCTTGGCTGGGCTGTGTATAAAAACGGTGTTGCATTAGAAAGAAACCGTGGCGGTGTTCGTACATTTAAAAGCAAAGATTCAGTTGACGCTTTTTGTATTGATAACGGTATTAATGAATATAAAACGAAAGATATTTTGTTGGGTTTATAACCATGCAACCAAAAACCAAAGAAGTACTAACTCTAAAAGCTAACGGATTGATGACTAAGCAAGTAAGCTCAAAGCTTGCTATTCATCGTCGCACTGTTGATTGGCATATTGCAAAAGCTTGTGAAGAGTTAGGTGCTAAAAACACGGTTCATGCAGTGGCTATTGCCATCAAGAAAGGGTTAATACTTGCTTCGGAGATTGGTTGTATAGTTTTATTATGCGGCTTAAGTATGATGAATAATGTTGACGCCAGACGAGGTCCTATCGTTAGAAATATGGCTAGAACTGCGCGTCGTGAAGTGATTGTTTAATTAAAATAAAAAGGAAATACGATGGAAAAGTTTTGTAAAATATTTGAAAGCGAAGAATACGGACAGATTTTAGTAATAAAAGACACTAACGAAAAACACCAACCACAAGTTAGCGTCAAGTTTATTCCTCAAGGTCTTGGCGTTTGCGGTCCTGACTTTGCCTTTAGTGATGAAGATGAAGATTTAGCGTGGGAGAAGGTGGATAAACTATTTGATTCTCTAGAGTTTGAACAGGTTGAATCATTAGCGGAAGAAACCACGCACATGGCTTTAGGTTTCGTTAACTAACCAAAAAAAGCCGCAATCTTATCAAACTTGTTAAACACAAATACAATAGCCGCTACGCCACCAGCATACGCGGCTATTTTTAATTCTATCTTTGAAACTTTCGTTTCTAAATTGTGAATTCTAGGGCCTAGTGTTTTATTTTGTTCTACACTTTTAGCTAGTAGGGCGATAGACGTATCAATCGATGCCATAGCCTTTTCAGTGGTTTTTATACTTCCTTTTATATCTGTAACGTCAGAAGCAACATGTTTAACTTCATTCTCTAATGTAGCAAATCTTGCTCCGCTCACTTCTTCTTGCATGCCGCTTCCCGTCGTTAAACTTATTGAATTCATAGAATATTAAGCCGTATGTTAACATTTTAAATAATTTAACTGCAAATTATTACATTAATATATAGTTAATCAACTGTGTAAAATCACAATGACTTTTATTATATAGCCTATTCTTTGCGCTATGCGTATTATGTTACACTCATAAAAACCACAACCAAAACAAGGTTTATTATGTCTTCAATTCAAATACAGCTACCTGCGCAGACGTGGGTACAAATCACAACAGCCGACAAGCAAGGCTCAATACGCCAGCAATCAGGTAACGGTACGGTAATTTACACAGAGTCACCAACAGAGCCAGCAACACAATCAACAAGCACTCCGGTAATGGAAGAAACAACAAAAGGTGAAAACTTTGTTTACTATGGTGTGAGCGATACTAATTTTATTTGGGCTTATTCAATATCTGAGGATTCAGTTATAACCGTTACATCTGGGAGCGCTTAATCATGCCTAGCGCCGGAAAAAACTCAAAAATAATTGGTTTAGGTATTAGCGAAGAAAAAGCTAATGAGTTAATCAGCTTGTATGGCGGGTATAGGCCAGTTGCCGCGTTTGTGGATATAACAACACAAATGCCAATCGGAAACACTACCGACACATTAACCCCTGTATTGTTCGGATCTGGCGGGACCAGTGGAGATGGTGTTATTAGTATGGATTCAAACGGGGTATTCACTAATGTTAAATCTGGGTATTGGTTCCTTAAAGCTAGAGCTAGAGCAAAAAGGACAGGAGCAAATCAAACATCAGAGTTGTTTTTTCAGTTTTATAAAAGGTTGTCAAGTTCCGAACCTTGGTTACCGCTTGGTGCTTCAGTAGATATAGAGCTAGATAACGCAAAACAAACAGAGGTTGTACTCGATGAATCATTTTTTTATGGTGACGTCGGTAATCAATTTTATTTAGGTTGGTCAAGATCTAGCACAGGGGATAATTCAGGAGAGCTTGTTCCTGGATTCCCGTCAACGGCTTTATCTGCTTTAGATATTCAAGTATCACCTTCTGCTCAAGCGACTATATTTACACTAGCTGATTATGACTACGGTCAGTAAGCGTAAAAACACCTATTCATAAACCTTTTAATATCGGTTATACTTTACTGCACAATAAAGCAACAAATAGATCAGGAACAAAATGGCTATTTCAAGCGGTAGATATGTAAATATAGTGACGGGCGTAATGCCGAGCTTTTATAGTGCTCCGGCGGTAACACCAACACCAGAACCAACACCGCCAGATCCAGAACCAACACCGATAAAGTATGATTTTAATAACTGGCAAACTTTCGAAGCATGGGGGCTGTAATGGCTAATGTAATAAATTTAAGTATTTTAAACAATATGCCAGACGGCACGTATAAAACAACGGTTAGCAATTTAACCGATGGTGAAATAATTCACAACGACGATGTGACTTTTGTTGGTGGTGTATCGCAATTACCTGCCGACACTTCAGCGTTAAACGATTTAATAACAGGTATCGCAGTAAGCAATGAGCGACCACCTTTGAGTTTTGCACCTTTATTGGGTAGTGTTGTTGATGATGGTGTAACGCCTGGGCCTGGCACCCCTATAAGTATAGATGGAAATATAAATATAGTAGCTATTAGCGCCTCTATCATGGATCAATCGTTTTCTGATGAAATACAAGCGGCTCAATCTTTCTATAGAGAGGGTGGATTAGCTGTAACGGTATACAATAGAGCTGTAAGCGGAGATAGAATAGCCAACACTCTTGAGGATTTACCAGCTAATTTAGCAGAGTTCGCAGAGCAAGAAGATAACACTATATTTTTATATCATGGTCCAGGTAACAACGTCTCTGTTAGTGGACCATACCCAGGCGGTGAAGACGAGATAAATACAGGCGTCAGGCAGCTTATTGCAGATATATTAGGCGCTGGATTTTATCTTGCTATGTCGAATATTACTTACAGAGTGCCCCCAGGAAGTAACCCAACAGAGCCATACAACACAAGCATAATAGAGCCAATTATCGTGGAATTGCTCCCTGATTGGGCTAATAATGACGGCACAGCTTTCATTGATATGTATCAGTTCTATTTTGACAATCAAGCCAATATAGACCCTGACGGAATTCACCCTGATGCAACGCTTGAAAAATTAACTACTGAGTACTTCGGCTTAAAAGTTGGAGAAAAAACAGAGCAAACTAACGCGCCTGTAGTTGTAATGGAAGATGTAGTTGTACAGTTAGGGAATAATAGTGTGAACAGGTTGCCTAACTGGTTAAACTCTTCATCAAAGCTGATTGAAAATAGACCGTCAAACATCGGTGAGGATAATACCTTATTTGGCTCTATATCTTCAGATGCTACATTGTCAAGCGATCAAGGTAGAGGTAATGCGGGAGATACTAGCGAGAGCTTGACCAACGACTCTTTACTTACTGGCTATTTATATGCTGATGATGATAGTGTAAAAACTATTGATGTTGATTTTGATTTGACGGTAGTAGACCCGTTAAGTACATACACTGTGTCAGCAACGGCATCAAGAGAGGCTACAGCTACAGATAGAATAACTGAAGTTACTGTTGGTGGAGTTACCAAGACTATTGATGCGACAGCAATACCAGCGGAAATAATATCATTTACTGGCGTAACTGCTCAGGAGTTGTTTGATAATGGTATTGTGTGGAATCGACAAGCAGGTAGCACTTTTTCCTACCTTAGTGGAATCAGAATAACCAAAGAATAGCATAAAGCGACTTTCGGTCGCTTATCTTTTTAAAGCAAGGAAACACAATGGAAAAGTGGCACGCTGTAACGTCGGAAATTGAGTTTATTAGAGCGCCTTACTATGGCGCACCTTACACAGCTATGGTGACATTTAAGGTTGTTGATGGTGAGTTAAGAGGCGTTAGATTAATGACTAAGGACGGTCACCCGTTTACTAAAGATGATTATATTGAAATTGAAGGTATGCTTCACGATCGAGGTTTTGAAGCTTACAAGATGGGTAGATATAGTAACGGTGAATTACGGATATTAACTAGACGCATAAGGGATAGGCGAGAAAAAGATAGACGCAAAGATAAATAATAAAAAGCCCTGCAATTAATGTCAGGGCTTTTTGTTTTTATAACGCTATGAGGGCAATGATTAAAGCGTTGCATAATAAACCAATAGCGAAAACCGATACCCATGCCGTACGTTTGCTTATTTTCTTTTTAAGTAGTTTCATTATTTATCACCTAGTACTAGTGGTCGTATGTTTGTGGCTTGAGTTTCTCCGCATATTTTATTTCCGTTACATACGTTTTCAAAAAATGACTTCCTGTCTTTAATGTAAAAGCCTAGCAATTCCATGTCTTCCAAATAAAACATATATGGCGCACCATCGATTAAAATAGGTGAATTTATTGGCTCCAAGTATTCGCTATCAATTTTATATAATTTGTTAGTATCTACGCACTCTAAAATACTGAAGCCGTCAGAAGTAGCTCCTTGATATATATATTTATACCTAGGTTGTATTTTGCTTTTCACCATCATACCAACACAAGGTAACTCACCTTTATCTTTCATCTCTTGCGTATAAACTGGCTTTTCTTCTTCCCCACTAGCCGCACCAAATATGCGATCTAACTCTTCCTTTTCTTCAGGTGTTTCAGTTGGTATTGCTTGATTTAAAAGAGGTCGCCATTTAACCATTTTAGAATTCCACCAGGTAGTGTTAGTGTTTAGTGTGTGCTTTGTACCAACATTTGAAATCCATTCAACCATACCTTTAAACTTTGGCTTTTCACCTGTATTTTCACGCCATGAGAATTCGCGGATCGTCCAAGATTCACTTACAGGCATAGCACCCGCATACGTGACATTACCAATGCTTGTCGTCGGGCTGCTCGCGTCACCAGTAACTAAATCAATTAAATCTTTTTCAGATATTTCCAAACCTGCATTTCTAAATTCTTTTATTGTTTTCATATTGTTATTTTCCTTGTTTAATAATGTGCTAATCAACTACTAAGAGCAATACTACTAAATTGCAGTTATGTAGTAAAGCCCTAATTACAAAATAATTTTATTTGGTGATACAATCTAGTTTTTTATTATGAGTATTTACTATGAGTGTATTAGCAAGTGTTGGAGTATGGGCGGCTTCATTATTTAGCTCTGAAAAGGCTGGTGATGTTGCATTAAAAATAGTTGAAAGAATAAGTGGCACCGATTGGACACCGCAAGACCAGGCAAAATTCATGATCGACTATCAAACCGCTACGAAACACCAAAGCGTTATGAGGCGCGTTGTTGTCTGTGCTATTGTGTTTGGTATGGCTTTGTTTGGTTTTGGCTATGCCGTTACCGGTAGTATTGCGCATTTCTACGTGTTTTTTGCGACTACGGGCGATACGCTAGGCGAAATTACAGCGAGTCAAAACTTGGCCACAATAACAGTAAAACCGCTTTTATCATTACAAAATAGTTTTTATGTTTATATGAAAGATATTTTAAACGAGCCGTTTACTTATGCTGTACTGTTTTATTTAGGAATTGGTGTTGCTGGTAAAATAAAATCATAACCCTATTGCAATAACGCGCTTTTGTGTTATAGTTCGGTTTAGTTAATAACATAAAAGGAACATGAAAAATGTCATCAAGAGAAATATTCGATAAATCGTTTGAAAGAGTTATAGGTCATGAAGGTGGCTTTCAAAATATGCACGACGACCGCGGTAACTGGACGACGGGCATAGTTGGAGAAGGCGAGTTAAAAGGCACTAAATACGGTGTATCTGCAATGAGCTATCCAAAGCACGACATTGAAAACTTAACACTAGAGCAAGCAAAAGTTATTTATTACAGTCGTTATTGGTTACCGCTTAAACCTGCCGTTTTTAGCCCTGCTATGCAATATCAAATGTTTGACGCTGCGGTTAATCACGGCATTCGAAGCGCTGTCAAAATGTTACAGCGTGCTGTCGGTGCTAAAGATGATGGTTACGTGGGCGCTAAAACAATTGTAGCTATGGCAAATGTAAAGCCGCATCAATTGCCAATGTTATTCAATAGTGAGCGTATATCGCTTTACACGCAGCTACACACATTCGACGAATACGGAAAAGGCTGGATGAATCGCATTTCTGAAAATCTTAAGTTTACTGTGGAGGATTTAAACTCATGAGTACAACAATGCAAAAAGTAAAATCAAGTAACATCGACTCGATCGGCTATAACGAAGACGAGAAACAACTTTTAGTTAAATTTAAAAGTGGTAAAACGTTTAGCTATAAATACTTAACATCACCTGAGTACGAAGCACTAGTAAACGCTGAGTCGGTAGGTAGTCACTTTTCTAAATTCATTAAAGGCACTAAAGCGTGTCAAGAGGTGGTTAATACAAAAGAAAAACTAAGCGACGCTGTAGATATTATTATCGACAAAGATGATGAGATAAAGTCACTAAAAGATCGTCTTGAATTCGCAATTGCTCACATACTCATGATTAAGCGCGTGGCAGAATCCGATCCGATTGATGAAGAAATATTAGCTCTGGCAACTGAAGCGCTGGAAATAGATAAGGCGAAAAGTAACTTATAGCCAGAAAGTTACCACCAAAAGCCCACTAACTAAGTGGGTTTTTTAATATCCAAAATAAGTGATACAATGAATTAATACTATCCAACGGTTGCGCGACATGACAAGCAGAAAAAGAATGAAAGACTTAATACCAGGCTATAAATCCTCGAAAAATAAAGTTGTTGATGACTACGATCCGTATGCGGGCGAAATGCTTGGCTTGGGCCTAGATGCTGCACGTACTCAATACATTGAACAGAATGTTATTCAAGTTAAAGCCCCAACTCCTTCGGGCGATGCTGGTACGGCTATGGATTCGGCTTGTAATAAACTTAATTACGATGGTGCGTTTAGTTTCGTTAATAGACAAGTGTTGTCTTATTTTGTCGCGTCTTCTTCGTTTATTGGCTACTACGCTATGGCTGTTATTGCACAAAATAAAATTGTGCAAATGGGTTGCTCGTCTGCTGCTAAAGATGCAATGAGAAACGGCTATGAACTTGTGCAAGAAAATGGCGACGAGCTACCAAAGGAAGAAAGCCGAAAAATCTCCAAGTTAGATAAAAAATATAAACTTAATCAAAACATTATTGAAGCTGAAACGTTTAACAATGTTTTTGGTATTCGACACGTATTATTTAAACATACAGATCCGAATTTTGATTATAGTGAACCTTTTAACCCTGACTCATTCAAAGGTGGAAAATATGCAGGTATGGCGCAGATAGATCCGTATTGGGTAACACCTGAGTTAAATGATAAAGATATTACAGATCCAACTGCAATTAATTATTATGAGCCAACTTATTGGATGGTTAATGGTAAACGCTACCACAAAAGCCATTTTATTATATTGTCTGGCGATCCTGTTGTGGATTATTTAAAACCAACTTACCGTTATGGTGGTATTAGTAAAACTCAACAAGTATACGAGAGAGTTTATGCAGGTGAGCGCACCGCAAACGAGATACCACAACTTGTAATGACTAAGCGTATGAATGTACGAAAAACTGATTTGGCTAAAGCACAGGCTAACAAAGCTAAGTTTATCGAGACATTGAACGCTGCCTCAGAGTTTCGTGATAACTACGGCACTCAAGTAATAGGTATGGGTGAAGAATCAAGCCAGCTTGAAACGTCACTTGCAGACTTAGACACTTCAATGTGGGCTAACTATCACTTAGTAGCTGCAATCTTTCAGCGTCCTGTTAGTAAATTATTCGGCACAGGTCACGGTGGGCTAGGCACGGGCGATACTGACGAAGATTACGATATTGCCATGCTTGAAACGTTGCAATCTGGAAACCTCGAAGATGTAGCACACGCGCATTATCAGCGCTTAATGATGTCTGAATTCGGTAAAGAAATGGAGTTAGATCTTGTTTGGAATCCGCTTAAAGTTATGAGCGACAAAGAACAAGCAGAAGTTAATTTTATTAAATCTCAAACGGCCGTTAATTTATATAATACGGGTGCGATCGGTGATGTTGATATTCGTGAAAACTTATCGGCTGACAAAATGAGTGGCTACTCTGGTGTAAAAGTTGTTATTGATACTCCGCACGATGATATTGATGACGACGAAGAAACCATAAATAAAGTTGATAACGATAATAACGAGACTGAATAGTTATGGCTATCAAACACCGCAAACTAAAACTAACAGGACAGCGTACAAAGTGGGTGCAAGGTCGGGATGTAAATCTACGCGGTACACCTACGCGCATCAATCCGCAAAACGTTAATACTATGGCGGCTCCTGTTGTTGAGATGTTCGAAAAAATGCACAAGGATATCTATAGCCAAATAACCAAGCTATTCAAAACACCAACAGCTAAGAATTCAATTCAAAAAACTGAGCAAGTTAAAAGTCTTGAAGATGCTGGAATGGTTACGGGTAAGGCAATGGATTCATCGATAAGCGAGCAAGCTATATTACTAACCAATAAACTTGTTACTAAGTGGACAGATAGATTTAATTCATTCGGCGATAAATGGACCAATAGCACGATGAAGCAAATAGAAAAACAAAGCGCTAAAGACTTAGGTCGAAGCATGGAAAAAATAAGCGGCGGCTTAGATATTGATACAAGTCAAATCAGTGGAAAGACAAAGGATAAAATTCTCGCCAGCACCGATCAGGCAACAAGCTATATAAAATCAATTGGCCCTAATTATGTAACACAAATAAAAGAAGCTGTTAGTCGCTCGATTGTTGATTCATCTAGTAGCTTTGAAGAGCTACAAGGCGCTATCCATAACGCGCTAACTGATAAGTATAAGAACCATAAAAACAAAGCGTTTAATGTAGCTAAAGATCAGATAAAAAAGAGCTATACAGGTTTGACAGCTAGCCGCATGCAAGACGTTGGTGTTGATACTTATATATGGCGGCACTCAGGCGGCAGCGTAAAGCCTCGCTGTTTTCATCGTGACGTGTTGAACGGTCAAACATTTAGCTTAAGCGATCCACCTGTTATCGACGAAAAAACAGGTGTAAAAGGAAAGCCAGGTGATTTGCCATTCTGTAATTGCTACATGGAACCCGTCATTAGCTTTGATAATAAAAAATAGATAAAGAAAAACCGCTTAATTGCGGTTTTTTGTTATGGTGAAAGGGGGATGTGATCCCCTTATGATAGTGTTAGCAGGAATTACTTTCATCATGCTTTCTTATAACTTCATCAATATTGTGACATAAACCAGTAACGGCATCAGCTAGTTCAATTTCATCATTGCTTTTAGTTATTGCGTTATCTATCAAGCCTAATACCTCCCGCATTTCACTGCTAACCAAAGGTTGGCAGGAATTATCCTCACCCAGCCTACTGAGCTTAAAGCACCTTTTACATTGAACCTTTTTATACATATTAATCCCTGTTGCTTCAAAGAAATCAGCGTCTTCTCCGTCAAAAAGATTGCTTTCACCGCAGTGAGCGCAATCAAATCCAACTATTTGCTCGCCATGATCTCTAAATTTCCTGTATATAAATTCACTGCTAACAACAGCTTCAACAGGGTTATTTAATCTTGTTTCTTTTTGTTCGTTCATTCGCTCACCCTCCAACTCATTCTTCCAATACACATTCGTTTTGCCATTAGGCCATAACACATGGCATAAACCATCTTTTTCAATTTCAACGATAACACCCGTATCTTTTGGATTGCCGCTAGTGTCGCGGTGTAAACCTCGCGGTAGGTTGTCGAAATTTATTTTTACTTTGTCGTTTGTTTGCATTTTTCCAAACCTCTCTTACTCATAATAGATCTTACTTGCTTTTCAATATCAACATACGCATCTTGACCGTATATCTCAATAAATAAAGTCGTAAACACTTTGTATTCATCATCACGGTTTTTACGTTTGATTTTCTTACGATCAGCTTCATAAGCTAATTGCTGGATTACTCGATCGCTTTTTTGTCTGCGTCGTTTTGGTATTGTTGAGTTCATTGCTGTTTTCCTGTTGCTGCAAACAAACAAACAATAACGCACTTTCGTTATTCGGTCAACTCTTTTTTAACTCACCTTTGCAACATTTGTAAAAGTGCAATATACTAGCTAAAACATTGACGGTTACTAATAAAGATGAAGTACACAGAAGACGAAAACGGCTATATCACTATACCGCAAAACCCTATATCTAAATCGGGCGTTTTTCAGTACTTGGGTAAAAGTATCAGCCCTGACTTAGATCCGGAAAAAGTTTATAATGTATGGCGTCCTGAAGAAGAATTAAACAACCCTGAAACAATCGAGTCATTTAGACTTACACCGTGGATCCCTGAGCATGTAATGCTAGGTGAAGGGTTTACTCCTGCTGAAGTTGTGGGTGTTCAAGGTGTTACAGGTGAAACAGTTGAATTCTTAGGTGGTACACTTTATTCTAAGTTAAAGCTTTTCGGTGATGACTTGAAAAAGATGATCCGCGCAGGGCTTAAAGAATTATCGTGTGGCTTTCGTTGCAAGTGGGAAATAAGAAGTGGCATCACTCCTGACGGGCAATCATACGAAGTCGTGCAAACTCAAATACGTGGAAACCATTTGGCTAGTGTCGAGTCCGCTCGCATGGGTTCAGATGTACGTGTAGCAATGGATAGAGCCGTTTTCGCGCTCGACTCCATAGATTTTAACCTAAAACCAAATGGTGATAATATGTTGACGAAAGAAGACTTAAAAGCGGCAATGGATGAGACTATCAAGCCAGTTCAGAAAGCGCTAGATGCAGCCGAGAAGAAAATCGGTGAGCTAGAGAAAAAAGCTGAAGACATGAGCAAGGAAGAGAAATCTGCCGAAGACATGGAAGAAGAAGAAGCCAAAAAAGCTGAAGAAAAGAAAAAGTCTGAAGCGATGGACTCTGCAATTGCAAAAGTGGCTGACTTAGAGAAAGAAGTTAAAACTCTTAAATCTACAGCTATGGACGGTAACGCGGTAATGCGTGCTTTTGCTGAAAAGCAAGACTTAGCAAACAAAGCAGCTCAAATTGTTGGCGCTTTTGATTCTGCTGATCTTGATGCTAACGGTGTTGCTAAGTACGCACTTGAAAAAATGGGCGTTGCTTGTGATTCAGGTCAAGAATTGGCAATGTTTAAAGGTGTTTTAGCGGCTCGCAAAGCTCCTACATTCACGGTAGATCATGGTAACGCTTTAGATAGCGCTGATTCTGCTAAATCTGAAACTCTTGATAAATTGGGCTTATAATTATGCAATCTTCAGTTACTAATCAATTTCAAGCCACTGGTATTCCTGGTGAGTTTTCACGTTCTGACAATCAGTGTTCACGCGGTGCAATCATCGATTCCGCTGTTGAAACAAATAATATTGTCGGTCGTGTAGTAAATACAACTAACGGCAATAACTACAATGTTGGTGTTGCTGCCAATGGTAATTTCGCTGGTATCTTATGCAGCCCTAAAACGTCGGTTCGTCCATCGTTAGCGGCTCAAGCGTACTTACCAAATGAAACACAAGTGGAAGTTGCTGAGTCTGGTTACTTATTCGTAACATTGACCGCTGCTGCTGCAAATGGTGACTTCGTTTATTACAGCGATACTACTGGTGCTTTAGCTACTGCCTCGCCAACTACAACCGCTCCGGCTGGTCACACTCGTTTACCTGGTGGTTTAGTTAAAGGCTTAAACGTGACGGCTGCAGGTGTTGCAGAAATTTACTTTGATATGGCTGGCTCTACAGTCGAAACGGCATAAGGGGTTAAATCATGTCTACACAATTAAAATATAAGTTTCCTGATAAAGGTATCGCGATGGATGCTGCAGACGCTAAAGCTTTAGCTTTACGCCCTGCTAGTGTTGAAAAGCTTGGTATCTCTGTTAGTGATTCATTTGCTCGTTCATTTAACAAAAATGCAATCAGCGTTGCGTTAGATGCTGGCATTACACAACCAGTAACAACTCCTTCAAATGGTACTCCTGTTCAATTCTTGCAAGAGTTTTTACCAGGTGTTGTTAATATTCTTACGGTTGTACGTAAAGCGGATCAAGTTGCTCCGGTTGTTACTGCTGGTGAATGGCACTTAGAAGAAGTTATCTTAAAGACTATGGAGCACACTTCTAATCCTGAGCTTTATAGTGATCATGGTGGTTTGCCATTAGTTTCATTTAATGAGACTTACGAAACGCGCCAAGTTGTACGTTTTGAATTAGGTATTCAACATGCACAGTTAGCGGATGCTCGCGCAGCTGCAACAGGTACTTCACCGCAAAACGAAAAACGTCAAGCATTAGCGGAAGGTTTTGAAATCTTACGTAATGATATCGCGTTTAACGGCTTTAACGTTGGTACAGGTAAAACATACGGCATCTTAAACGATCCGACTTTACCAAGCTATGTAACTGTTGCAACGGGTACAGGTGGTGATACTACTTGGGCGACTAAAACGGCAGTGGAAATCATTAACGATTTATCAACCGCTATCCATGCTTTAGAAATCCAAGCAGGTGGCCATGTAGATCCGACTATGAACAGCATTGATTTAGAAATCCCTCTAGCGTTTAACTCGTACTTAACGCGCTCTGATGGTTCTTTCAATAACGGCATGACTGCAATGGAATGGTTAAATAAAAACTATCCATCTATTACAGTTACAACAGTTCCACAATTCAACGAAGCTAACTCAGGTGAAAACGTATTTTACTTGAAAGCTGTTTCAGTTGATAATTCTGGCACTGACGGTGGCGAGTCTATGATTCAAGTTGTACCGGCTAAAATGCGTGCGCTTGGCTCTGTGCCAAATGCTAAAGGCGGTGTTACTGAAGGTTATACGTCGGCCCTAGCCGGAGTCTTCACCAAAAGACCATATTCCGTGGTTCGTTATTCAGATATTTAATTAATATTTGTGTTAATAAAAAGCCGCTTAATTGCGGCTTTTTTGTGGGTGCTACATTGCATAAGAGAATTTAAGATAATCTTTTTTACTTACTTTTATGTAGCCATAGCCGCTATAAGAATCCCCACTTAATCCACCGTTTTCGTGTTCGTCTATAAAATAACAACCAATATGATTGTCTGGTAGATCGGATTCGTTACTTCCTTCGTGACACCTGACAAAGCCTATAACAAAATTAGCTTCACAATAATCAAGTATGGATTTTATTTCTTTTACTAATTTACTGTTAAACCTTTTTTTAATCTTGAGTAATATTCTTTTGCTTTTTTGCATTTCAAAATCATTATACGGACACATAAAATCACGATCCCAAGGAAATACATTAAATGGCATGTATGAATCTTTTTTAGGTTCAGGGGTTATACTTTCGATCATTTTTTTAGCTGCTTTGCATTTCATTTTTATTTATTCTCTACTATTTAAATTCAATCAAACAATACCACACTACCGCGAACGCGTCAATATTTATTTCGCTATTTCCAAAAAATAGACCTAATAGTTATTTAAGTGTAAACTAGACTTTCTATATCGGATCTATATTTTTTAGATTTTTAAACAAACAAGAAAGGTGCAGAAAATGGCAACTCCAAAAACAGAAAGCAAAACAACCAAGATTTACTCACAAGCGTCTAATGATGTTGTGATCCCGAAGTACAAAGATAAAAAAGAAAAAACTGGTGAGCAGTCACAAAGTAAAAACGTGATTGAAAAAGCTATTATTATCCGTGGCGGTGCTAACGTTGCTTATAGCGCTTCAAACAAAGAGAAAAAAGAAACTAAATTCGCAGTAACCGAAGTTAACGCGGAAGAGTTAGAAATTCTAAAAGCTCACCCTGGTTTTATGCGTCGCGTTAGTCGTGGCTTTATTACTATTGGCGAAGCGCCAGAAGTATTAAAAGCTGACAAATCCGCTCAAATGACGGAAGATCAATTAAAAGCCAAAACAAAAGCCGAAGTTAAAACGGGTAAAGTTGAGGATTAATTAAATGCCTATAGATCTCAATATACCAACGTTTCGTGTTAACTTTCCTTTGTACGCAGATGAAACGGCATACCCTGACGTTTTATTAAACGCGCAGTATGAAATAGGAAAGTGCTATATTGCTGATAATGATTGCACTATGCCTGAAGTATGTAGAGAATACGCGCTCCAAGCTATGTTAGCTCATTTGTTGTATATTCGAGATCAAGTAAACGCAGGTAATAACATTGGTGTTATTACACAGGCGAGCGAAGGCGATGTTAGTGTTTCCTTGGCTTCACCTGTTGTAGACGGTGAATGGCATTACTGGTTTAATTCGTCGCCATTTGGGCGTGAATTAATAGCGCTGCTTGGCGTTCAATCTGTCGGTGGTTTTTATGCTGGTGGAAATCCTGAGCGCCTATCATTTAGAAAAGCTGGTGGAGTGTTTTGATGTTTAGCAAATTTAGAAATAAAAAAGAAATCAAAGGTGAAATTGCTTTTGTTGTAGCAGTATTTATTGTTACTTTGATAGTTATATTTATTTAATGTCTAGCGTTTCCGTAGATCTATCAGCACTAAAAAGCTTACAACAAGCTTTAGAAGACGCACACGCGGAAAAATTACAAGTTGGCTGGTTTTCATCGGCTAACTATACAGACTCGTTACCCGTTTCACAGGTTGCATTCTGGCAAGAGTTTGGCACAAAAAGCGCACCACCTAGGCCATTTTTTAGACCAGCTATCGAAGAGAATAAAAGCAAGTGGATTAACCTTGTTGATAGCGGTGCCAATGCCGTTTTAGAAGGTCGTGCAAGCATGGCTGACGTATTCGGAAAGCTTGGCTTGATGGCTGAAACCGATGTAAGAAACAAAATAGCAGGACAACACACACCGCTGAGTCCTGTTACATTGGCTTTACGTAGACTTAAAAACGAAGGTCAAGAAATTAACGGTACATTAGTTGGTGCTGTAGCTGCTGCTATTGCTCGCGGTGAAACTGGATCGGGTCAACTCGGCGCCCCGTACGGAAATAATACACCGTTGCAAGATTCTAAGAATATGATAACTACGTTAACTCACAACATAGGCGAAGAGTGATAATGATTATAAAGACTTTGAAGGTGTTAGCTGTATTATCATTCCTTGTTGTTTGGGTTAAATTATCGCCTGTTGTTTTCCATTATCAGTTGTCTATTTTATTTACCTTTCTCCATTCTTTGTGGTGAGAGACAGTACCTCTACATAGTTGAGTTAAAGTTATGTAGTCTAGATTGTTTTTAATGGAAAATTCTTTCATGTTATTTATATGTACAATCTCCCCTGTAACTGAGTTTTTTATTTTGTTGGTCTTTTTTTGTTTTTTTACTATTCCTTTGCCTTTTCTTTTTGTTGTTACTTTTACTCTTCCTTTTGATAATTTAACAGTCATGGCGCATGAGTAAGTGGCAAAGAAATAAGTATCAGGGGAGTAAACTTTATTTTTATTGATCTTTCTGCATAATGTGTATTTACCACCATCATTTGGGTAGTTTTCTTCATACCATTTAGCGAAGTTTTGAAAATTATGCCATTCAGGAACTACAGTGTAACCATTATGATGCCCTTGTTTTTTAGTGCTTTCATGGTTTCCGTAGCAATTATTGATCATGCAATTCCATGACCTATAAGGCTTTCCGTTAGCAGAAAGGCTATCATATAAACCCTCACCAATAAAACCAATACCAGCCGTCCTTGGGTTGTATGGATCTCTTACGCAGCCAGATCGAATGCTTTTAGCGTCACAAACTACCTGGTGACCAGTATTTAAAAACTTAGCTATAACTTTTTTTGAATTGAAGTATTTTAACACCTGAACGATCCCACATGATAAGGATTTATGCCTAGATCTTGCCCTCATATCTAATGGCATTTTTCTTTTCTTCTTCTTTCTTCTTCTTTCGTTTGAGTTATTCATTATTAGTTATTCCTCATTGGTTGTGGAGTAACAATAACCCATTATTGACTAATTGTAAAGCGTGACTTTGCTATAAAGTAACTATAAAGATATAATGTATTACATCCCTAATAAAGGTCGTATTTAAATGAAGAATTTTCCAATAAATCTACTCGCCACCGCGCAGACAGTGATCGGCAAACAAGATTATTTGTTTCGAAAATATTTAGGTCGTGTGCGTAACGCTGCTGGATATTATGTTAGTTCATTTGCAGAGCCAACAACAAGATCCGCAAGTGTACAACCAATACGAGCTACCCAATATCAATCGATGGGCTTAGACTTAAAGAAAGCTTATATTAAAATTTATGATACAGATTTAATTGAAGCTATGACTCGCGATAGTAACGCGGATCAAGTTATTTATGACGGTTATGTGTGGCAAGTCGCAGAAGACACTGCTTGGTTTTTGTCGGGCGGTTGGAATTATGTTATGTGCGTTAGGCTAGAAAAATACGCTGAGGTTGTGGAATAATGACAGATAACCAAATGATGATCGCGCTTATCGCTGAAATCGAAAGACAGTTAACACTAGTTGGTGTTACTGATTTTGAAGTTGGACGCAATCATCAACCGACAAACCAATACACAGGCGCAGACGGTGACGACACAGTTAAAACTCGCGTGTTTCTTTATGCTATTACAAAAGGTAGTGACGGTCACGGGCGTAATTATCAAACAGGCGCAGAATTCAAACGTACTGACTTTATACAGAAACATAAATCTATTCAAATCAGTGTGGCGCATTCATTCGATTTTACCGATGTAAACGCGCGAACTCCTGAAGATATGACTGACTTAATACATGACTTACTAAATAGCCCTGACGCTATTCAATCTTTGCGTGATGATAAAATATTTCTGCAAAACGTTGGTGATGTTAGGCCTGTGTTTTTTACAAACGATAAAGACCGTTTCGAGTCTATGCCTAATTTTGACGTTTTAGTTAACTACTCTAGCTCAATTACTAAAGCAGCTAACTATGTTGATGTTGGTGGGTGTGTTGTTGAGGGGGTTTAGTTTAACCAAAGAACCTTTCCGAAGGTGTCGACACTGCACTTTCTGGTGTTGTCACCGATGATAATTTTTCCTTCACCTATAGATAAAACACTGTAGTTACTATATCTATTAAGTATTGAGTTAACTTTTTTGATTGCTACAGGGTAAAAGTTAGTCATTATTTATCACTTCCTAGTTTAATTGATTTAACCATTGCGTTAAATGTTTTGTATACTGACGCGCTACCCTCAGAGAATGTTTTACAAAAGCCTTCAGCTATATCATTAACTGATGGTTGGTTACTAAACTCATAATTACTACCATTAGCTGAGAAGTAATAAAAATCAGTAGGCCCAAAAGACTCTTTTGTAATTGAGATATTCAAGCTTTCTAATTTGGTTAATACTTTAGTTAATGTAGCCATTTTATTTCTCGCTTGTTTAGTTAGTTGCTGCCCTTCAATAACTATACAATAACGCGCTTTTGCATTCCTGTAAAGCTTTATTTCACTTTTTGCTAAAAAAACTTTATAGCCGTATAATGAAGATTGTTATATAACAACCTTTGCAAAGGGCAAATACTATGAGTATATCGAGTAATAGATATGTTGATGTAACAAGCGCGGTCGGTGGCGGTGATGCTATCCCAACTCGCGAATTGTTATTGAGACTTTTTACAACTAACGAGCGCGTGCCAACTGGTGCCGTTTTAAATTTCTCTTCTAGTTCTTTAGAGACTTCACTGCGCGACTATTTCGGATCGGACACTGAAGAATACAAACAAGCGGCTTACTACTTCGGGTTTATATCCAAAGTGGCAACGTCACCGGAAAACATTCAATTCTCACGCTTTGCTGATACAAATACAAGCGCTCAAGTTTTTGGCTCAATTCTGCCAACACTAGACACGCTTAAAACTGTGACGGCTGGCGCATTTGATGTGTTATTAGCTGGTGTAACGTTTAACGTTACAGGCTTGGACTTTTCAGCTGCGACAACTTACGCAGATGTAGCAACAGCGTTACAAACACGTATACAAGCAACTGCCGGAGCTATGGCTTCAACAACTGTTGTATATGATGCTGCACGCACTACATTTGATTTTGATACTAATGGCGACGCTGACGGCGATATATCATTCAGTGCTGTAACTGTTGATTTACTTGACACTATTGGATGGGGCGAAAATGCTGTATTTAGTAATGGTGTTGAAGCTCAAACCGTTACCGATACGTTAAGCGATTCAACGTCACTTAATAACAACTATGGTTCATTTTCTTTTATCGACTCGTTAACTAACGATCAGATAGTTGAAGGTGCTGCTTTTGCTGACGGTCGAAATGTTGAATACGTTTTCGAAGTACCAGTTACAACAATCAATCGCGCGGCTATCTCGGGTTTAATCAGTGGTTATGCGTCTTGTAATATGATGTTGTCTTACCCTGGTCAGTATCACCACTTGCTGCATGCTTGTGTATTGGCTGCTAGCAACTACGAAAAACCTGCAGCTAGTAAAAACTACATGTATCAAACTGACAGTCGATTAACTCCGTCAGTTAAAACTGATGCAGAAGCAGACGCAAACGATGCGTTAAACGTTAACTACTACGGACAAACTCAAGAAGCTGGTGTTGATGTGTCATTTTTGCAAAAAGGTCGCTTAACGGGTGGCTCTAGCGCTCCAACTGCAATGGGCGTTCACGCAAACGAGCAATGGCTTAAATCTTATTTAAAATCACAATTTTTAAGTATGTTTTTAGCGCTTGAGCAAGTGTCTGCCGATCTTGTTGGTCAAGGCATTGGTATGAGCTATTTAGATGCTGGCATTTCTTTAGCGTTAACCAATGGCACATTCTCTGTTGGTAAAACATTAACAACCACACAAATAAACTACATCACTCAATTGACGGGTGACAGTAAAGCTTATTTAGACGTACAAAATCGCGGTTACTGGTATGATGTGACAACTGACGCCACAACTAACACAATGGATTATCTTCTTGTTTATTCTAAACGCGACAGCGTGGATAAAGTTGAAGGTCGTCACAGCTTAATTTAAGGGGTTATATTATGGCTGACGTTTCACACAATGGCGCGATTTACACAATAAGCGCCTCTAATACTTTTGCTAATGTGCCAGTTCCGATCTCGGCATTTCCAAAAGATACCGATCCGTTTGATGTTCCAAATACGGATATATCAGATCTAGAGCTTGGCACAAATGGCGATCCCATTTCTTGGACTGTTCAAAATCCAATTGAGTCTTCACTTGCTGTTATTCCTGCGACTGACGATCACGAAACTTTACAGACGATTTATAATAATAATCGTGCTGAAAAAGGATCGCCAAGTGCTAACGATGTAATTACCTTAGTTCGAATTTTACCAAACGGTGAAACAACAACAATGAAAGGTAAAATTACAAGTGGTCCTGCAACGACTTCGCTGGCAAGTTCTGGTAAAATAAAGACGCCTGTTTACGGTTTTAAATGGTTTAAGGTGTTTCGTACTCCTGCCGTCAATATCGAAGTAGGCTTTTAAGTAAGAAATTAATAACTACCTAGACATCTAGGGTCGAAAAGGGCGCACCTCCCCTGGTAGTTATTCTCTTTAAGTGCAATAGATAAGGTGAAATCTATGTTAATGAAACCAAAACAAATCACGTTGACAAGTAACGTCAATGGTGAAAAAGAAGAGCGGACTTATAATATAGGTCGATATGATGGCTATACCGGTTTATACATGATCGGGCTTGGTGCTGAATTACTTGACTCTGCAGCACGTAAAAAAATGTTATCGACTGATAAAGTGTTCGCTAAAAAATTACAAGACATGTTAAAAGAGCAAGGTAGATTTATCGAGCTTGTTACTGATGACGGTACAGCGTCACTAGAAACTGTTAACATGTTAAAAACTGCTATACCAGATCCAGATATTGCTTTAAAATTAATGCGTGAGGTTCACGACTACAATACTGCGCTTTTCAACAGCGCAAACCTCTTGAGCACCTCCCAGAAGTGGATGGCGAAGGCGCAAGAGTTAGGCAAGAAAATATTGGGCCAATTGTCGGATTCATCCTTGGCGAAAAAGCCGCGACGATCAAAGAATTAAGGGAAGATTACGACGTTGAAGATATGCTAAATATTTGGGAAGCTTTGATGGTTAAAGAAGCTAACAAGTATTGGGCTTATCAAGACTCTTTGAAGAAGAAGTAAATAAAAAAGCCACTTGATTGTGGCTTTTTATTATGCGGCTAAACAGTAACACCGCCAACTAACCCCTTCACAATCAGGGCGTTCAGTGCGCTTTAGTTTAGACATTCTTTTATCATGATTCTTAAGCTCTTTCATAATGCCTTTTTGCAATAATGTTAGCTCTTGGTGGCTAAGTCCACGATAGAAAAACGTTTTTGTTTTAAATGCTTTATTCATTAATTTTCACCTTGTCCCATAAGTTTTTAGTATACGTTACACTCATAAAGTTATTTTTAGCTACATTTTCAATCTGACGAATGGCTTTACCTTCGAAACCATCTTTTTTAATTTTCTTCATTTCCAATATGGCTTTACTTGTTCTTGTAACTTTAGGTGATTTATTGTTCTTTAATTTATTGTATTTGAATTTCCAGTTTGCGGTTTGTTTTTTTGCCTTGTCTAATTCTTTTTTGTGGTTGATATTCATTTCATCTTTAAATTTATCGTTGCTTCGTCTGAGTCTTTCAACTTCTTTTTCTAACTCGTCAATGCGAGACTGTAAAGATAGGTATTGTTTTAGGTCGCTCATGTGGGTGCCTCATTAATTAAATTTGCCAACACACAAAACAACGTGTAATATTGTTGCTGATGTTGTTTTTCATGTTTATTTCTTTTGCTGTTTTAAGCCCTATTTGCTGATAGGGCTTTTTTTTGTGTTATACAAAAACATCCTTAACCATCAAAGCAGAAAAAAACAACGTTGACACAAAACATGTAGATACAGACATAAATATAAATACAGCTTTTTTATTTGGTTTTTTATCACTCATAATCATTAAACTCCTTATTGATTCTGATCTCTTCTTCAAGCGCTTCACGTCTGCGTCGTACTTCACATTTCAGCTTGTCTTCTTCGCTCACAGGCTTAACGCGTTTAGCTTCTTTAGCTTTTTTGGTTTTAGCTGGAAATTGTTCTTTATTCGTTTTTTGCCAATGTGTTTCTAACATCTTTAAATCACCTTAGTTTCTGTCAATATCTGCAATTTAACAAAACCGCGTTATCGTGTCAATACTATTTTTAACTTAGTAGATACAAATCAACGTTTGTAATATAATCAATCCAATTACTTTTATTAATCGAGTCTATCTCATGTCAATGCTCAGTACGTTTGCGATACTATTCGAAACTGATTCAAAAAAAGCAGCCAAAGAAACTGACGAATTCGCACAGTCTCTTGATGATATTGAAAAGTCAGCAGAGGGCGCGACTGGTGGTGTCGATGGTACTACCAAAGCTTATAATGACAACTCGATCAGCGTGGGCGCTCTTACTAAGTCTGTCGCTGGTTTGGTGGGTGGTTTAATTGCTTTTGATGCTATCGCCTCGAAAGTTTTTGATAACGCTACACAAATCGACACAATCGGCAAGCTTTCACAAACAATCGGCTTAAATATTGTAGAGCTTGATGCGTGGGGTGAAGCTGCAGCCAGAAATGGTGGCAGTGCTGAAGCGTTACGCGGCACAGTGGAATCGTTGCAAACATCATTACAGGATATTGAAATCACTGGCGGCGGTGAAATAATTAACACACTGGCTATGATCGGCATCCAGGCAACGAAAGCAAACGGAGAAATAAAAAGCGCGTTTGAGATACTACCAGAAATAGCTCAAGCTTTTGAGGGTATGAGTGCTGAAAAATCTTTCGCATTCGGTAAGCGGCTTGGTTTAGATCAAGGAACAATATTAACACTTCAACAATCACGACACGAAATAGATAAACTTGTTGAACGTCAAAAAATGCTAGGGGGCGTAACTAAAGAAGGTTATGAAAACGCGGCTAAATTCAACGATCAATGGGACGATACAAAACGCGTATTTAATTCATTGTGGATGAGTTCGAATAACACTATTTTGCCAATGTTGCAGAGTATTTTAAAAGGCGCTGAAAATATTATAGTTTGGTTTCGTGAAAACCAATGGGTGTTTGACGGTTTGTTTTATTCATTTAATCGTCTAGCTGAAATAGTAGGATTTTTAGGGAAGGCTTTAGCTATATTAGACGAAGATAGAACGGCATGGGTGAAAGGTCTTGACTCGGCAACAGGCCGCTTAGTTGGTACGTTTAAAGACTTAAAAGAAACGGCTAATGAAGTGTTCGAAACTTTAAAAGAGGGTTGGAATAGTGTAACTGATTGGTTTAAAGCTGACGTTAATGTTAATCATAAAATGAACGCTGGTTCTGGTTTAATGCCAAGCAATACAGAAATGGCGCAAATGATGATCAGTAAATATTCATCAACTAACCTAAACCACGGCGGTGCTACTTCTAACCAACGTACGCAACACAACACGATAAGTATTGGTGGTGCTAATGTTGACGCTCGCGGCATGTCTGGCAGTCAAGCGAAAATCGTTATCAATGAAAGCATGAAAGAAAGCGTTGAAATGGCTATCGGACAATTAGCAGACGGGCAGGATAGATAATGGCTTTATTTTTTGAGAATGAAAAAGATCCAGTTACCGCTTTGTTTGATGAAGATGGAAACCAGCTATTCGAAACAGTTGGTATTCTTGAAATGTCTACATCACCAAGTAATACTTTTGCAGAGCATACACTCGAAGATGGTAAAGTTGTCGTTGATAATAAAATCATTAATCGAGTGCCGATCACTGTGTCGGCTATATTGTCACCTGATGATTTTAAAAGCGTTTACTCTAAGTTAAAAGAGGCTGATCAAAACAATACTAAATTCACTATTCAAAACCGTGTTGATACTTTTTACAATATGTATATTGAGTCTTACCCATATAGTGAAAGTTCAAAGATAGCCAATACAATTGCTATTAGTATTAACTTTATCGAGCAACAATTTGTTGACGTTAAGCAAACTACACTACCAGCTCAAAAAGTTAAAAATCCAGTGAATGCGGATCCTGTTGATACTGGTGAAAAATTACCAGTAGAAAGCTCAACAACACTTTTAGACTTTTTAGAATCAACAGGTATTTTATAATGGAATTAATTAATATTGACGCGATACCGAGCCAACAGTTTACGGTGCCGTTAGGTGGTAATAACTACGATATAAAAATCTATTCTATTGATGGTCATATGTCTTATGATTTATCGTTGAATTCGGTTAGCGTGGTTAGAGGCTTTAAAATGGTTAATGATATTTTATTGCTGCCTTATACTTACCAAGAAATTAACGGTAATATTTTATTGTCTTTACCTGAGGATGAAATACCAGATTATTCAAACTTTGGTACTTCACAGTATTTATATTATTTAACTCAAGATGAAACTGACGAGTACAGATTGGCGGCTGATTTATGAGTGGTGAATTTACTAATGGCGATTTAGATCAACGCATCGTTATTGTAACGTTAACATCTGGCGGCGTAGCGACTCAATACGAAGGTTTGTACATTTCCGCTAAAGGAATAAAAACTTCTGAAACAGTAATGAACCAATGCGAGGTTACTATTTTAAACCTTGCGAGTGCAGACCGTGAGCGCATTCTTAAAGAAACAAATCCTTTTTTTAATAAAGGTAAAAATATTTCGATAACGGTTGAAGCTGGAAGAGTTAAAACAGGTACAACAGTATTGTATACAGGTCGTGTGTTTCGATCGCGTGGTACACCTAAACCAAACTTAGGTGTTGTTTTACGTTGTATTCAAGGTTTCGACAATAGAGCTAAAATAGTCTCAAGAAGTGCTACAGAAATAACTAATTTATCGTCAATCGCTCAGTGGGTAGCAGAAGACAACGGCTATACTTTATCGTTTGAAATAACAGATAGAAAAATCGCTAGATACTCTTTTACCGGATCAGCTCAAGCTTCATTGTCACAGCTTCAAGCATTAGCAGGGAATACAGTTAATGTGTATGTTGATAACAATACGTTATATATTAATGATAGTGGCATACCTGCAAACGGTTTACCTGTACGTGTACTTGATAAAACTTCGGGGCTAATATCGGCAGAAGGCACAGAGTACGGCGTAAAAGTTAAAATGCTTTTTGATACTGTTACGCGCATTGGCGGTCAAATAGATCTAACGTCTGAAATCAATCCGTCGTTAAATGGATCTTACAAAGTGAGAAAATTACCTTTTCATGTAACTAGTCGTGATGTACCGTTTTACTATGTCGCAGAATGTAACCGCTTGGATAGGACTAGATAAATGGATGAAATAGACGAGTACGAAAACTTATTACCTGAACTAGTTGATAGGATAATAAAGACAACCAACCGAGCTTTAGAAGTGTCGATCCCTTGCGTAGTAACCAAGGTTATTAGTCGAACAAAAGTAAATGTAAGACCTTTAATTAAAATAGTGAACCAAGATAGCACTTCAAGAGAAAGAGCTATTATAGAGGGTTTGCCTGTTGCTACTTTTGGCGCTGGTGATAAGTTTGTGTCATTTCCTGTAAAGGTTGGAGATATCGGTTGGTTAGATGCGTGTGATCGTGATATCAGTTTATTTTTACAATCTTATTCAAACGTTGAACCACCAACAAGCAGAATGCACAGTTTTAGTGATGCTCGGTTTATTCCTGATATTATGACCAATATCACAGTAGCAGAAGAAGACGCTACAGCTATGGTTATACAAACGCGTGACGGCACGGTTAAGGTCGCTATTGATAACAATGAGATACGGATCAAGAATAATGACTCTAGTGTTATTATGGGTATTGATAGTGTCGACGTTGCAACTTCTTCAGTTACAATTAATATTGACGGATCAAGCGTTACAGGTATTGCGCCTGGTGGTTTTGATTTAAACGGCTTTACTATTGATGCGAGTGGAGCAGCTGCTAGCCCTGTATCGTTATCAGCGCCTAGTGTATTGGCTAACGGTAAAGAATTAAAAGACCATATTCACCCTGCAGGAACTCCACCAGGTAACACAGGAATAAACACATAATGAAAGCGATAAAAATAGACGGCAACAGAAATCCAGTGATAAGTAATGGGAGTTTTGTTTGGGTAACTGATATTGATGTTATCTCACAAAACTGTGAGCAAGCAATGCGCCAACAACTTGACGAATTAAACTTCGACGCTGACAAAGGTATTCAATATTTTGACAATGTATTTACTGGAAATCCAAACTTTCAACGTTTCGAATCCCAAGCAAGATCTAACATAAATGCGGTAAACGGTGTTAATGGTATCAATAGTTTTGATTTTGAATTCAAAGACAACGTTTTAAGTTATACTGTTGAAATAAGCACAATTTACGGCAATACAACGGTGGCTAATCAATTATGAGTTATAACTATGTAGAAAGTAACGGGGTAATAGTTCCCAATACATCAACAATAAAAACTGATGTAGAAAATGAATGGCGTGCTATTGCTGGTGAAGATGCTACTGTTGATCCGTCTTCGTTTGAAGGTCGATTAATTGACAAGACAACTAACGAGCGGATCAGTGTTGCGCGTAATAACTCAGATTTAGCAAATCAGTTAAATCCAAATATGGCAAATGGATCTTTCGTTGATGCTCACTTGTCGCTGGTGGGTGGTGCTCGTGATGGTCAAGAGCAGTCTACTGTTGAGTTAACATTGACGGGTATTGTTGGTACAAACATTCCGTCGGGTTCTTTTGTTGAAGATGATAACCAACAGCTTTGGTTCTTGGTTGATACTACGCAAATCGGTACAGGAAACACAGTTACCGCCTCGTTTCGATCATTAAATTACGGCCCAATTCCTGCCGCTATCGGTGAGATAACTAAAATAATATCGGGCGTTGTTGGTTGGGAGACGGTTAACAATGAAGTTGCTGCGACTGAAGGAAAGCTAGAGCAAAACGATGTATCAGCAAAGAGACAAAGACGATCTGAGCTTGGCGCAAACACTCGATCGGTTGCTGAGTCTGTTATAGCTGCCGTGTTCAAGCTTGAGGGTGTTAACGGTATTCAGTTTAGAGAAAACAACACAAGTTCAGCGACAACGATTGACGGTGTGTCAATGATAGCAAAATCATCATGGCTATGTGTTGACGGTGGTGTTACTTCAGAAATAGCAGAGGCTTATTACACTAATCGTTGGGGTACAGCTTTCAATGGTTCAGTGAGTTATGATTATACTGATCCTATCTCTGGTCAATTGTCAGAAGTTTTAATTGATAGAGCCACAGAAGTTCCAATTAAATGCACTATTGAAGCGCGAGTGTCACAGTCTCAAAACGCTGTTGAAGATATTACACAAGCAATATTGGATTATGCTGAAGGGTTGGTGGAAGGCGAGCCAGGCTTTTCTTTAGGGCTTGATGCTTCACCTTTTGAAGTTGCTAGTGCTGTCAATGCTCAGTTACCTGATGTTTTTGTTAAAAAATGCCAGTTAGCTAAAATTGGAGACTCGTTTAGTACTGATACAATAACAAACGCTATTTATGAGAAATCCACTATTGTACGCGGTGAAATTACCGTAGTACTGGTTTAGAGGTAACGTATGAGCGATCCGTACAATTGCGAAATAAATTTATTGACCGCTTTGGATTGGCAGAGATCGGCGGCTGACATTGTTCAACAATTTGTTAAGAACGATCAAGAATGGATGCAAACAAATCATTGTGATTTTTGGAATGATTGGGCGCGTGATGTGTTTACACTTTCAACCGCTAATGATTTTGGTTTGGCTGTATGGTCAATTATTCTTGATGAGGATGTTTCTGGCGTTGATGGTCCTGCTCCTGATGGTTACCCGTCTTGGGGTTTTGGTGTTAATAACGAAAATTTCAATAATGGATCTTTTGCTAGTGTTGGTGGTAACTCTTACGAATTCACCACAGCACAAAAAAGAATAATACTTCAATTAAAAGCGTTTAAAGTGTTAGCCATTAGTGGGCCTATCATTCAAACCAATACAGCAATGGCGAATATTTTTGGTTCGGGTGTTATAGTTGCACTAGATAATTTTGATATGACTTACGTCTATCAGTTGTTAGATTCTGACATATCTAGATTTATTGTTGAGATAAATAAACGCGACCTACTGCCAAGACCGATAGGCATAGAAATATCAGAGATCAGGATATTGAACGCTAAAAGTTGGGGTTTTGCTGCAGATGATGAAAATTTTTACAACGGAAATTTCTTTTCCGGTGCTGTATAATAAAATTAATTAATTAACGAGAAAGGAAAAACAATGGCTAATGAAAATAGATACTACAAAAAACCGTTTGCACAAAACGGAAATAAAACAGAGGTTCCGAACGAAAGTGTAAGTGGCTCAGTGTCTTACGATACGGGGTACGGTCCTGATTATGAATTACAGGAAGGCTCAGTAAATAGAAAGCGTATAGAAAGACAGCCGTTTAACGGCATGATGAACAGCATTACTAAAAACCTTAAACAATGGCAAGAAAACCTTTATCCAACATGGATCGAAGATGACGGCGACGGCGTAGCTTTTGAATACACTGAAGGCATGATCGTTTCACATGATAATGTTAATTATATTTCTCTTGAAGTCTCTAACCAAGAAGAACCGGGTACGGGGAGCAAGTGGAGCGTTTACGATGCCACATTACAAAATAAAAACTATCTTGGGATGAAGTCATTAAGTGGAGCTATTTTAGATGGTAGTGTTGAAGCTGGAAATTACGTAAGAATCATCGATCGAAGTATGGCTATAGCTCAATATCAAATATCAGCAACACCTAATGAAATAGATGTTATAGCTTGTACTGGTGTTCCTTCACTGTCTTTAGTGATAATACATGAAATGGTTATATCTGCTGAACAGTTAGGCATGTCAACAAGCAACACTAGCGCATTCAACACATCTATATTAGATCGAATGAAAGTTATACGTGTAAGCGGTGGAACGGGTGACGGGTTACCAATGATAATAAATCAAGGACCTTACGAGATTGATGCCGATTCAGAGTATGACTTATACGATTTTGAAGGTACTGGTTCGCTAACGTGGAACGGAAACACCTTTAATATTGCTGATATGAATACCCGCCTATCAAGTATTGAAAAACTTTCAGCAAAAATGAGAAAAGGCGACACTGTTAAGCTCGCTTTTTACGGTGATTCTACTGTTAGAGGTATTGGTACTACGGGTGCAAGCAACCCACCGACAACTGGAACCGCGCCAGATATCGCGCCAGTACTTCCTATTGGAGACTTGAATACATATTCTCCGGATGGTTTACCACAAAAATTTGAAACTTTCGCGCGTACATTCTACGGTAATGATAACATAATTTGTGCGAATGGTGCTTATGGCGGTTCCGGTTTAGTTAATAACTTCCCTGTTCAATATTTAGATGACATCTTTTTAAACAACCCTGATACTGACTTTAGCGGTGTTGAGTATATGTTTTTAAACTGGGCGTATAATGATGCTGCCTTTGATAGTGGATCGCTAGAAACTTACAGTACAAACCTAACTAACCTAGTTAAAAAATTGCGTGGTTTTGGGATTGAACCTGTATTAATGACACCTGACCCAGCTAGCAATACCGGCGGTGCTTCATTGCTTGAAGTTAAAGGACAATTAAAAAACGCGCTTTACGATGTAGCTAAAAAATTAGATATTGATGTTGTCCCTATTGGCGATGATGTTATTGAATTTTATAATAAATCAACAATGGCTTCATGGTCTAACGATCAAAGCGATGGCGTTCATCTAAATAGCCGGGGACATAGAGTAAAGGTGATGTCCATGTTGAAACATATCGGCAAAACTGAGATATTCACAGCTAACGACGAAAGATTAAATATTTCTCTAATTGATGATAGGTGTCGCGGGTTATCTAAGACAATCGGGGAAGACTCGGTAACAAGTCAATCTAAACTTCAATTCGGCTTCAGACACAGAATAGCTACAGGCAATTTCGTTGCTAATGACGAGTTATCTGACATATGGGTTTGGTGCGACTCTCCACAGTCTGTTCTGTACCATATGTTTGGCACTAATAACTACTTAGAAACTACTCTGAACACTGAAATGCCAAAGCTCACGATTAACAACGTAGCGGTTAATTTCGAAGCTAGCACAGAGAAGGTGAAACGAACTGCGGATTTAGGTAGAGCGCCTTTCGGTGACAGAGTAGAAGAGCAGCCAAGCGTTATAACAAAGCTTAGATATGGGCTTAATCGTATACAGTTTAATGCCCCTGACCCTTTAAAAATATCTGATGGTTATTATAATACCGGGTATTTGTCTGTAGTATCTGGCAGCAATTCTAGATCTTTAATCGAGGGGAAAATATTTGATGCCGTTGGAAACGCTGGTGTGGTGCCTACTAGATCGCCTATAGCTATAGCTAATCAGTTTATATTGCCTACCGTAGCAGACAATGGCGCTATACACGCAACATTCCCATTTGATAATATGTCGTCACCACTTAGCAATCAAATAGCCACCCCTGATTCTGTTTGTGACTTTACAGCCAAGCTTTACAATCATAGCGGATTGTCTTTTGGTGGTGGGTTTAATCAAACGGTAGGCGCTTACGGTTATGCGTTCTATATCAGTGGTAACACTATCAATTTAGTAGATGTTAGTTGTGATGTATCAGGGCTAGCGACCACTACAGTATTGGCTTCTGCTGCGATAACTCAAGCTGATTATGATGGTGTTGATGTAAGCTACAGGGTTAGAGGTCAATACGCACTTGATGAAGCTATAGGTCAGATAATAACCATATATAAAATAACCGATGGAATACCAGTGGAAATTCTTTCTTGGAATAGCGAGAACGATGCGGGTAAAAAAGTTAAATCCATTAGTGGTTGGTCATTCGGTGGTTTTTGGGATTACGCTGGCGGAAGCTCTGGCGAAATACTTCAAATAAGCGGCGGCACTATTTACTCTAAAATAGCATAGATAAAAACTAAGAAAAGCCGCTTTAATTAGCGGCTTTTTTTATGCTTCATCTCCAAAGCGATCCCAACCTTCGCGAGCTTTACGGCTGAACATTTCAAGGCGTGGCACGTTGCCACAAAGCCTGTCTAATATACTAAAAAAATCGTCAGGCTTTGCACTGTGAATGTATTTGTTATTTTTATCCACTGGCATTTTAGCTTCGAAAATATTTCGAATAGATTTATCTTTAATTAAATCACTTAACTTTCCGTTATACATGATCATTACTGATTCAGTGCTGGCGCGTGTGCCGTGACCCATACCAAAATGAGTTAAACCGTTTTTAGTTATCTTGTGCCAAACCAATCCATTCATTGATAAGAACTTAGTGAAACCCCATGCTTTACCTAGTTTAATTGCATCTTCTGGCATTGAATTCATATACCACATAAATAAAATACAATTATCTTCAAGTAAGTATCGAACTGGCATACAACACAAGTCATAAGTTGAAGTTGTGCGATATTTTTTTGTAGCTGCTGAAATCATAGATCCACCAGTTTTTTTATTATTAAAATCCCACGGTGGATCTGCAAGTACTAGTTTATATTTTTTATCCGTGTTGAATATATCGATCTTCATTTTTGGTTACCTTCTATTAAATACCGCGAATCTTTTTTCAATAAAAATTCTAAGTCGTGTGTTTGCTGCTTTACGTCCTGCACCTTCTTTTCGATGCTCGGTTGGCTCTTTGTCGGCTGCATCCCTGAAAGCTTGGCTATATGCATTACATACTTTTTTACGATCTTCATCGTTTAAATAACCAAGTTTTTCGTTAATCCATTTAGTGTCGGCAGGACAACGATCAGCAGGGAGTATTCCTATTTTTGGTTTGTTATAGAATGCCATTCTCTGACCGCCTCTATTGCTCCAACAGCACCAAGCGCATAACAAGCAAAAGCGCCTTGTTTTTCACTATCAATTAAATACTTTAATTGTTTTTCACTGCTTGAGCTTTTGGTGTGATCGCGTCTTTTAAGCTCGATTAACATGGGCGGCACACAAGGGATAATAATATCACTAGCGCCTGTATTCATACCTTCGAGTTTTTGCTGTGCGCCTTGTCGCTTGGTGCGCTTTCCTTCGTTGCGAATATGTACCGCGATTTTTGCAAGGTCTGGAAACTCAGCTTTCAACAAACAAAGAAAACTTATTTGCTCTGGCGTTTCTTTAGGGCAATCACCACGAAACGAAGTATCACCAAATACTTTTATTTGTGGCGGTATTTTATTTAGGTTCATTTTGATAACTCGCGAGGCTCACCACCGCCAAATTGCACAAATTCAGGGACTGCTAATTCTTCATCGTCAAACCGAGCTGGCATAATTAAAGAAACTATTTCTTTATCGTAACCACTAACAGCACAAACAACCCCGTCTTTATCGCTTAACATTAAATTTAACTGAGGAAACTTTCTATTTGTTACTACTGATTTTAACTTACCGATATAATCAACGTTTATGCCTATACTGCTTGTTGGTTTTGGCTTAAATGCTGCAAAAATTCGTTTAGTGTTTGGGAATCGACCGTCGATAACAGAAAAATATTCAACGTGTGGAACTTGCGACATAGGGCTTTCGTTATCATCTTTAAAGAAGTCAAATTCATCATCTTCATTATGCAATAAAACATAAACCTTGTTGTCAATAAACTGCACAGAGTTTAAAGGCAGTTTGTTGATATTTGTTTTTTTAGCTGCTGCAAGAAGTGGTTTTGATATAGGTAGGATATACTCACCATCACATAAACCTTTTTTGTCGTGGATAGTTACCAAACGGTGACCGTCGGTAGCTGTTAAAATTACACCCTCTTCAGGATGTGGCTTTACATGAAATCCATTTAAATAATAACGGACGTCATTCACAGCCATAAACGAGGCTAGGATTGGTAAGTATTCACGGTTAAATTTTACTTTCATTTTTATTTTCCTTTTGATGTTGTTTCGTTTCGATAAAAGAATAATAACACAATACCGCATTATTGCAACTATGTTTTTAAATTAATTTGTTATTTCTTCCTCTTCTACCTGCTCCGCTAAAAACTCAACGCTTTTAACTTCAAATTTTGCATAGCCATTTTGACCTAAAGATTTTTTAACTTTTATTTCGTGCGGTGCTACTTTCCATAAATCACATTGAGAATATTTTTCATCTATCGCTTCGGGGTTCCAGTTATTAGCCTTAGCTAATCGATTAAAAACCCAATGCTGTCGCTTAGTATGCCAAGCCACTACAGATCCGATCTCGGTTGCGTAGGTTGCTTTTACTGAGAATGTGCCGACACCACTTATATATGGTTCATACCTGGCGCTCATACATTTAACTAATTTTGTTTCACCCGTAGCAATAACCCCAGCTTGACCAGCTTTTTCAACGAGCTTTTCATTTGGATCAACCAATCTATCTTTACACTTAACACAATGACGCGCTGCGATATCATTTTCAGCGTGACAATCGCTGTTAGGGCATATTTTCATGCTGTATCTATGCTCGCATTGTATAGGCTTACCGCTCATGATATACGCTTCAGGATTTGAGCAACGGCGTGAGTAATGTGCTGGTACTGGTATTTCTTTAAACGAACATTCGCCAAAATCGTCTTTAGTGGTTGGATCTAACACTTCCATTGTTAGCGGTATACCTTCCCACGCACACGGATCGCCTTCATCATCCCAGCGGATCGCCTTTTCGGTGCCACTAATAATAAAATTACCAAATTCATCATGCGCTAAACCATCATACGCGGCGTCGTTACGGCGTTTTTTATTCGATATAGCATTACAAGCTGGACACGTTACAGTTATTTCTGAAGACTCGCCAGACTTTACACGCGCTGTTATTTCAGGCGTAAAAATATCGGTTTGTAATTTGTGGCGTTCTATATTTTCGGCGTAATCTAAAAGCAATGCAAACTCTTTGTCTGGGTGTAATCTTAACTCCCTTCCAATTATTTGTTGAAGTAATCCAGCGCTTTCTGTAGCTCTTAATACTGCGATAACATCTACATGAGGAAAGTTTACACCAACCGTTAACACATCAACATTTACAATAAATTGAAATTCACGGTTTTTATACGAATTAACAATTTCCGCTCGTTCATTTTTCTTTAACTGACCGGTAACAAGTTTTGAATCACTTGGTAAATAATCCATAATTTCTTCAGCATGACTAATTGTTGAAGCAAATATCATGGTTCCCATTTTGCCTTTAGAGCGGTGAATAACTTCTTTTATTATTCTTTCTGTTTTACTGTTGCCTGAAAATGTATCGGTTACAGATTTTGGCGTAAACTTACCCATACTGTTTGTTTTTAACTTTGACGTATCGTATTGGTCGCTAATATCACCAATAACTAATTGACTTAGATATCCATCTTCTATTAATTCACTGGTTGATACACGATAAACCAGTTTAGAAAAATAAGGCTCTACCGCTTTTGTTTCGTCAAGAATGATATCTTCTTCACTAGTAGAATCAATTGAGTATATATAGCCTGTTCCCATTCTGTACGGGGTAGCTGTTGTCCCAATGATACGGCATTTATCATTAACTAAAACACCTCTGATCTCATACTCCAAAACAGATTTTATAAGTTTTTTTACTGACTCGGTTATCATTTGGCATTCATCAAGTATTATTCCACTTACCCCCATGTGTGCTATTTTTTCTATGTTTTTTAATGCACTTTGAGGGCTGCAAAATATTACTTGGCATCTAGTGCACTTCTGGCCAGCGCTGGCGCAATAGATTGATGCAGGAAAACCGTATTGAATAGTGTATGTTTCGTGGTTTTGCTCCACTAATTCCTTGTTGGGTGCTATACACAATACTTTTTTGTTTGGTGCGACTTCAGAAAAGAACTGAGCAAGCCTGGAAACTACGTAGGCTTTGCCGCTACCCGTTGGTAACTCTACCATACAAGGGGATAGGCGCTTCTTCACATGGCTTATAACTGCTTGGATTGCTTCTTCTTGATATGGTCTTGCTGTTAGTTTCATTTTACATGCCTCCATAATGTTTTGTTTTTTATTCTTTTTATTGTGCTTTCTGAAACACCAAACACAGCAGCAATGACTGAATTATGTGCATCCATACCTCTTATTTTTGGTATGTCAGATTCGGTTAATTTAGATTTGTTATTATTAGAACCTATAATTTTATCTCTACCTTTATCGATCATGTCGTTGCAGTTATCTTTTACTGTCCCTTGAAATAAATGATCAGGGTTAACGCAAGACGGATTATCACAGGTATGGCAAACCACATTACCTTTTATTATTGGTTCGATGTAATATTCAAAAGAAAACCTATGCGCTCTTATAGATGGACCATTGGCCGGAAGTATTCCGTAACCATCTTTATCTGTATGAGATTCCCATACCCAGCAACCTGTATGAGATTTTTTAAACCTAGATAAAAACCTATCTAGTACAGTTCCATGTTTTTCTAATTGCATTTTTTTCATGGCTTTTCTGTTTACTTCTGATTTTAAGCATCCGCAAGAACCGCCAACCCTTGCGACTTCAGAGCCTTTTCTTACCCGTCTTTCTCCGCATTCGCATTCGAAAAGCCAATAAGCTGCGCTTTGCTTGGTGTTTTTTGGTTTTTCTACTCGCTCTATTGCTGTAAATCGTCCGAATTTCTTACCTGTTAATTCTAATGCTGGTTTACCCATATGTAGACCTTTTTGCTTAGTTAGATTATCTACTTTTAAGCTTACATTGATATTTGTCAAAGTCAAATAAAAAGCCGCTCATTATCAATTAATAATGGCGGCTATGTTGTTTTTATTGTTGGTTAATCAAAATCAATATCTGGTTCGTTAAATTCATCTTCTACTGATTTTGGTTTAGCTGCTACCGTTTGCTGTTTTGGCTCTGCTGCTTTTTCTTCGCCACCTGCTTGACCTGCTTGCACCATCTTTTCGCGTAAGTAACCAAAGCCGCGAATAAAGTTGATTTCACGAGATACACCGTCCGGCTCACCTTCTGGATCTGTAACGAATAAACCAAATTTAACACGCGCTTCGGCAACTCCTGCCCAATACTGTTGGATGCTTTCTGTGTTTAATTCAATTTGGCCATTGGTCATTGGAAAACCCGCTTGAGCATCTAACACGCCTAAGTTGCGCATAGCCAGATCGCGTTTGCTTGCATCCATATCAAATATTTTTGCATTGTACTTGTACTTTTGCCCGAAGAATTCACCCTGTGTTGTTACCACAACGTTAATCATGCACACTTGAAGGCTTTTACCTTCTTCGATACCAACAAAACCATCAGTAACCGCGATTGTTAATTCAGTGTCATTTGGGATTGTTAAGTTTTGCCCGTCAAAAAAACCATCGTAATTAATATCGTCTTGGTTTGGTTGGTTTAAGAAAAATCCGCTCATTTGTTTAGCTCCGTTTGTTTTGTGCCATTGTTGGCTGTTAAATTGTTTGGTTAATTGGTTGCTTACTTAGAGACACGTATAAAAGGAATTCCTTTTGACGTTTTAACAAACTGCTCAAGTCCATTGTTAGGGTTTGTTATTTTGGTGAAGGTTGGGGCTTCGCCTTTGTAGCTTCTGTCTGACATTTTATGTGTAGTGGCTTTTGAGTTTAATACTCTTTGAGCTTGGTTCATTTTTATTACTCCGTTTGTTATTTAAAATAGTTTATTTCGTTTCGATGGATGTATTAAACATCAATATTTACCTTGAATCAAGTTCTTTTTTGAATTAATATCTGTTTATCAAAATAACCAAGGTAAAAACAATGAGCATAAACACTAGAATAAAAGACGCGGTAACAGCAGGGGTTAAAGCTAAATCAATAGCTGATAAGTCAGGCGTTAGCTACTTCCGTATTTCTTCAGTGGTAAATCCTGAGAAGTACAGAGGGGAATCAAAATTTAACGAAGAAGAAACAAAAAAAATAGAAGACGCTTTGTCTTCAATAAAAGAAGCACTTTAGTAAAACCAGCAAAAGGCATCAACAATGAAATTTCCTTTATTATTATCATGTGGCCACACAACAAGAAAATCATTACAAGACGTTGGTTGTGAATGTCATAGTGGTGAGCGCAAATATAACAACAATAATAGTAGTAACGAACCTTCTCCGGTAGATAAAGCACATGACCAATTCCACGGGCAATGGCAAACAGTATTAAATAATTACGGCTGTCAATTACCGTCAGGGCGTAAACATGGCCCTTGCCCTGTTTGTGGTGGTAAAGATAGATTTAGATTTGATGATAAAAACGGGCGTGGAACTTGGTTTTGTTCTCAGTGTGAGCCACAAAGCGGAGGCGGTTTATTATTGCTATCTCGCTATATTGGTAAATCTGTAATGGACACAGCCAAAGAATTAATTGGTGATACGCAATTAAAAACAATTCCTAAAAAGCGTGTGCACATTGTTGATCATGATGCAGTTCGTGAAGCTAACATCAAGCAAGCCAAAAAAGGCGCTCAGCTTTTAATGGATTCGGCTATAACATCAAGCCACGACTATCTAACCAATAAAGGTTTTATCGGTGAATGGCAGGTTAACGGCTCACCTATTTACAGCCAAAACGGAATTATTGAGAAAGGTGATCTTTTATTGATACCCGTTTATAAAAATAATGAATTAGTTAACGTGCAAAAAATTACGAAAGACGGAGAAAAGCGCCCGTTGTTTGGTGGTGATATGCAAGGCGTTAATCATGTTATTGATGGCACAACCAAAACGATTGCAGTTGTTGAAGGTTATGCAACTGGTAAAACCATCAACAAATTAACTAAATTCAAAACTTACGTTGCATTTAATACAGGCAATTTAGAAGCTGCAGTAAAACAAGTTAAAATAGAGCATCCGGAATCTAACATTATTGTATTTGGTGATCATGATGAAATCGACGAAAATCATAACAGGCGACCAGGTGAATATTACGCGAATAAAGCGTCCGACCCGTTTGCTGCTATTGTAGCGTTACCGCCTGAGCTTGGTGATTGGGATGACTACAGACAAAAGCACGGTGATGAAGCATGTAAGGCGGCTATGCGTTTAGCTATTGGAATTAAGCCAAAACAAGCGCCAGCACCGGAGCAAGTAAAACCAGTTATTGAAAAGCCTGAAGTTATACAGACACCAAAACAAGAAGCTAAAGAAAAACCACAACAACAAGCACAAGCCCCACAAATGCCGGCGTTTGGTAGTTGGATGGGTGGCAGCTCTGAGAATAAAAAAACTGAGAGCAAAGAAATAACTTTAAATTCTTTACCTGAGGGGATTAATCTTGATGATGTTGATATTGATAGACCGCCATCAATAGCTGGCGATATTGTCGATTATATGCGTGACGGTGCGCATAGGGTTTTAGAAGGTGGTGCTTATTCTGTAATGGCTATGCAAATATTAACAATGGCCGCCTCTGGAATTGAAGGTTATGACGGGGCCAGTATGAACCTAATAACAATAACGCTTGGTGTATCTGCGGCTGGTAAAGAGCGACCTCAACGAGTAGCTAAAAAACTATTAAAACCAAACGACATTGTTTTATATGGTGACATTAGATCGGATAAAGATTTGATACGAGTTCTAGTAGATGGTGCCAAGTGCTTTTATTTAAAAGATGAAGCGCATTCAATAATGGGGCAAGTAGCAGATAAGGATCAAAATAAAGCTGGTATTGCCTCCATGCTACTTGAGATCGCAACATCTGACGACATAACGTTAGCAGCTATGCACGTTGGAGAATTTCAAGATAAAATATTAACAAGAATATCAAGGCTTGAAAAAATGAAAGTAGCTAAAGAAGATATTAGGCTAGGCTATAACGTTGACCGAGAGCAAGAAAAAATTAAATTTATTGATATAGAAATAGCTGACTTTGAAAACAAAATAAACGATCTTAAAAAAACATATGATCAGATCGGCACCGGCATCGAAAACCCTGCGCTTAGTCTTTCAGGTTATTCAACGCCAACAGAACTAGCTGGAATAATAAATGAAAGAACTATTGGCAATGGGTTTTTAGGTCGTACTATTATCGTTGATTGTGGTGATGAAAGATCTCACTTAAACCAAGATTTGATAAACGTTTCTGAAGAATTCAAACGTAAAATGGAGGTTAGATACCAGCAATTATTAGCGAGAGTTGGAGCCATAAAGCAAATGGCAAGCGACACATCACAAAAAAGAATCGACGCTGAATTTAATGGAAACGGTTATAAAATAACAGCATCAAAAGAAGCTCAAGAACTTTTTGCTACTATTTCAAATCATTATGATAGTGAGGTGTTTATAAACCATCATAGACTCGGCGCTTTATACGCAAGGCTACCAAGTAGAGTTACCAGTTTAGCATCTACATTAGCTGTAGATAATCTGGTTAATGGAAACTTACAAATAGAAGCTGAACACGTATTGTTTGCGCTTAAAATAACAATATCTTCTATAAACTACTTGCACAGCAACCTAAGAGTAAATGAAGCAGCGCAAGGGTCTACAGTAGAGGATAAGCTAGAGGGCATTAAAGAGGCTATAATTAAGCGTTTAACAGTGTCTAAGAGCGATAAAAATGAAGGGTGGAGATACAAGTCAGAGCTTAGAAACTACCTAAAAAGACAGAATTACTATAAAGAAATAGCTAAGGATTTATTACAGCACAACCAAGACGCAATGGAAAACGCCTTAGCTGTATTAAGGGGTGAAGGGAAAATCATCATTGATGATAAGAAAATAAAAAAGGTTTAATCTATTTTATAGAACATAACCAATAAGTAATTCAATTTTAAAGCATCTATAAGGTGCTTTTTTTATACCTATAACAAATATAGTTATTATTATTTGTTATATAAAAATACTTTACAAATAATTAAAACTCATAATCAAAACCTACTAACGAGTAAAGCAAACATCGCCAGTTATGGAGATTTATTTTTTTACTTTTTATAGAAATCCAAAGACCTACGCAAGCCTATGAATTCACTACATTTTATTCTTTTGTGTTTTTTGTAAAAAATAAATGGGCTTAAAGGGGTTTTACAGTTGCAAGGTGCTTATTACTATAAATACTTAGTAAAGAGTGTAAATAGAGTTGTTAGATATTGGTAAATAGAGTATAAAAAAATAAATAATACCCCCCCCTTACTATAAGGCCCCTAAATACAACAACTTACGAGAGTTAAAAATTTGTTTTTTAATTAACAAAAAAAATGAAAAAAAA